>DATFPD010000194.1:0-3559 GCA_035265005.1 Gemmatimonadaceae bacterium | reverse complement strand
CACGCTTCTCCCTCGAGAACACGTTCGCGTGGGACACCAGCAGCCTCTCCTACACCGCGGTCGGCGGCGGCGGCGGCGGCTCACGGTTAGGCACGGTGCGCGGGCGGCTGGTCCTCACCGAGCTGACCGGCGGCTTCCGCTTCAGCGCGGTGAACGCGTGGGACCAGACGCTCCAGCTCTACCTGCGCGGCGGCTACGCGTGGACGCGCTACAGCGTCCGCGACGTGAGCGTGAACGGCGTCCCGCTCCCCGGCCGGCGGGGCGGACACCTGCCGTCGCTGCTCCCGTCGCGCACCTGGTGGCCGAACACGACGTACGGCGGCGCCGGGGCCGAGCTCTTCGCCCCGAAGCACTGGTGGCTCATGCACCGGTTAGGCTACGGGGTTCGCGCCGAGGTGGGCGGAATCCGTCACCGGCTCGACGAGAAGGCGTGCCCCGACTGCGCGGTCGTGACCGAGCGCGGGGACGCGGCGCTGTCGCTCGTCTTCGGCTGGTGAGGCTGGTTCCAGTCGCCCAGCTCGCGGAGCAGCTTCGCCGCGCGCCGCCGCCCCGCCGCGCGCCGCAGCCCGGCCGCCGGCGGCAGCAGCTTCCAGCACATCAGCACGGCGCCCTTCAAGGTGGGGCGGTACGCGCGCGCGGCGGCGTCCTTCCACAGGTAGCCCGCCGCGACCTGCCCCTCCATCTCGCGCACCATCCCCTCCGCGAGCCCCCGGGCCGGGGCGGTGCGGTAGCGCGACGGGGCGACCGACCGCGGGGCGTGGTGCCGCCTGAGGAGCGCGCGGTGCACGCGGCAGAGGCTCGCGGCGTCCGCCATCTCCGGGAACCGCTCGATCGTGCGGTCGGGGCGGCGGGCGTAGACGCCGGGCCTGGGCGAGTTGCCCGTCATCCGCGAGCTGCCGTCGCGGAACTCGGTCGAGAACTCCACGAGCATCGTCATCGCGCCCAGCTCGCCGGCCAGCGTATACACCCCCGCGGCGATCGCCGCCTCGTCGGTGGCCGGGTTCTCGAACAGCCGGACGCGCGTGACGATGTTGTCCATGTGCCCGTGCAGCACCAGGTCGGCGGCGGTCCTGAACCCCTCGCCGGCGAGCGACCCGGTGGCGCGCGCGATGTGCGCCGTCACCGGAGGCGGCTCGCGGTCCGCGCTCCCGTCGAACGGCTCGAACTGCGGCGCGTCCGAGGACTTGCTCGTCAGGCGCACGAGCACCGGCCCGAGCCAGTACGGCGCGAGCAGCATGAGGAGCACGAGCACCAGCAGCGAGTGCGTGCTGACGAAGGTCGCCAGGGTGGTGCCGAGGAGGTGGGCGAGCATCGGGAGGCGTGGAAGGAGGGCGAGGAACGGCGGGGCGCGCATGCGCGGCCCCTCGAAAAACGACTCCCCAGCGGACTCGAGCGTCACGCACGAGGCGGGACGCGTGTGACGCACCTCACCGGGTGAGTGTGGCCTGGGTCCGGTGCACGTCACTTGCCCTGAATCGGGCAGCCGCCGCCGGCGCCCGCCGGACGTCAACGCAGGAACTCGGAGTGCACATCATGATTGCCAGGCTCACGCTGCTCACGCTCGCCGCCGGACTCGCGAGCGACCTCGGCGCGCAGAGCGCCAACGTCGCCGTGGGCGCGCGCGTGCGCGTCCAGGCCGAGTACCCGTACGGCCAGGTGGTGGGGCGCGTCGAGCGCGCCGACCGGCAGGTCTTGCGGGTCGTGCAGGACCGCACGACGGCGGGGCTCGTGGTCCCGGTGCGCTACATCCACTCGCTGGAGGTCCGGCGCCAGCGCTCGCGCGTGCAGGGGATGCAGCACGGGGCGGTGAAGGGCGCGGTGGTCGGCCTGGGCGCGGGGCTCCTGCTCGGCGCGCTGACCGACAACCTGGGGACGATGGCCGCCGTTGGGCTCGGCGCGGGTGTGGCGGGGGGCGCGGCGTACGGGATGCGCCGCCCGGGCCTAACGTGGGAGCGGGTGGACGTGCTCCCGCCGGTGCGCATGAGCCGGCGTTAGCCGCCCGGCGGGCTCAGGGCACGCCGCGCGCGGTGCCCGCGTCCGCCTGCACGGACGACAGGATGCCCCGCTCGACGTAGATCGGGCGGACCTGCTCGCGCAGCGTCGGCAGGCGCAGCGCGAGCCAGAGGCCGCCGGCGATGCAGGCCACGCCGCCCAGGAGCACCGTCGCCGAGGCGCCGACACGGTCGGCGACCACGCCGGCGAGCAGGCTGCCGATCGGCGCGGTGCCGAGGAAGGCCATCGTGTAGAACGACATCACGCGGCCGCGCAGATGCTCCTCGACCACCGTCTGGAGGATCGTGTTGGTCGACGCCATCTCGACCATGAAGCCGGCGCCGACCACCGGCAGCACGATCAGCGCGGTCCACAGCGAGCGCGTGAGCCCGAACGCCACCAGTCCGGCGCCGAAGGCCAGCGTCGCCACGACCATCACGCGGCCGAGCCCGACCACCGACCGCCGCGACGCGAGGTAGAGCGCGCCCGCCACGGCGCCGAGCCCGGACGCGGTCATGAGCAGGCCGAGCGTGTGCGGGCCGCCGTGCAGCGTCTTCGAGGCGATGACCGGCATCAGGACCGTGTAGGGCATCCCCATCGTGCTGACGAGCGCCAGCAGCAGGAGCGCCGTGCGCACGGGCGCGAAGCCGGAGACGTAGCGGAAGCCGGCGCGCAGCTCGTCCAAGATGGCGCCGCGGCGGGCCGGCCGCTCCGCGCGCTCGACGCGCATCGCGAGCAGCGAGGCGATCACGGCGGCGTAGGAGATGCCGTCGATCAGGAAGCACCACGCCTCGCCGACCGCGGCGATGATGACGCCGCCGATGGAGGGGCCGATGATCCGGCTGCCGTTGACCATCGTCGAGTTGAGGGCGATCGCGTTCGGGAGGTCCGCGCGGTCCTCCACCATCTGGACCACGAACGCCTGCCGGGCCGGCGTGTCGAAGGCGTTGATGATCCCCTGCACCACCTGGAGCGCGAGGATCCAGCCGACGGTGATCGTGTCGGTGAAGGCGAGCAGCGCCAGCGCCAGCGACTGGAGCGCGGAGAGGAGCTGCGTCCAGAGCAGGATGCGGTGGCGGTCCCAGCGGTCCACCATCACGCCGGCGACCGGGGCGAGGAGCAGCGTCGGGATCTGGCCGCAGAATCCCACGAGGCCCAGCAGGAGCGCGGAGTCGGTGAGGCGGTAGACGAGCCAGCTCGTCGCGATGCGGGTGATCCAGGTGCCGACGAGCGAGACGCTCTGGCCGCTGAAGAAGAGCCGGTAGTTGCGATGCTTGAAGGCGCGCGCGATGTGCGGGCGCTGTCTCTCGGGCGGCATGGGTGAGCGCACCGGCGCAACATCGGGACCGCATCGGCCACCCGTTTCCCGATCCGCGGTCCCGCGCTAACGTCCCCGTGATGCGCTCACGAACTCCGACCACGGGCGCGGCGCGGATGGCGTCGCTGACTGTCCTGGCGCTCGGCGCGGTCGCCGCCGCCTCCTGCTCGCGGCGTCGGGAGCCGGCGGCAGTGGCTGCGCCGGCGGCGGGCGGTTCGGCCACCCCCGCGGCGCCGGGGGCGCTCGCCG
>DATFPD010000193.1:0-9238 GCA_035265005.1 Gemmatimonadaceae bacterium | reverse complement strand
GCCTCTGTGGTAGCACCCGCAGTTGAACAAAGCCACGCCGGCGCGCGTGCTGGCGGCGGTGCTCGGCGAGGGGGCCGCACTCGGGGCGGCCGGGATCGCGTTAGGCCTCGCCGCCTCGGCGGGGCTGGCTCGGGCAATGCGAGCGATGCTCTACGAGGTCGGCGCGACGGACGCGGCGGTGTACGCGGCCGGCGCGGCGTTCGTCCTGGCGGTGGCCGTGGCGGCGACGCTTGTGCCGGCGCGCCGGGCGACCCGGGTCGACCCGATGGTCGCGCTGCGGGCGGAGTGACATCGGGACTCGGCCATTGGGACTCGGCACTCGGCTGGATCTTAGGCAGTGGTGGGCCCTTGATTCATCAAGGGCCCGAGCATCCCGGTCTGGCAGGCTGTAGCCCTTGATGAATCAAGGGCCCACCAGTGCCTCAGGATGCCCCACTGCCGAGTCCCGATGGCCGAGTCCCGATGGCCGAGTCCCGATGCTCAGCGCCCCGCCGGCACCACGCGCAGCACCGCGCCGTCGCCGGCGTCCGTCACCACGTAGACGAGTCCGTCCGGGCCCTGCTGCACGTCGCGGATGCGCGCGCGCAGCTCGCCCAGGTAGCGCTCCTCGCGCGCCACGCGGCCGTTCTCCATCGTCAGGCGGACGAGCGTCCCGGCGAGCGAGCCGACGAGGATGCTCCCCTTCCAGCCGGGGATGGCGTCGCCGGTGTAGAAGGCCATCCCCGAGGGCGCGATCACCGGGTCCCAGTAGTAGACGGGCTGCTCCATTCCGCTCCGGACCGCGCCACGGCCGATGCGGGCCCCGGAGTAGTCCACGCCGTAGGTGATGACGGGCCAGCCGTAGTTCTTGCCGGCCTCCGGATGGTTCAGCTCGTCGCCGCCGCGCGCCCCGTGCTCCACCGTCCAGAGCCGACCGGTCTCCGGGTCGATCGCCGCGGCCTGCACGTTCCGGTGCCCGTACGACCAGATCTCGGGGCGCGCGTCCCCGCGTCCGACGAACGGGTTGTCGCGCGGCACGGAGCCGTCCGGCGCGATCCGCACCACCTTGCCGAGCGTCGTCGACAGGTCCTGCGCGCGGTCGCGCTGGCTGTAGCGCTCGCCCTGGGTGACGAAGAGCATCCCGTCGCGCGCGAAGACGAGCCTGGACCCGAAGTGCAGCGAGCTGCGCACCTGCGGCTCCTGCCGGTAGATCACGCGCACGTCCTCGAGCCCGCGCGCGCCCAGCCTGCCCCGCGCCACCGCCGTCCCGGACTTCCGGTCGTCCCCGGGCTCGGCGTACGAGAGGTAGACGAGCTGGTTCTCGGCGAAGCCGGGGTCCACCGCCACGTCGAGCAGCCCGCCCTGGTCGGACGCCGCCACCGCCGGCACGCCGGCCAGCGGCGCGGAGAGCGCGCCGCCCGTGTCCACGATCCGCAGCCGCCCCGGCCGCTCGGTCACCAGAATGCGCCCGTCGGGGAGGAACGCGAGCGCCCACGGGTGCTCCAGCCCCGTGGCGACCGTCTCCGCGCGCACGACGCCGGGGGTCGACGCCGGCGTCGGCGAGCGGGGGGCGGGCCCGTCCGGCGGCGCCGCCCGGCGGCGGCAGGACGCGGACAGCAGTGCGGCGGACGTCAGGCAGGCCACGAGGGCGAGCCTGGGCAGGTGGGCGCGCATCGGGTTCTGGCTGGAGTGAAGTGCGGACTACCGCCAACTCCCCTACGATGGCGCCGGCCAGTGGTTCCCGCTCCGCCCTTGACGCCGCGCCGGGCGGGCCGCATCGTAGCCTACAGATTCTGTAGTCCATTCTGTAGTCCTTTCTTGGGGGCCCATGCCCGACGCGCTTCCGCTGGTGCGGGGGACGCTCGACGTCCTCGTGCTCAAGGCGCTCTCCTGGACGCCGATGCACGGATTCGAGATCACGCGCTGGGTGGAGGCGCGGTCGGGCGGCGCGCTCGACGTTCGCGACAGCGCCCTCTACCAGGCGCTCCACCGCATCGAGGAGCGCGGCTTCGTCACCGCCGAGTGGGGCGTCACCGGCAACAACCAGCGCGCCCGATTCTACCGGCTCACCAAGGCCGGCCGCGCCTACCTCGCCGCCGAAACGGCGCAGTGGGTGCGCTACGCCAGCACGGTCACCGGCATCCTGACGTCGGCGCCCGGTCCCGCCTGAGGAGGCCACGTCGTGCGAACGCCCGAGATCCGACCCGGCATCCGCCGCCTCTTCCGCCTCGCCGTGCGGCGCGACCCCCGCGACGAGGCCGACGACGAGATCCGCCTGCACCTGCGGCTGCGAGTCGACCAGCTCGTGAGCGAAGGTTGGACTCCCGAGGCGGCACGCGCCGAAGCCGAGCGGCGGTTCGGCCCGGTCGACGAGGCGCGCGCACACTTCCGGCACGACGCCCGGCGCCGCGAAGGGCGCGCGCGCCTGCGGGAGTGGATGGACGGCGTGCGGCAGGACCTCCGCTACGCCGTCCGCACGCTGCGGCGCGACGCCGGATTCGCGGCGTTCGCGATGCTGATCGTCGGCCTCGGCATCGGCGCGTGCGCGACGGTGTTCAGTCTCGTCAACGGCGTGCTGCTGCGCCCGCTGCCCTTCCGCGACGCCGAGCGGCTGGTCTGGATCTCGAACGTCGCCGACGACGGCGTCTCCGAGTGGCGGCTCCAGGTCGGCCACTTCCTCGACCTCGGCGCGCGAAGCCGCTCGCTCGACGGCATGGCCGGCTACTTCGCGTACTACGGAATGGGCGACGCCACGCTCTCCGGGAACGGCGAGTCGCAGCGCCTGACGCGCGTTCCCGTCACCTGCAACTTCTTTCCATTCCTCGGCGTGACGCCGCTGCTCGGCCGCTCCTTCTCGGCCGACGAGTGCGCGTTCGGCGCGCCCGGCACGGCGCTGTTGACCGAAGCGCTGTGGCGCCGGCGGTTCGCGTCGGACCCGGCGATCGTCGGGCGCTCGCTGACCATCAACGACGCGCCGGTCACCGTGATCGGCGTGCTCCCGGCGTCGTTCGACTTCGCGTCCGTGTTCGCGCCCGGCGGCGCGGCCGACCTCTTCACGCCCTTCCCCCTCACCAGCGAGACCAGCCGCCGCGGCAACACGCTGGCGGCGATCGGGCGGCTGCGGCCGAACGTCCCGGTCGAGCGCGCCCGCGCGGAGCTCGTCGCGCTGGGCGCGCGGCTGACGGCCGAGTTCCCCCGCCGCAACACCATCCGGCCGAGGGTGATGCCGCTCGACGAGCGCGTCAACGGACGCGTCCGGCCCGCGCTGTTCGTGCTCGCCTGCGCCGTGGCCGCGGTGATGCTGATCGTGAGCGCGAACCTCTCGAGCCTCCAGTTCGCGCGCGTGGCCACGCGGCGGCGGGAGCTGGCGATCCGCCTCGCCCTGGGCGCCGCGCGCGGACGCCTGGTGCGCCAGACGCTCACCGAGAGCCTGGTGCTGGCGGGCGGCGGCGCGCTGCTCGGCCTCGCGATCACGCTGCTCGGTACGCGCCTCGTCTCGCGGCTCGACGCCTTCGACATTCCGCTGCTCGGCCGCGTCGGGATCGACGGGACGGCGCTCGGCGTCGTGACGCTCGCGGCCGTGGTGACCGGCCTGCTGATCGGCGTGCTGCCGGCACTGCACTCGCCGTCCGACGTGCACGACGCGCTCAAGGACGGCCCCCGCGGCTCGACGCGCGGCGGCGGGCACGCCCGCGTGCGGGCCGGCCTCGTCGTCACGGAGGTCGCGGCGGCGTGCGTGCTCCTCGTCGCGTCGGCGCTGCTCATCCGCAGCTTCGTGCGCGTGCTCGACGTCGAGCTGGGCTTCCGACCGGCGGGGGCGGCGGCACTCCGCATCGATCCGGCGAAGCGGTTCACCGACCAGGCGGCCGAGAACGCCTACTACGACGAGGCGCTGCGGCGCGTTCGCGCGATTCCCGGCGTCACGCAGGCCGCGCTCGCTGACCTGCTGCCGTTCGACGGCGACCGCAGCTGGGGCGTGGCCGGCGAGGGGCAGGTCTACGCGCGCGACCAGTACCCGCAGGCGTTCATCCGCGTCGTGAGCGAGGGCTACTTCCGGACGATGGGCGTTCCCATTCTGGCCGGCCGCGACTTCGCCGAGGGCGACACGCCGGAGACCGAGGGCGTCGTGGCCGTGAACGAGACGCTGGCGCGCATGCTCTGGCCGGATCGCGACCCGGTCGGACAGGCGATCATGCGGGGGGCGCGGCGGCTGCGCGTCGTCGCGCTCGTCGGCGACGTGCGGCACGACGCCCTGGAGCACGCGTTCACCGGCGAGCTGTACTTCCCGATGCGTCAGATGGACGACTACTCGGCCGTGCACCTCGTGGCGCGGACCGACCTTCCGCCGAGCGGACTCGCGGCGTCGGTGCGCGCGGCCCTCGACCCGATCACGCCCGACGCGCCGAAGAACCAGTGGCGCACCCTGCAACAGCTCGTGGACAAGGCCGCGTCGCCGCGCCGATTCGTGGTGCTGCTGCTGGGCGGGTTCGCCGGGTTCGCGCTCGTGCTCGCGGCGCTCGGGATCTACGCGCTCGTCTCCTACGGCGTGAGTCAGCGCACGCAGGAGATCGGCATCCGCATGGCGCTCGGCGCGTCCGCCGGGCACGTGCGCGGCGACATCATGCGCGGCTCGCTCGGCCTGGCGGGGACGGGCACGTTGATCGGCGTCGTCGCGGCGGCGCTGCTCGTGCGCTCGTTGAGCGGCATGCTGTTCGGGATCGCGTGGACGGACCCCGTGAGCTTCGCGGGCGCGTTCGCGCTGCTCACCGCCGTGGCCGCGGCGGCGGGCTACGTTCCGGCGCGCCGCGCCTCGCGCGTCGAGCCGTCGGTCGCCCTGCGCGACGGGTAGCGCGACGGGTAGCGCGACGGGTAGCGCGACGGGTAGCGCGACGGGCGGCGAGACGGCTCGCGCCTACCACGCCCGCACCGCGTCCACCACTCGCCCCGTCGCCACCAGCTCGCGCAGCTCGTCGCCCAGCTGCTCGCTCGCGTCGACGACCCCCTGCCAGCGGCGCATGCGCTCGGCTTCGGGCATCGTGTAGAAGTCCTTCCGGTCGGGGATCTTGCCGCCGGGGAGCGAGGCGACGAAGTCGTCCGACGGCGCGATCAGCAGCGCGCGCCGGAAGTTCTCCCCACGCGCGCGGCGCCAGCGGAGCGACTTGTCGAACCACCCCGGCACCACGTGCGGGTAGAAGTGCGGGTACAGCACGATCCCGTCACCGGCGCCGAAGTCGAGGTCGAGGTGGTAGTCGAGCACGCCGCCATCCCAGTGCACGCCGCCGGGCGCGGCGCCGGGGACCTTCACCCCTTCGAGCAGCAGCGGGATCGAGCCTGACGCGAGCAGCGCCGGGCGCAGGTTCTCGCGCGTGAGCGGCAGGTGCACGGTCGGGAGATCCGCCAGGTGGCCGAACGGCGTGTCGTCGCCCGCCGAGTGGAAGATGACGCGGCGCATCTGGAGCGAGAGCGCGCGGCGCGTCATCAGGTTCCCCATCGCCGCGACGGCGAGCGAGGTCGCGAGCAGCAGCCGCCGCTCGCTCGCCGCCAGCCCGCGGCCCTCGGCGGTGATGACGTGCACGCGCGCCCACGGGTGGCTCAGGATCTCGTCCGCGCCCGTGGGGCCGAGCAGCAGGTCGAGGCAGCGCCCGAGCACCTCGGTCACCTCGCGGGCGGAGGGCTTGCTCGTGTAGCGCTGCTCGTAGATGTAGGCGTGGTGCCCGCGCGCCAGGGCGGCGACCGGGTCGCGCTGGGCGAAGCACGCCATCCGCCAGCTCCCGATGGAGGAGCCGATGAGATGCATCGCCCGCTCGCGCGGCCGCTGGAGGAAGTCGCCGAACAGGAAGCGGTCGAGCCCCGCCAGCGCGAGCCACTTCGCGCCCCCCGACGCGCCCGGGATGACGTCCACGTCCTCCGCGCGCAGCCCGCCGCGCTCGCGGATCAGCCGCATCGCGTCCGGTCCGGCGCGCAGAGTGAGCGACGTTGGCGTTCGAGCCATGCGTGCAACGTAACGCGGCCTGGTCCGCGACAGATCCCTGATTCTCTCTGCCGGGACGCAAAGCACAATTCAACCACAGAGGCACAGAGGGCACAGAGGACGTGCACACGGGAGAGAGGCCCTCAATCCCGAGGCAGCATCTCGTCCCGGCAGGGGGACAATCTCCCGTGTGCCGTTCCTCTGTGTTCTCTGTGCCTCCGTGGTGGATTCTCCAAGACGTCCCGACCTCGTGGCCCGACCGCTCACTGCGCGGCGCGGCCGGTTCGTCCCAACGGGAGGCCACTGGTCCCAACGGGAGCGCGGGGCGCGTTCGCGGGATATATCTGTAGCCGCGCGGGCGCGACGCCCGCCAATCCGTCCCCACTCCCGAGAGGTTCACGATGATGCACCCGGCCGTCGACACCCGTCGCTCGCGCGCCGTGCGCGCCGCGATGCTGGCCGTCTCCCTCGCCGCGTTCGCCGGCGCCGCCGCCGCGCAGGACGCCGCCGTGCCGAACCGCGAGTCCGCCGTCGAGATCCGCAAGCAGTTCATGACGGACCTCGACACGCTCCAGAGCCGCTTCCTCGCGCTGGCCGAGGCGTTCCCGGCGGACAAGTACGCGTGGCGCCCCGCGCCGGGCGTGCGGTCGGTGGGCGAGGCGTTCATGCACGTGGCGAGCGAGTTCTACGTGTTCACGCCGATGGCGTACGGCGCGCAGCGGTCGCCGGTGATCCCGCGCGGGCCCGAGTCGTTCAAGAAGTTCGAGCAGATGTCGTCGAAGCCGGAGGTGCTGAAGTACCTGCGGGAGGGCTTCGCCTACACGAAGCAGTCGCTGGCCGCGGTGCCGGCCGACTCGCTGGGCGGAACGCGCAAGCTCTTCGGCGGCGACTACACGATCGTCCAGACGACGCTCGGGATGTCGGGCGACCTGCACGAGCACCTGGGGCAGCTCATCGCGTACGCGCGGATGAATGGCGTGAAGCCGCCCTGGAGCAAGTGAGTCGAGCCGCGGCGGACGCCCCGCGCGACGTGGCGGGGCGTCCGCTCTAGCTCAGCTGCTCGGCCGCGAGACGTTTCCGGACGGAGGTGCGGCGGCGGCCGGGGCGGCGACCGTTCCCAGGTCGACGCTCTCGATCCCGGCCGCCGCGCACTGCGCCCGCCACGCCTCCGCGCTCAGCGCCTTCGAGGCGAGCTGGCCCAGCACCTCGAACGGCCGGATCACCAGGTCGCCGCGCACCAGGTCGACCGGCGCGCCCGGCAGCGCGCGCACGGCGAAGCCGTGGTCGAAGAGCGTGGTGGCCAGCGCGGCGCCCACCGTCCCCTCGGCGACCGCGACCTGCTCGGCGGACGCGCCGTCGCGCATAGGCGCCATCCCCATCATGTACGCCAGCTCGCCGCCCGCGGCCGCATAACGAGGGAGCATGGCCGGCGTGAGCCCCGCGAGCTGCGCCGCGCGGAGCCCGGTCTGCTCCCGCCAGACCGGCGCCCAGACGCGCTCGCCCGCCTCCTCCCAGGCGACCGGATTCAGCTTGCCGCGGTGCTCCTCCCGGATCAGCGAGTCGACGAGCGCCGCCTCGAGCGCCTCCACGTCGCGCAGCAGCGAGGCGGCCGGCCGGCCGCCTGACGCGGGCGGCGCGCCGTTCGCGCCGTCCGCGCCCCCGAGCGGGGCGAGGGCGGCGAGCCGGTCGCGGAGCGGCGGATGCGTGTCGTAGGGGTCCACCGCGCCCGTGCGGAGCTCCTCCTCGAGCACCTTCGCCACGCCCTCCTCCACCTTCGGCGCGGCGATGAAGCGGCGGAAGCCGTCGCCGAGCGGCGGGCGGAAGCCGCGGCTGATCGCGGGCATGACCTCGCTCCCCCAGTACGGACCGAACGCGGCGCCCGTGCCGTGGATGGCCCGCAGCGCGCTCGCCAGCGGCTTCGCGCCCGCCACGCGGGCGGCCAGCGCGTCGGCCGCGAACTCCTGCCGGCGCGAGATGGCGTGCGTGATCCGGAGGAACGCCTTCCCGTACCAGAGGAACGGCAGCGCGAGCAGCTCGCTGGTCCCGGAGACCTGCTCGAGCGTGCGCACGATCGCCGCGCGCGTCTTGTAGATCCACGGCCCGAGGGCGGTGTCCCCGCCGTGGTAGTGCCCGAACTCGTGCGCCAGCACGGCCCGCATCTCGTCCACCGTGACGACCTGCATCAGCGAGAGCCCGAGCCCCATCACGCGGTGGCTGCCGAACCCCATCACGCCACCGCGCTGCGCGACCCAGGCGTTGAGGTCCGGGATGAGGTAGACCTCGCGCGGCATCCGCTGGCCGGCCGCGGCGGCGGTGGCGCGCAGCTCGGCGAAGAGCGCCGGCTGGTCCGCCTCGCGCAGCTCGGGGCCGGGCGGCTCGAAGCGGTCGATGCGGGGCATGACGCCCCAGAGGATCGCCGCCGCGCCGGCGAGGCAGAAGAGCGCGATGCGGCCGTCGATGCGATCGAGATAGTGCCACTCCGCGTACGGCACCCAGACGAGCGCGGCGGAGACGGCGAGGGCGAGGGCGTAGAAGCCGACCATCAGGACGACCGCCAGCGCGGCGCGGCCGGCGAGCGACGGCGTGGCCGCCACGGGGTGAGGCATACGAGTGTGGAGAGTAGGAGGCGGGGACCGGGAAAATCGCGGAGCGTCGTCGTCTAAAGCTGCAGCGACGAGCCTTCCGAACCCAGACCCCGCCCCATGACCGCGCCCACCCCGTTCGCCAAGAAGCTCGCCAGGATCGCCGACGACCTGCACACCAGGTTCCACATGCAGAACGAGGCCGAGCCGGCACTCGCCAAGCAGATCAGGAAGTTCTGGGAGGAGATCGGGCTCGCGTTCCCGGGGGTGAGCACGCCCTGGTCCGCGGTCTTCGTCTCCTCCTGCGTCAAGCAGGCCGGCGCGACGAAGGCCGAGTTCACCTTCGCCGCCGCCCACGCGCAGTTCGCCTTCCAGGCCATCCGCAACGAGACCAGCCAGAGCGGCGTCTTCCGCGGCCGCGAGCTCGCGAGCCACGCGCCCGGCGTCGGCGACATCATCCAGAACAATCGGGGCGGCAACGGCTTCGACTACGCGTTCGCGAAGACGCACAAGAGCTACCTGTCGCACTCCGCGATCGTGATCGAGACCGGCACCGACACCGCCGGCCGCTACGCCCTCACGATCGGCGGCAACGAGAGCGACTCGATCCGCCGCACGGTGGTCCGCCTGACGCCGCAGGGCCTCATCAAGCAGCGGCCGGCCAACCCGTACATCTGCGTCATCGCGAACCTGAAGTAGGGGGCGC
>DATFPD010000192.1:0-9681 GCA_035265005.1 Gemmatimonadaceae bacterium | reverse complement strand
CCCCGGGCGGCGGGGGCGGCCCGAAGACCGCCGTGGCGACCTGATGCTGCGCCCAGCTCGCGAACTGCTCCTGCGTGACGACGAAGGTGCGGAACTTCATGTTGGCGTGCGACGCGCCGCAGTACTCGTTGCAAGTGCCGTTCAGCGCCTTCCCCGCCACCGAGTCCACCGGCGTGAACCAGAGGTAGTTCGTGTGGTTCGAGATCAGGTCGCGCTTGCCACCGAGCCGCGGGATCCAGAACGAGTGCAGCACGTCGCGCGTCTTGAGCGCGAAGTTGACCGTGCGACCGGCGGGCAGGTACAGCTCGTTCGCGGTGATCAGCGTGTCGACCTTGCCGTTCGCGCGGCGGGCCGTGTACTCCGGGTAGCGGAACTCCCACCACCACTGGTGCCCGATCACCTCGACCTGGAGCGCGTTCGGCACCGCCTTCGCCTGCGTGCGGAAGATCGCGCGGACGGTGGGGACGGCGATGAAGACGAGGATGAGCGCCGGGATCGCGGTCCAGATGATCTCGAGCGTCGTGTTGCCGTGCACGTGCTCGGGGTCCCGCTGCCCTTCACGCCGGCGGTAGCGCACCAGCGTGTACACGAGCATCGCCTCGACGAGGATGAACACCAGCGTCCCCAGGAAGATCAGGCGATCGAACAGACTGTCGATCGCCACGTTGAACTCGCTGGTGTGCTGGAACGTCGAGTTCGGGTACTGGTCCGATGCGGCGGTGCACGCGGCGGCGAGCGCCAGCAGCGCGAGTGGCAGCAGCACCGGCAGGAGTCGCCGGCGTGAGCGGGAATTCACGACCATGCCAATTCCTTTGATACCGGCGTGGTGATGAGGGCGCCGCGGCGCGGCGCACCAAAGGTACCTCACGGCACCGGGAACCTACCCGGGCACTAGAGGGAAATCAACGGGAACAAGTGTCGCGAACGGCACACCGCGCGGCAGTGTGTCACGCGCCGCCCGCGTCAGCGTCCTCCTCGATCATGTGCTTCTCCTTCACCTTGTTCTGGGCGATCTCGAGCGCCGTGCGGATGTGCGCCACCGACTCTCGCAGCGCGCGCAGCTTCAGCTGCTCGCTCCCGCCGCGCCCGGCGACGAGCAGCATCCCCGAGACCTGATCGGCGATGATGCCGAACTGTCCCTTGAGCAGCCCGACCATCGGCGTCGCCGCGCGCTTTACCTGCTGGGCCGTGAAGCTGCCCCCCTGCTTGCTCTTCATCTCGACCGCCATGCGCTCGACGAGGCCGTGCACCCGCTGAAGCTGCGCCAGCGCTTCCTCGATCGTCTTGAGCTTCTGCGTTCCGGCGCCGTCGAGCTGCTTACCAGCCATCTGCGGAAGAGTTGATTGAGGGGACTGCTACGCGGCACGGCCGCGTGAGGGACCCTTCGCTGCCCTGAGCGCAGCGAAGGAGCCTGCCCTGAGCCTGTCGAAGGAGCCTGCCCTGAGCGCAGCGAAGGGTCCCGTAGTTCACCGCACGCGCTCCATCCTCGAGTTCTCCCGCCGCTCGCGGCCGGCGCGCGTCTGCGGGGTGCCGTCCAGCTCCACCACGTCCGCGGTGAAGCCGCACTGGCCCGCGAACAGCTCGGCGCCGATGCCGTAGGCGTCGACCGGGACGCCCTCCTCCTCGAAGTGGCGGATCTTCTCCACCGTGAAGCCGCCCGACGCGAGGATCTTTATGTCGCCCAAGCCTTCGGCGTCCAAGGCGTTGCGCACGTTCCAGACCAGTTGCGGGTTCACCCCCGCCGGCGGGAAGTCTCCCATCAGCGGAATGATCGACCGGTCCACCAGGTGCTCGGACGTCGCCACGTGCACGCCCCATAGCCGACCGTCCAGCGCGCGCGCGACCTCCACCGACGTGCGCACGGCGTCGTTCTCGTAGTCCACCGGCGCGATCACCTGCACGCCCTCCCCCGCGTGCTCCGCGAAGCGGCGGGCGGCCTCGACCGTGCTCCCGCCCATCACCGCGATCAGCGAGTGCGGCACCGCGGCGATCGACGGCGCGTTGCGACCCGCCGCCGGCGCCTCGCTCCACATGTTGGTCGCGCCGCCGATGCGCGCGGCGTGCGCGTCGCCCGGCTGCACGAGCCAGTGGTCGTGGCGCGAGGGGAACACCATGATCGACTTCGGGCGCGCGGCGTCCACGAAGCGGCTAGCGTTCGTGCTCACCTTCGTGCGCCGAGCCAGCACGCCCAGGCAGAGGGAGATCAGGTGCGCGAAGGCGGTGTACTCCCCCTCCAGCGTCATCACCGTCTCCCACTCGTCCACCCGGTCGCCGTCGTGCAGCGCGTGCACGGTGAGCGCGCTCCACTCCTCGACGCCGAGCTTCAGGATCGCGATCGCCTCGTCCGTGCCCGCCATGATGCCGCGGCACTCGGCGGAGATCTGCACCACGACTTTCGGCGGCCGCCCCTCGGCGCCGCTGGCCGCGCCGGTCGCGAGCAGGATCTCGCGGGCGCGGACGATCGATCGCTCGGAGTAGGCGCCCCCGCGGATCTTGTCGACGTCCAGTGTGAACGCGCTCGGGTCGAGCCGCTTTCGTCGTCGGGGAGGCATTCGGTGCGCGGGGTGGCCGTCGGGGAGAGTGTGGAGATTAACCCGGCGACACGGGATGCGGGATGCGTGTCATCCCGTAGAGCCCGCCCCGAGCGCAGCAACGGGCGGGTGAGTGTCGGCACTCACGTCCGCGACCCGCCGCCCATCACAGCGGCGCGGCCGAGACCGCCAGAGCGTAGGGAACGGACCAGGACCGGTGTCGGATGTCCGGTGCCCAAAGCTCGCTACCGCACGACCGCGCAAGGAGGCGCAGTGCATGGAGTCAACCGTCGTCGCGACCTTCCGATCCCTCCTCGCCCGCGAGCTGACGCAGCGCGGCGCGGACCTGGGGCTCGACCCCGCCCTCGTCTCGGTGGAGTACGTGCTCAACTGGGGCGGCTTCGTCAACCACTCGTTTCGGGCCAGCGACGGGCTGATCGTACGCCACCTGAAGCTGGCCGCGGAGCCCGAGGCCCGGCAGGCGCTCTGGCGGTGGCGGGCGGTGCACGACCTCCTGGAGCACCGCTATCACGCGCCGCGGATGGTGGGGTGGGTGACGCTCCCCGAGACGGAGGTCGCGGGGCCCGTGTTCCAGTGGATCGACGGCAGCACGCCCGACCCAATCCCGCGCGAGCTGCTCGCTCGCATCCTGCCGATGGTCCGTCGCCTCCACCATGACGGCGAGCTGCGCGAGCGGGTCGGCGCGCCGGATGACGGCGCAACCGGCACGGCATCGTGCGCGGACGTCTACCGCCGCACCTTCGGACTCCGCCTCGCCGAGGACCTGCGCACCGTCGCCGAGCAGCAGCCGCCGTTCGTGACCGCCGAGCGGCTGGCGTGGATGCGCGACGAGTCCGAGCAGCTGTCGCGCGCGGTGGCGGGCGCGGCGGCGTTCCAGGAGCCCGCCGACAGCCCGACCCACGGCGACCTCTGGTCGAACAACCTGCTCCTGACGCCGGCGGGCGAGTGGTTCGTGCTCGACTGGGACGACCTCGCCCTCGGCGACCCGGCGCTCGACCTCGCAATGCTGCTCGGCCCGTCGCCGCGCCGCGTTCGTCAGGCGGACGCGCGCGACGCCGGCGACCTCGCGCCCCCGCTGCGCGAGCGCCTCGAGCTCTACGCCCGCGCCACGCTGCTCGACTGGGCGGTGGACTCCCTCGCCGACTACATCGACGCCGACGCCTCCCCCGAGCACCGCGACCGCGTCCGCGCCGAGAAGGAGCGCGTGCACCGGGAGGCGGTGCGGGCGTACGAGGAGCGGTACGGCTGATGCGTCAGGGCCGACTCGTCACGGCCACAGCGCGACGAGCCGGAGCGCGTTCACCCGGGAGAAGCGGTCGGACTTGCCCTGGAGCACGCGGACGCTCTCGGCAGAGCATCTGCACCACGTCGTCGGCGCGCGTGAACTTCGGATACTTCGTGCGGCTGTACCCGGTGGCGTCGAGCGGCACGTCGACGTAGTGCCACCTGCCGTTCGACCAGTTCCGCGGGGGCCGCGGTGGACGCCGCGGGCGCGTCGTCGGTCGGGCACATTGGGCGATTGCACCTGGATCGGGTTGGACGGCGACTCTCGCTAGGCGATGGCGTGCGGCGTCGGCGCAGCGCCGCCCGGCGGCGGGACCATCTCGAAGCGCACCACCCGCGGCCGGACGTCGGTCAGGGCGGCGCCGTGCAGGGTGTAGCCGGCCGCCACCCAGCCCCGCGCGTCCGGGTCGTGGCGTCGGCAGGTGACGTAGTCGCCCCACCGGGCATCGCTGTGCGAGCCGTTCGCCGTGCCACGGAGCACCCACTTCGCGGGCGCCGCGGCGGCGTTCAGCGCGCCGACCACGTGGCCAGGATGGCTCGCGCCGCCGCCGCGGAAGAGCGAGATGCCCGCGTCCCCCTGGTCGTTGGTCGCGGCGTCCGGATACGAGTAGGCGACGCTGCTGCTCCAGATGTCCGGCTCGTCCACCACCTGCTTCGTGACTTCGTCCAGCCGCACCACGCGCACGTACGGGTTCGGGCGAGCATTCGGGCCCGTGGTGCCGGCGGCGGTGAGCGCGTTCGCGGACCACATGAAGCCGATGCGGCCGCGCCCGACCCAGCCGCCGGTCATGCGGTCGTCGCAGCGGCTCAGCCAGTTGACGCCGCTCGGCGTCTGCGACAGGTACGGGCCGGTGTTCCAGGGGGAGACGGGGATGTCCTGCGTGCCGACGGCGGTGGAGTTCTCGGGCCAGGAGAACAGGCGGATCTGGCTCTGCGAGGAGTCGTTGCTCGCGAAGTACATTACGCTCGTCGCGCCCTGCGTGCAGCGGGGCGAGCCGTCGGTCGTCGTGTCGAAGTAGTCGTACGACAGGTTGCCGCCGGCGCGCAGCTGGGCGAGCGGCAGCCTCAGCACGACCGCCCGCACCCACGGCGACTGCGACGACTGGGGCGCGCGGTACACGTTCGACGCGATGTACAGGAAGTTGTCCGACAGCGCCGCATGGTTGAAGTCGAACCACTGGTTCGTCCACGTCGCGTCCACCTGGTCCGGCTGGAAATCCCACCAGTGCCACACATTGCCGCCGAGCGCCGGGCCGACGTTCACCGCCACGCGCAGCACGTTCGTGCCGCCCTGCTCGCTGTACTGGAGCAGCCAGACCATCATGGTCTGCGAGGGCGCGTACATCACCGTCTGGTCGCAGCAGAAGCCCTTGCCGGCCGCGGGCAGGAACGTGTTGGGGTCCACGAACGTCCACGCCGCGCCGCCGCCGGTCGACTGCGACGCGTACCAGTTGCCGGTGACGAAGACCTGCTGTCCCGACCACCCGACGCTCGGCTCGCCGACGGTGGAGGTGGCGCCGTTCCCGGTGCCGGCGCCGCTGAGCGCGATGTTCGACAGGATCTTGATGGGCGACATGCGATGTGGGCTCGGTGGAAGGTGCGCGAGGGCGCTACTGCGTCCCACCCGGCGGCGGAGTGCCCTCGTCCTCCGCCTCCGATGGTTCCTCGCACTCGGTCTCCTCGACGCTCGGCGGCGGGGGCGGCGCCAGGTCGGCCATCGCGAACCCGGGCGGCGCACCCTGGCGCGGCGGGCCAGGCGGGCGGCGGGTCGGCCGCAGCGCATCCTGCCGCGCCTGCGCGCGGTTCGCCGCGGCGTCGGGCGGCTCGCCGTCCATCGCCATCGGGCCGGCCGGCTGCTCGCGCTTCTTCGCCTGCCCGGCGGTGCCCGACTTCGTCTCGACCTCGTCGTTCTCGGCCATGTGCCCTCCCGGATCACGTCACGAGACATGGACGGCCAGCGCCGCCCGATTTCCCACGCTCGCGGCGACGCGGATGATGCCGATGATGCGGATGCCGCGCGAGCGGACTCAGTCCGTCCGCAGCGCCACCATCGGGTCCACCTTCGTCGCGCGCCGCGCCGGGACGTAGCTGGCGAGGGCGGCGACGACGAACAGCGTGGCCACCACGCCGCCGAAGATCGCCGGGTCGGTGGGCTTCACGTCGAAGAGGAGCGAGGCGGCGAGCGGGCCCAGGGCCAGCGCGGCGGCCACGCCGATGCCCACGCCGACGAGCGTCACGCGGAGCCCCTGGCCGACGACGAGTCGGAGCACGTCGCCGCGCTGGGCGCCGAGCGCCACGCGGACGCCCATCTCGTGCGTGCGCTGGCTCACGCCGTACGCGATCACGCCGTACAGCCCCACCGCGGCGAGCACGAGCGCCAGCAGCCCGAAGGCGCCGAACATCGCCGAGCCGAGCCGCCACGGGCGCATCTCGCCGTCGAGCAGGGAGCGCAGCGGGACCACGTCCGCGTAAGGCAGGTTCGGCGCGGCGCCCTGCATCTCGCGCTGGAGCGCCGCGACGAGGCTGCCCGGGTCGCGGCCGGCCGCCGGCCTGACGAACAGCACGCGCGACGTCAGGAATGACGCGGCCGCCTGGCTCAGCGGCACGTAGTACTGTACCACCTCGCGCTCGACGATGCGCTGCCGCCGCGCGTTCTCGGCGACCCCCACGACCTCGCTGCACGGCGCGGTGTCGCTGCCGATCCGCATGCACTTGCCGAGCGCGTCCTGCCCCGGCCAGTAGAGGCGGGCGATCGACTCGTTCACGACGACGACGCGCGGCGCGCCGGGCTGGTCGTCGGCGTCGGTGAAGCCGCGGCCGCGCAGGATGCGCGTGCCCATCGTCGCGAACCACCCCGGCGTGACGCCGTTGATGTACGGGCCGCCGTCGGCGAGGCTCGGCAGCGAGTCCAGCCCCGGCACGCGGAGGTCGACGGCGTACGACGAGGAGAAGGGGAGGGAGACGCCGACCGCGGCGGCGGCCACGCCCGGCATCGTGCGGACGCGCTCCTCCATGCGCCGGTAGAGCGCGTCCACCGCCGGCGGCTTGTAGCCCACGCTGGCGAGGTTCATCCGCGCCACGAGCACGCGGTCGGTGTCGATCCCGAGCCGGAGCGCGCTCACGTTGCGCAGGCTGCGCACGAAGAGCCCGGTGCCGACGAGCAGCACCACGCAGAGCGCCGATTGCAGCACCAGCAGCGCGATGCGCGTGCGGCCGTGCTGCGCGGTGGACCCCCGGGCGCCCTGCCTGAGCGCGGCGACCAGCTCCGGGCGGCTCGCCTGGAGCGCGGGCACGAGACCCGTCGCGAGGCCGGCGAGCAGGGTGGCCGCGGCCGTGAAGGCGAGGACGCGCGCGTCCACCGGCTTGTCCGCGAAGTCGACGCCGGCGAAGAGCGCGGCGCGCATCAGGTCGCCGCCCCAGTACGTCACGAGCAGCGCGGCCGCGCCGCCGAGCGCGGCGAGCACCATGCTCTCGGCCACCAGCTGCGCGACCAGGCGCCGCCGGCTGATGCCGAGCGCCAGCCGCACCGCAATCTCCCGCCGGCGGCTCGCGCCGCGCGCCAGCAGCAGGTTCGCCACGTTCGCGCAGGCAATCAGCAGCACCAGGATCGAGACGCCGCCGAGGAGGCGCGAGACGGTCAGCACCGGCGTCTCGTCCTCCTGCTTTCGCAGGACGGCGCTCTTCGGCGGCTGCACCGGGCGCAGCTCGGCGCGGAAGCCGGGGTCGTAGCTCGCCCAGTCGGGGTTGCCGGCGCGCATTGCCGCGGTGGCTTGCGCCTGCGCCTGCTCGCGCGAGACGCCGGCCCGCGGGCGCGCCACCACCTCCATCCAGAGCATGTTGCGTTCGCGCGCCCAGGCGTCGGTGCTCCCGGCGCGCAGGCGGGTGCTGGCGGTGATCGGGAGCCAGAGGTCGGGCGCGGAGCCGCCGAGCCCGGCGAACCCCCGCGGCGCGACGCCGACGATGGTGTATCGCTCGGCGCCGAGCTGGATCGCCTGCCCCACGGCGGCGCGGTCCGCGGCGAGCTGCCGGCGCCAGAAGGCGTCGCCGACCACGACCACCGGGGCGCCGGCCGGGAGCTGGTCCTCGTCGGGCCGGAAGAAGCGGCCGAGCGCGGGGCGCACGCCTAACGTGGCGAAGTAGCCGGCGCTCACGAGCTGGGCGCGGACGGGGCGCGCGTCGGGCCCGAGGCCCAGGGTGAGCGACTGCGGGTAGGCGTAGGCGGCGACGTGCTCCAGCCCGGGCGCGTTGTCGCGCAGGTCGGTGTAGACCGGGTACGAGACGGTGGGCCCCCTGGACTCCTGGCCGCCGAACGCCCGCACCGACAGCACGCGCATCAGGCGCTCCGGGTCGCTCACGTGCGCCGGCGGTCGCAGGAACGCCCGGTCGACGACGCCGAACATCGTGGCGTTCGCGCCGATCCCGAGCGCGAGCGTGAGCGTGACGACGGCCGCCAGCCCCGGCGAGCGGAACACGCTCCGGGCGGCGTAGCGGAGGGTGGAGACGGCCGATTCCATCATGCGGACGACCTCGCGAAGTGGCGGGGGGCCACGCCGGTATAGTAAGCGGCGGGATGGAGGGATGAAGGGATGAAGTGCTGAAGTGCTAGAGACCCGCGCCGTTCATCCCTCCATCCCTCCATCCCTCCATCCCTCAGCTCTTCACCACCGCCTGCTCCCCGGTCCGCCGCGGCGCCACCATCGCGTCGGGGTTCAGGGCCCGGTCCACCTCCTCACGCGTCATCAGGCCGCGGTCGAGGATGATCTGGTAGACGCTGCCGCCGGTCTCGAGCGCTTCCTTGGCGATCCGGGTACAGGTCTCGTAGCCGAGGATCGGGACGAGCGCGGTGATGATGCCGATCGAGTGCTCGACGAAGAAGCGCATCCGCGCCGGGTTGGCGGTGATGCCGTCGACGCACTTCTGGCGGAGGACGACGCAGGCGTTGCGGAGCTGCGTGATGCCGCCGAGGATGCGGTAGGCGATCACCGGCTCGAAGACGTTGAGCTGGAGCTGCCCCGCGCCGGCGGCGAGCGTCACCGTGATGTCGCCGCCGATGACGTCGAAGCAGACCTGGTTCACCACCTCGGGGATGACCGGGTTCACCTTGCCGGGCATGATCGACGAGCCGGGCTGCATGGGCGGCAGGTTGATCTCGGCGAGTCCGGTGCGCGGGCCGGAGCTCAGCAGGCGCAGGTCGTCGCACACCTTCGAGAGCTTCACCGCGCAGCGCTTGAGCACGCCGGAGAGCTGCACGAACACCCCGGTGTCCGCCGTCGCCTCCACCAGGTCGGGCGCGGTGATGAGCGGGAGCCCCGTGACCTCGGAGAGCCTATGGCGAACCGCCTCGGCGTACCCCTTGGGTGCGGTGATGCCGGTGCCGATCGCCGTCGCGCCCATGTTGATCTCGCGGATCAGCGCCTGCACCTCGCCCAGCCGGTCGACGTCCTCGAGCAGCGTGTGGCCGAAGGCGGCGAACTCCTGGCCGAGCGTCATCGGCACGGCGTCCTGGAGCTGCGTGCGCCCCATCTTCACGTGCGGCGCGAACTCCTCGCCCTTGCGCAGGAACGCCTCGGCCAGGTCGCGAGTGGCGACGCGCAGCTCGTCGATGCTGACGTGCATCGCCAGCTTGATCGCCGTCGGGTAGACGTCGTTCGTCGACTGGCTGGCGTTGACGTGGTTGTTGGGGTGGACGGCGTCGTAGTCGCCGCGCTCGCGCCCCATGAGCTCGAGGGCGCGGTTGGCGATGACCTCGTTGGCGTTCATGTTGGTCGAGGTGCCGGCGCCGCCCTGGATCATGTCCACGAGGAAGTGTTCGTGGTGGCGGCCGGCGCGGACCTCGCGCGCGGCG
>DATFPD010000191.1:0-10963 GCA_035265005.1 Gemmatimonadaceae bacterium | reverse complement strand
AACGCCGTCCTCTCGCTGGTCGAGCACCCGGAGCAGCTGGCCCGGCTCGGCGAGTCGCCCGAGCTGCTCCCGTCGGCGATCGAGGAAGTGCTGCGCTACCGCTCCCCGGTGCAGGCGATGTTCCGCCTGACGACGCGCGACGTGGAGCTGCGCGGCCAGGTGATCCCCGCCGGGCGGCTGGTCATGCCGATGATCGGCTCGGCGAACCGCGACCCGCGGCAGTTCGCCGACCCCGGCCGGTTCGACATCGCGCGCGATCCCAACCCGCACATCGCCTTCGGCCACGGGATCCACTTCTGCGTCGGCGCGCCGCTGGCCAGGCTCGAGGCGCGGACGGCGCTGCCGGTCCTGCTCCAGCGCCTGCGCGGCCTGGAGCTGGCGAGCGCCGGTCCGTGGGAGCCGCGCGAGGCGTTCCACGTCCACGGCCCGGCGCGCCTGCCGATCCGGTTCAAGCCCGAGCGCGGGACCCGCTACTCGGGGCTGGCTGCAGCCGAGCTTCCCCTGCGCAGCGGCAGCGCCGTGCCGACGAACGACTGCCCGAGCTGACGGCTCTCTCGTCAGGCGGGCGAGTCACTTGCCGAGCGACAGCCGCAGGATCTCCCGCGCGGTGACCACGTAGAGGCCGTCGGCGCCGACCAGCAGCTCGCAGGGGTCGCCGACGAACGGCGCCGTGTCCGGGTAGCGCGCGACCGCGTCGACCCGGCCGTTCGTCGCGCCGACGCGCACGACGCCGTCGTCGGTCACGGCGAACAGCCAGGGGCCGGCGGCGACCACGCTCCTCGCGCCGGCGAGCCACGAGTCGTCCCCGTCGGCTGCCTCGAGCGTCGCGAGGAGCTGGCCGTCGGCCCCGACGGCGGTGCAGCGGGTCGTCAGGCGGCCGGCCGCAGACTCGCGCAGCAGGTGCCACACCCGGTCGGCCCCGACGGCCACCAGCTCCTCGACCACCTGCCCCCGCGCGCGCGGAAGCGCCACCCGGTCGTTGATCCCGCGCGATCCGGTGGTGAAGAGGAACGCGAGCGAGAGGGGCCCGGCTCGCGAGACGCCAAATCCCAGCCGCTCCCCCGCCCAGATGCGCGTCTGCCCGCGCAGCACCGTGCCGACCACCTCGGGCCCGTGGGTCCCGCGGCGCATCAGGCGTCCGTCCTCCTGCCAGCACAGCGTGCCGTGCGCGGTCGCGACGCTCGCCGGACCGCCCTGCGCCAGGGCGTCGGCACAGTAGGTCTCGACCGCCCCGCCGGCGGCGATGCGGCGGTAGAGCGCGTCGCGCGTCGCGAAGATGGTGTCGTCGCCATCCAGGCCGGCCCACATCGCGCCGGCCGCGCGAAGCGGCGCCGGTAGCTCCACAATGGCCCCGTTCTCCCGGCGGAGCGTTCCCTGTTCGAGCGCCAGCCAGCGCAGCTGCCCTGCCTGCGCGGCGGCCGCCAGGATGCGCGCGCCGACGCCGCGCAGGGAGAGGACGCGCGTGGCCGTGACCTCGCCGCGCACCTCCACCGCGGGAGGTGCCGCGGGCAGCGGCGGGGCAGTGCGGCACGCCGGGCACGCCGCCCGCGCGTGCTCCAATCCGCAGTGCGAGCACGAGGCCCAGCGCGCCTGCTGGAGCTGGTCGAGCGGGAAGGGCGCGCGGTCGGCGCCCTCGAACACGCGGCGGAACGCCTCGAGCACGGCGTCGGGCAGCATGTCGAGGCGGTGCGCGGCCTTCGGCAGCTGCACGTCCGGACGCATGACGGTGATGCCCCGCAGCGGACGCGCGGCGTGCGAAACGCGCAGCGCCGCGTCCGCGGGGCGGAACACGCCGCCGAACGGGTCCACGAGCAGCAGCGAGCGGAAGAGCATCGCGGCGAACGCGTACCAGTCGGCCCCCGGACCGTACGGGCGCTGGAGCGCGGGACGCTGCGCCGCGCGGTCGGCGAGGAGCGGGTCGAGGAATCGCTCGGTGTACGCGTGGCAGAGGAACCCGCCGAACTGCATGCTGTCGGCGTCGATCAGGTGCGGCGCGCCCGACGCGACCAGCACGTTCAGGTCGTTGAAGTCGCCGATCACGACGCCGGCCGCGTGCAGCTGCTCGACCGTCGCCGCCAGCGACTGGAACAGCCGCACGATCGCGAGCGCCGTCCTGGGCGAGCGGTCTCGGAACGGGCGCTCGCCGAAGCGGAAGAGCACCTCGGCGTTCCGCAGCATCGGCATGGCGTAGCCCACCACCTGCTGCGTCTTCGGGTCGAGGGCGATCTCCTGCGGCGCGACCACGCGCGGCGGGACGGCGGCCGGAAAGCGGCGCAGCTTCGACTGCATCTCGAGCAGCCGGATGCGCGCCGCGTCCTGCAGCGCGGGCTGGTTCGCGAAATCCGGGTGCTCCGGCGTCTTGAACAGCTTGAGCGCGCGGCCGTCGGCCAGTGCGTAGACGTCGGCCTCCCCGCCCTTGCCGATCGCCGCCGCCGGGTCGACCCCGAACGAGCGCCCGCCGAGGACGACCTTACGCATGCGGGCGGTCCTCGTCAGGCATGCCAGCCGGGCGCCGCCGCAGGAGCACGAGCGAGGTGTCGTCGCGCAGCACGCCGGGCCGGCGGCGGAGCCGCCGCTCGTCCCAATCGATCGCCTGCTCGTCGCGGGCGAGCTGGACGAGCCGCCGGCCGAGCGCGACGGGGTGGCGGTACAGTCGGTCGTCGCCGAGCCACGCGCGCAGCGTCGCGTGCGGGTCCGACTCGCCAACTCGCAGCTCCGCGGCGCCGTCGGTGGCGAGCACCACCGACGCCAGCGACTCGGCGGGTCCCTCCCACTCGATCGCCGGCGCGAGCGCCGCCGCGTCGAGCCGGCAGCACTCCGGCGGAAGCAGCCTGTAGGCGAGGTAGGGCGGGGTGTTGCCAGGCGCGGCGTGGGTGGCGAACGCGTCGTTCACCCCCACGACGCCGTCGCCGACTCGGAAGACGAGGGCGCGCTCCGCGGTCACGACCACGCCGAGCGCGGTCGCCAGCAGGTGGTCGCGCACCCAGGGGAGCGCGTCCGTGCCGCGCCCGCCCGCGACCACTTCCAGCGTGGCGAGCACCTCGTCCAGCGCGTCCCCGAGCAGCGCGGCCGATTCGTCCCGGCACGCGGGGCGCGCGGCCGCCGCACGGCGCGCCAGCGTGCGTGCGAGCAGCGCCGAAGCCAGCCGGGCGCCGACCTCGCTGTGCGGCGCCGAGCCGCAGCCGTCCGCGACCACCGCCACGAGCGCGTCCGGGCCGGCGAGCACGCACGACGCATCCTGGTTGTTGCGCCGGGCGAGCCAGTGCTCGCGCCCCTGGACGGAGCCGCTCGCCCACTCCCAGCCCGACAGCACGTCCGCCGTCATCCGCCGAATCCGCCGAACGCCGACGCGCTGAACGCGGCGCTCTGGCTCACCCGGATCGCGGACTGCGAGAACAGGCGGAAGGCGGCGCGGATCTCGGTGGCGCTGCTCCGGAGCGTGAGGATCCACTCGTTGGGGATCCCCATCTCCCGGAACACGCGCCGGAAGTCCGTCTGCCCGTCGTCGATGCCCATGGCGGCGACGACGTGGTTCTCCGACCGCCGCATGTCCTCGACCAGCGACCGCACCGACGCCGCGGTCTGCTGGGAGGAGTGGACGTCCGCGCCGTCGCTGACGATCAGCGTCACCGTGCGCACCGGGATGCCGGACGCCTCGAGCTCCTTGGACTTGGCGAGCACGGTGCCGAGCAGGACCACCGTCTGGTCGTAGAGCGGCGTGCCGTGGACCGCGCGGTAGTTCTTCGCCGTCATGCGGGGGCTGGCGGCGAGCGGACGGTACGGGTAGAGCACGTGCCCGTTGAGGTAGCGCGTGTGCACCAGGATGCCGTCCGCCTGCGTGCACTTCTCCAGGCTGTCCAGCACCTCGTTGTGGCCGGCGCGCACGGCGGACTCGTTGTTCGCCATCGCGATCGAGCCGGAGTCGTCGGGCATCATTGTCACGAGCGTCACCTCGGCGGCCGGGACGTCGTCCGGGGCGACGCCCAGCCCGGCCTGGATCTGCGCGCCGATGTCGGCCGCCAGCATGATCGCGTCGAAGGACTGCGCCGAGAGGTCGCCCTCGTCGCGCGCGCGCTGGATGAGCGCCGGCACCGGCGCGGTGGAGCTGATGCGGTTGGTCATGGGATCCTCGGGAGTCAGGCGGGGAAGTCGGGCCACTGGGACATGGGCGTCGTCGAGCGCACCACGTGCATCCCCGCCGCCGCGAAGCCGCGCAGCGCGGACTCGGCCTGCGGGGTGAAGTCGGCGAGGAAGTGCCCGGGGCGGGCCGGGTCGGGCACGGCGACCGCCGACATGCAGTCCTCGAGCACGTAGACCTTGCGGACCAGCCGCTCGTCCTGCGCGCGGATCGAGTCCAGCAGGTCGGCGATGCTCGAGCGCACGCAGTGGGACGCCGCCTGGCCGGCGATCAGCACGGCGTCGTACTCGAGCAGCGTCTTGATGAACGCCGTGTTGCGCTGCGCGAGCGGCCTGGCGTCGTGACGCAGGAGCACCTCGGGCGCCAGCACGCTGTAGTTCTCGGTGAGCGCGTTCCCGCCCTTGATCTCGATGAAGCCGCGCGACGCGCGCGCGAAGGCGTGGAAGAGGCGCGCCTCGTGGATCACGCCCGCCAGCGCGTGCCCGTCGGAGCCCAGCAGGCAGTGGAGCGGCCAGAGGTAGAGCTGGTACTTCCCGGCGCGCTCGAGCTCCTCGGTGTAGAAGGCGGCCTGCTGCACCAGCCAGGCGTAGTTGCCGTTGCAGAGCCACGCCGCCACGGCGGGGTTCGGCCGGACCTTCCCGCTCCGGATGTCGGCCGTCGTGATCACGGTGTGCGGCGCCAGCGGCTGGTCCCCCGCGTCCAGCCAGAAGCTCGCGAAGAAGATCGCGAAGGGGAAATGCGTGTCGAGCGTGCAGGTCACGTCGGTCAGGCGCCCCAGGTTCCGATAGATGAATCGCGCGATGCGGTCGTTGTCCTCGACCGCGCCGCGCCCGGACCGGCCGCCGACGTACAGCGACCCCTCGGGGAAGCAGAAGTCCCGCTGGAGGTCGATCAGCAGCAGCGCCACGCGCGTGCCGTCCGACCCGGAGGGCGCGACGCCGTGGGCGCGCGCCCAGGCGGTGGCGTCGCGGAAGATCTGCTCCTGGTCCGGCCGGTAGCTCCAGCGAGCGGCGTTGGCGGAGTCGTAGAACCGCGGGACCGGAAGCTCGGCCGATTGGGCGGGCGCCGCCGGGAAGGCGGTACGTGTCGTCATGGGAGTAGGCCTCGGGATTGAGATAGTGTACCAGTAACACCATTATGCCTCCGCGCCCTGATGGTGTCAAGTGTACACTATTTCGGACGGGGCGTGCGTCACTTAGCTTCCGGGCATGAGCGACACGCCGCCGCACCCCCCCGACCGGGTCGAGCTGCTCCGCCGCACGCTCGCCGCCGCGGGGGAGCCGGGGCTCGCCGCCTCGCCGCACCTGGCCGCCTGGCTCGACGCGCTGGCGCCGCTCCTGGCCGACGGCGGGGCCACGCCGCCCTCGGCGTCGCTCGGCACGCTGGCGACGGCCGCGCGATGGGCGCTCAACGCCGACCGGCTCGCGCGCACGCCGCGCGACGAGTGGGGCGCGATCCTGCGCGGCGCCGACGGCGTGCGGCGGCTGGGACCGGACAGCCTGGCGCGCATCACGGCCGGCGCCGAGTCGGCGGCGGACGCAGTGGTCGCGATCGCCGCGCGCGAGGCCCGGCTCTCGCGCCTCACGCAGTGCGACGCCGACGGCTTTCGTCAGGCGGTGGCCGCCGACACCGAGCTGCTGGTAGCCGCGCTGGAGTCGCTCCGCGACGATCCGCCGACGGCGGTCGGCGCGCGGACGCGGCAGCTCCTGCCCGCACTGTCGGCGCTCGCGCTCACGGCCGACCCGAGCGCGTCGATCGAGCACGAGCCGGGGCCGGCGGGCGTGGCCCCGCGGCCGCTGCTCGACCACGCCGTCCGCGTCCTCGCGCGCAAGCTGCGCGGCCTCGAGACGGGCAGGCTCGACGTCTTTCAGGCCGGGGCGGGGCTGAGCGACGACGCGTTCGGCGAGGAGGTGCGGGAGTGGCGCGCACTGGCGGAGACGCCGGTGGGCCACGCGGTGCGGCTGGCGCTCGCGCACCTGGACATCGCCAAGGGCGGGAGCGAGGAGACGCGCCGCGCCTGGGAGCACGAGCTCGGCGCGGACCTCTCGGTGCACAACTCGGCCGCCGCGCGCATCCTGTCCGCCGTCGACTCGTCCGCACCCGACGGCAGCGCGCTGTCGGCGACGCCGCTCCTGCGCGAGCGCCCGGTGCTCCGGGACGTCGTGCTCGCCCTCGTCGACGCCCACGGCCTCGCCGGCCAGGTGGTGCGCGGCGAGATGCCGCTCCGCGCGCTGGCGCCGTTCGCGCGGCGCGTGCACGCGCTCGCCACGCCGCTCGCGCAGGCGCTCGGGTGCGCGCCCGCCGAGGCCCGGGGACTCGTGCTCCGCGCGCTGCACGCGGTCAACGTCTGCGACACCGCCGGCGTGCGCGAGGGGCTGATGCGCGACGAGCTGCGCGCCGCGTTCGTCGGCGTCCGCGAGCGCCTCGCCGAGGCCGTCGCCGTCGCGGCGCCTGACGAGTCGGTGGACCGCCGGCTCGCCGACGCCGAGCTGGCCCCGTGGGCGCGCGCGGACGGCGCCCACGCGCCGCACGACCGCACGCGGGCGCGGCTGGCCGACCGGCTGCGCTGTCTCCGCGCGGGGCGCACGGCCCGCGGCGAGCCGGGCGACGCCGTGCGAGAGCTGCTCGGGCGGCTGCCTGACGCGGACGTGGATCGCCTGGCCGCCCTGGTGGACCGCTGCCAGTTCTGGTACGCCGAGTCGGGCACGTCGGCGCTCTCGGCGGAGGCGCAGCTCAAGCTCCTCGCGCTCGGCATGGCGCGCGCGGCGGCCGCCACCGACGAGCGCGACCCGGGCGCGCTCTACCATCTCACCTGCCTGCCGCTCGTCCCGGCGCTGGGAGCGGGCAGCGACCCGGCCGTGCCGTACCGCGTTCGACTGCTGGAGACGCTGCTCGCGCCGTCCGGCCTGAGCGACATCCTGCGCGGCGCCCCGGTCGGCGACGACGCGAGCCCGCTCGGCAGCGTCTCGGCGGTGATCGGCGGCGAGCAGGCGGTGCGACTCGTCTTCCGCGAGTCCGCGGAGACGGCGGCGCTGCTGACGCTATTGCCGATCTACGAGCGCAAGAGCTCCGCGGCGTTCCACGCCACGCTCAAGGCGCTCTGCGACGTGTACGGGCTGCGGAAGGACGAGTTCGACCGCGTCGCCAACGAGGAGCTCTACCTGGCGCACATGAACGCCGCGCGCGCCGACAAGCAGCGCATGCTCGACTACGTGCGCCCGGGTCGCGTGGTCGAAGTCGGGCCGGGCGGCGGCGTCGTGCTCGACCTGTGCGAGGCCCGCTTCCCGGAGAGCGAGATCGTCGGGATCGACGCGAGCCAGATGGCGGCCGAGGCGCTGCGGCGGCGGAAGTCGGAGGAGCGCCACCGGTGGGACGTGCTCCACGCCGACGCGTTCCGGCTCCCCGAGATCGTGGGCGAGGGCGCGGTGGACACCGTGATCTTCTGCAGTGTGCTGCACGAGATCTACAGCTACGTCGAGCACACCGGGGACGACGGCGTCCCCCGCCGCTTCCGGCTGGAGTCCGTGCGCGACCTGCTGCGCGCCGCCTACCGGTCGCTGCGCCCCGGCGGGCGGATCGTGATCCGCGACGGCGTCATGCCGCCGCGGGGCACACGGATCCTCGAGCTGCTGGACCCGGACGCCGAGGAGTTCTTCGCGCTGTTCGTCAGGCAGTTCGAGGGGCGGCCGATCCCGGCCGAGTGGGTGGGGCCGCGACGGGTCCGGCTCTCGGCGGCCGACGCGATGGAGTTCGCGTACACCTACGTGTGGGGCGCGGCGAGCTTCCCGTTCGAGGTGCGCGAGCAGTACGGCGTCCTGCCGTACGACGAGTACCGCGACCGGGTGGTGGCGTGGCTGTCGGCCGACGGTCCGGCGCCGTCCGTGGTCGCGATCCCGCGCGCGGACGCGGAGTACGTGCAGGAGGGCTACCGCCGCGGCCTCGCCGACCGGCTGCGATTTCTCGACGAGCACGGCCGCCCGTGCGACCTGCCGCCGACCAATGCGCTCTGGGTGTTCGAGAAGCCGGGCGACTGACCGGGGCGGCCTCGTCAGGCGCCAGCCGGCGGCGTGACGAGGTGAAGGAACAGCGCGGCCCACACCCGCGCGTCCACGAGGTCGCCGTCGCGCTCCCGCCGGCGCAGCCAGTCCGGGAGCTCGGCGCGGGGGACGACGTGCACGCGGATCGACTCGGTGCCCGCGACCCCGCCGCCCTCGCCGACGCGGGTCAGTCCCGTCGCCCGGTAGATGAGCACCATCGCGCTCGAGCTGCCGGGCGCCTCGGGTCCGCTCGCCAGGAGCTCCAAGCGCGCGGCCTCGAAGCCCGTCTCCTCCACCAGCTCGCGCGCCATGGCGACCGCCGGGTCCTCGTCGGCCGCGCCTTCGTCCCCCACGAGCCCCGCCGGCAGCTCGATGACCGGCGCGTCGACCGGCACGCGCCGCTGCTCGACCAGCACCACCTCGTCGGCGTCGGTGATGGCGAGCGCCATCGCGGCGGCGCTCCCGCGCGAGCGCTCCGAGTACTCCCACCCGCCGCGGCGCACCAGGCGCACGAAGCGCCCCTCGCCCAGCAGCTCGACGTCCGAAACGTTAGGCTCGGGCATGTCCATGTCCCCGGGGGCTCAGAACTGGAACTGGAAGCCCGCCCTGGCGAGCTTCCGGTAGGCGGCGGAGTCGAACGTGTAGAGCCGCGCCGGCGGGCCGACCGTCCCCTCGGTGCGCTCCTCGGTCTCGGCGACGATCCGCCAGACGGTGAGCATCTTCTTGCGGAAGTTGCGCTTGTCGAGCGGCGTGCCCAGAATCGCCTCGTAGAGCTGCTGGAGCTGTGTGAGGGTGAAGCGGGGCGGCATGAGCTCGAAGACGAGCGACGGCTGGTAGGTCACCTTCCCCCGCAGCCGGTCGAGCGCGACCTCGACGATCCGGTTGTGGTCGAACGGGAGCTTCGGCAGCTGGTCGACGCGGAACCAGGCGACGTCCCGCGCGCCGGTGGCCGCGCGCACCCGGTGGTCGCGCAGGCGCACCAGCCCGTAGTACGCCACTGCGATCACGTGCCCGCGCGGGTCGCGCGCGCGCCCGCCGAAGGTGTAGAGCTGCTCGAGGTAGATCTTGCTCAGCCGGGTCTTGCTGGACAGCGCGCGCATCGCCGCCTCGTCCAGCTCCTCGTCCTCGTGCACGAAGCCGCCCGGCAGCGCCCACCAGCCCGCGAACGGTTCGGCGTCGCGCTGGAGGAGCAGCACCTTGAGACCTTCGTCATCGACCCCGAAGACGACGGTGTCGACGGAGACCGCCGGCCGCGGGAAGTCGTAGGTGACTGGCATTCGCTGGGCGGGAGTGAGCGGATGATACAGCCGCGATTCGCGGGGCGCGATGCGCGAAGGGCCCCGGGACGCCAGCGCTTGATGAATCGAGCGCCTACAGCGTCCCGGGGCCCTTCGCGCATCTCGCCCCGCGAATCGCGCCTCGTCTTACACGTCCAGGTTCGACACGAAGCGCGCGTTCTCCTCGATGAAGGTCCGGCGCGGGTCCACGTCGTCGCCCATCAGCTTCTGGAAGATCTCGTCGGCCATCACGGCATCCTCGACGTTCACCTTGAGGATCGTGCGGCGCGCCGGGTCCATCGTCGTGTCCCAGAGCTGCTCCTTGTTCATCTCGCCCAGCCCCTTGTAGCGCTGGATGACGACCGAGCCGCGCCCCTCGCCGTTGCCGAGCCGGGCCGTGATCGCCTCGCGCTCCTTCTCGTCGAAGGCGTAGTACTCCTCCTTCCCCTTGGCGACGCGGTAGAGCGGCGGCTGGGCGATGTAGATGTGCCCGGCCTCGATCAGCTCCGGCATCTGGCGGAAGAAGAACGTGAGCAGGAGCGTGCGGATGTGCGCGCCGTCCACGTCGGCGTCCGTCATCAGGATGATCTTGTGGTAGCGCGACTTCCCGAGGTCGAACTCGTCCTTGATCCCGGTGCCGATCGCGGTGATGATCGTCCGGATCTCCTCGTTCGACAGCACCTTGTCGATGCGCGCCTTTTCAACGTTAATGATTTTACCCCGCAGGGGTAAAATCGCCTGGAACATGCGGTCGCGCCCGCCCTTCGCCGAGCCGCCGGCCGAGTCGCCCTCGACCAGGAACAGCTCGCAGAGCGCCGGGTCATCGAGCGAGCAGTCGGCGAGCTTGCCCGGCAGGTGGCCGACGTCGAGCGCGCTCTTCTTGCGGGTCAGCTCGCGCGCCTTGCGAGCCGCCTCGCGCGCCCGCGCCGCGGAGACCGCCTTCTCGATGATCGTGTTGGCGACCTTCGGGTGCTCGTCGAAGTACTGCCCCAGCAGCTCGAGCACGACGCTCCGCACCGCGCCCTCGGCCTCGGAGTTCCCGAGCTTCGTCTTCGTCTGCCCCTCGAACTGCGGCTCGCGCACCTTCACCGAGAGGACCGCCGTCAGCCCCTCGCGGGCGTCGTCGCCGGCGAGGGTGATCTTGTCCTTCTTGGCGAGGTTGCTGCTCTTCTCCATGTAGTTGTTCACCACACGAGTGAGCGCGCTCTTGAAGCCGGTGAGGTGCGTGCCGCCTTCGTGCGTGTTGATGTTGTTGACGAAGGAGTGGACGTTCTCGTTGTAGCCCAGGTTGTACTGGAGCGCGAGCTCGATGCCCATGCCGTCACGCTCGGTGTCGAGGTACACGACCTCGGTGTGCAGCGTCTTGGCGTTGCGGTTGATGTGCTGCACGAACTCCTTGAGGCCGCCCTTGGCGTGGAACGCCTCCTCCTTCTGCTGCCCCTCGCGCTCGTCCTTGAGCGTGATCATCACGCCCTTGTTCAGGAACGAGAGCTCGCGCAGGCGCGAGGCCA
>DATFPD010000190.1:0-9040 GCA_035265005.1 Gemmatimonadaceae bacterium | reverse complement strand
CGGCAGCGCGGCGAGGCGGGTCGTCACCTCGTCGGTGAGCCCGTCCGCGAAGTACGCGTCGGCCGGTGGACCCTGATTCTCGAAGGGGAGGACCGCCAGCACCGGCGTCTCCGGCGCGGCGGGGGCGCGCGTGCGGTAGTACGCGACCGCCGTCGCGATGGCCGCCAGCCCCAGGGCCGCGAGCGCGCCGGCCGCGGCGCGGCGCACCCGCCGTCGCCGCGACCCCGCGGCCTGGCCGCCGGAGGGCGTGCGCGCGACGGCCTCGAGCGCGTCGAGGAGCTCGCCGGCCGACTGCGGGCGGCGCGCGGGGTCCTTCTCCAGGCAGCGCATGACGAGCGCGGCGAGCGCCGGCGGCGCGTCGGGCGCGCGGGAGGGCAGCGGCGGCGGCGGCTCCCCGATGTGGGCCGCCACGAGCTGGTGCGCCGCGCTCCGGGCGAAGGGGAGCGACCCGGCGAGCAGCTCGTAGGCGACGACGCCCCACGCGTAGATGTCGGCGCGCGCATCCACGTTCGGGTCGCCCGCCGCCTGCTCCGGCGCCATGTACGCCGGCGTGCCTAACGTGGTGCCGGCATGCGTCAGCGTCTTCGCGCGGTCCGGCGCGTCGGCGTCGCGGAGGCGCCCGCCGGTCCGCGAGGCGTCGAGCGCCTTCGCGATGCCGAAGTCCGCCACCGCGGCCGCGCTGCCGGAGAGCAGCACGTTGTCCGGTTTGACGTCCCGGTGCACCACGCCCTGGGCATGCGCGTACTCCAGCGCGCGCGCCACGTCGCGCAGGACCGAGACCGCCGCGGCCGGCCGGAGCCGCCCCTCGCGCTCGATCCGGGCGCGCAGCGACTCACCCTCCACGTAGGGCATGACGTAGTACGCCAGCCCGTCGCGGTCGCCGGCGGTGAGGAGCGGGACGATGTTCGGGTGCTGGAGCCGCGCCGCGAGGCGGACCTCGCGCTCGAAGCGCTCCAGGCTCATGTCCTCGGTAAGCTCGGGGGGGAGCACCTTCACGACGACGCGCCGGCCGAGCGCTCGCTCTTCGGCGACGAAGACGCGCGCCATACCCCCGCCGCCGAGCTCGCGCTCGAAGAGGTAACTGCCGCCAAGCGCCGCCCGCAGGTGCTCCCGCAGATCCGTCGTCACCGATCCCGTCCGAGTGTCTACGGGGTGTCCGCGGCCCAAGATAGGAGGCAGGCACGGACCCGCCAGACTGACCGGGCTACCGGGGGCGCTCGCCTCTGCTCGCTCCCAGCACCGCCGTGAACCGGTACGCGCTCACCGCGTCGTCCGCCTGCGCCACGACCTCGCAGGCCACCGGGATCGCCAGCGCGTCGAGCGTCCGCGGGTCGTCGGCCTCGACGCGGAAGACGAGGTCGGTGCGGCGGTGGGAGTCGGCGGCGGCGTACGAGCTGGCGACGGTCACCGGGCGCGACTCGTCGAGGCGCTCGAATGTGCCGCGGTGCGTGCGCACCCAAACGCGGATGGCGCCGCCGGCGGCAGCGTCGGCCAGGCGGAGGACGACCCGGTAGGGGGCGCTGCCGACGACATCGATGGACGAGGTCACTTCCATGCTCGTCGGGCGCGGACGGCGCACCGCGGGCGCCGAGATCGACGTGACGGAGAAGCTCTGGACGGCGGGCGGCATCACCGTCGCCGTGGCGAGGAGAGTCGTTCCCGCGCCGCGTCCGCCCTGTGCCGACAGGGGCGCGGCGGCGATCCCCAGGGCGATCGCAGGGATTGCCGCGCGCAGTGAGCGACTGATCGTGGTGCGGGGCGAGAGCATGGCGAGAGCGATTGTAACGCCGAGCTTTACGCCGCGCCATCCCGCAGGAGGGCGCTAGGCGCCCTCCTGCGGGATGACAGCTCGCAGATCGCTCGTCGCCCCTTACTGCAGCCGCAGCAGCGCGATGCGAACCAGCCCTTCGGCCTCGCGGGTGGCGCCGGCGGCTGCGTCGATGTGGGACGCCATCTGCTTGGCGCGCGAGGAGGCGCAGGGCGCCGCGCGGCAGGCGAGCGCCGAGTCGGCGACGACGACCGCCTGGCCGGTCTGGGTGCGGGCCAGCTCCAGCTTCGCGCGACCGAGCTGCCAGTAGTGCTCGTAGCCGGGCCCGCGGACGTCGAGCTGCTTGTTGCCGTGGAGCGTCGTCCTGGCGTAGGCGAAGCGGACGCCCAGGATGTCGCCCGTCGTGATGGCGCGCTCGGCGCCGTTCCCCGCGCGCAGCGCCGACGTGCGGGCGCGGGTCACGTAGTCGCGCGTGACGTCGATCGAGTTGGCGGTGAGCGACGCCACGCGGGCCTGCACGCGCGCCGAGTCGGACGCGCTCGACGTGAAGGCGAGGATGCGGGTCGCGCTCTCGGCGAGCACCAGGATCGGGAACCGCGCCTCCGGCGCCTCGAGCGCCTTCGCGCTGGCGGGCGTGGCGGACGGGGTCGACGACGCGCAGGCGGCGGCGGTGGCGAGCGCGGCGGTGACGGCGAGCAGGGCCGCGGCGCGGCGAGTGTGCTGGGACATCGGGGCCTCCATGACTTCCGATCGGTGCGGCGGTTGTACTGACGTCTATGTGCCAGTGTGGCGAACGCGAGCGTGCGAATCGTCTGAGTCGAAGCACGGAGCGGGCGGCGCGTGTGGGGCTATCGCAAGATTTCCGCCCAATCCGGGAACAGCCGCCGAAAACAGAAACAGACGGCGCCGGCACCGAGCCGGACGGTCGCCGGACGGTGGCCGGAGGTCGCTCACAGCTTCCTGACAGCGCGGGCGCGACGCTCCTCTCACCCGTTGGCGCATCCGCGCCTAGATTTGGCGCCGACCTCGTCCATCCCGACGACACGGAAACCGACAACATGGAGGACTCCCTGTGCGTGCGACATCGACGTTCGTGACCACACTCGGGGCCGCTTGCGTCTCGCTGGCGCTCGCCGCCTGTAAAGCGAAGGAGGATGCCCGCGCCGACAGCGCCGGCCCCGCCACCGCCACGACCGCCGCCGCCGACTCGGCGTCGAAGGCGGACCCCGACCGCGCCGCCGGCGGCAACGGGCTCCCCGCCGGCTACGTGGGTCGAACCGACCGCGAGAACGGCTCGATGAACGACGCGAAGTACGCCTCGGCGTCAGGCGGCATGTGGGACGTCACGACCGGGCCGCACCACATCATCTACCAGGCGTCGGACTCGGCGAGCGGCAGCTACGTCGTCACCGCGCGGATCGACCAGGCGGAGGCGCCGGCGCACCCGGAGTCGTTCGGCGTCTTCATCGGCGGCCAGAACCTCGACCAGCCGACGCAGAAGTACACCTACTTCATGGTGCGCGGCGCCGGCGACGTCCTCGTCAAGCGGCGCGACGGCGCCGAGACGAAGGACCTCGTCGCGTGGAAGGCGAGCCCCGCGGTGCCGAAGGCCGACGCGTCGGGGAAGGCGAGCTACAAGCTGATGGTCCGCGTCGGCACGGACTCGGTGCGCTTCTTCGTGAACGAGCAGCCGGCCGCCGCGATCCCCGCCAGCGCCGCCAGCACCAGCGGCATCGCCGGCGTGCGCATCGGCCACAACCTGCACGTGATGGTGGAGCCGGTGAAGATCGCGCGGTAAAGATTTCGAGAGAGCACTGTGGGCCCTTGATTAATCAAGGGCCCACGACTGCATCAGATTTCTCTCGTCTCTCCGTGCCGCGGCAGCCACAGCTTCTCCGCCGGTAGGCCCGCCAGCTCCCACAGCTGCCGCGTGCGCTTCGGCGGCTCGTCCATCGGCTCGTCGGTGAGCTTGAAGGTCCCCCAGTGCATGCCGCCCATGACCGGGGGCGGCGCGTCGGGGTGGGCGCGGGCGATCTCCTGGTAGGCGGCGACCGCGTCCTCCGGATTCATGTGGACCGCGCGCATGAACCAGCGCGGCTCGTAGGCGCCGATCGGCATGAGCGCCAGGTCGAACGGGCCGCAGCGGCGCGCGACCTCGGCGAACTCCGGGTGGCGCCCGGTGTCGCCGGCGAAGTAGACCGCCCGCGCGCCCGCGCGCAGCACCCACCCGCACCAGAGCGTGCGGTTCCGCCCCACCATGCTCCGCCCCGAGAAGTGCTGCGCCGGGACGCAGGTGATGAGCAGGTGCCCGTGCGCCTCGCCGCCGGCGGCGCGCGCCGGACGCAGCATCGTGCTCCCCCACCAGTCGTGCTCCTCCACCGCGCGCACGCCCCGCCCGGCGAGCCACGCGCCGACGCCGAGCGGCGCCAGCCAGCGCGCGTCCGGATAGCGCGCCGCCAGGCGGCGCACGGTGGCGTCGTCGAGGTGGTCGTAGTGGTCGTGCGAGAGGACGACGACGTCCACCGGCGGCAGCGCGTCGAAGTCCACCGCCGGCGGCACCCGCCGCTTCGGCCCCGCGACCGCCAGCGGCGAGGCGCGCTCGCCCCACATCGGGTCGGTGAGCACGTTCAGCCCGCCCAGCTGGAGGACGAAGCTCGAGTGTCCCACCCAGGTGGCGCCCACGCTCCCCGCCCCGGCGCGCGGCGTCGCGAACGCCGGCCGCACCCGCGCGAACGCCGACGCCGGCGGGTCCGCCGGCCGCGGCTTCAGCAGCCGCTCCCCCAGCACCCACCGCAGCAGCGACGCCAGGCCCTTCGGCTCCGCGTTAGGCCACGGGTTGCGGAAGCCGCCGGACGGGTCGTGGTGGGGGGGGAGGCTCGTCGTCATTGCGAGGCGCGAATTGCGAGGTGCGAATTGCGAGGTGCGAGGAGTGCTCAGCGATCGGTAGTACTTAATGACTGACGACCTCTCGCAGTTCGCAACTCGCAGTTCGCACCTCGCACCTCCCACTAGCCTTTCGCCTTCAGCGGCAGCGTGCACACGAACCGGCTCCCCCGCCCCTCCTCGCTCTCCACGCGCAGGTCGCCGCCGAGGAGGCGGGCGAGGCGGCGGCTGATCGGGAGGCCGAGGCCCGTGCCGCCGGTGTCGCCGCTCTTCGGCGGCTTCCCCACCTGCACGAACTCGGCGAACACGCGCTCCTGGTCCTCGCGGGCGATGCCGACGCCGGTGTCCGCCACCGCCAGCTCGGCGCGGGCGTCCGGCAGCTCGCGCAGCTCGCGCAGCTCGACGCGGACCGTGCCCTCGGTGGTGAACTTCACCGCGTTGGAGAGGAGGTTTAGCAGGATCTGCCGCACGCGCCGCGCGTCGGTGTAGGCGGGGAGCGACGGCGGCGCCTCGACCGCGAGCGCGAGCCCCTTCGCCTCCGCCAGCGGCTCGACCGTCGTCAGCGTGTCCCGCACCAGCGTCACCAGGTCCAGCTCCTGCGGCTCGACGGTCATCTTCCCCGCCTCGAGGCGGCTGATGTCGAGCACGTCGTTCACCAGCTCCAGCAGGTGCTGCGCGCTGCGGCGCACGCGGCCGAGCATCTGCATCGCCTTCGGCGGCAGCTCGCCCGCCGTCCCCTCGGTCAGGAGCTGCGTGTAGCCGAGCACCGCGTTCACCGGCGTGCGCAGCTCGTGCGAGATCTGGGCGAAGAAGCGCTCCTTGGCCGACGTCGCCTGCCGCAGCTGCTCGGTCAGCCGCTCGCGCTCGGTGATGTCGCGCATCACGAGCACCGCGCCGACCGTGCGCCCGTCCGGCCGCCGCAGCGGCGCCGCGCTGCCGAGCAGCCTGACGAGGGTGCCGTCGGGGCGCGTCACCGTCCACTCGGCGTTGGTCACCGTCTCGTCGCGCCGGAGCGCGCGCGTCAGCGGCAGCTCCTCCGGCGCGTACGGGGAGCCGTCCAGCCGCCGGACGTCGAAGCGGTCCGGGCTCGCCTCCCCGCCGCGGCCGCGGGGGCCGAGCACCGGCTGCCCGTGCATCCGGTCGGCCGCCGGGTTCGCGCGCACGATGCGCCCGTCCGGGCCGGCGATGATCACGCCGTCGGCCATCTGCTCCAGCACCGCGTTCAGCTCCGAGGCGGCCGCGTCCAGCTCGACGTTGCGCTGCTCGAGCTGGTCGTTGGTGCGCGCCATCTCGCGGTTCGCCGCCTCCACCTCGTCCGCGCGCTGCCGCAGCGAGGCGACGAGCTGCGCCTGCACGATCGCCGCCGCCGCGATGTCGGCCAGCGTCTGCACGAGCGCGATCGTGTCCCAGTCCGCCGCCACGTCGCGCCGCCAGCCGACGGTGATCGCGCCGAAGGGCTTCCCCGCGGCGCGCATCGGCACCCCGAACGCGGTGCGCATCCCCTCGGCGGCGTGGGCCGGGAACTCCTCGGGGGGGAACGCGGGGTTGTTCGGGAACCCCGTGACGATGACCGTGTCGTCGTGCGCCACCACGCGCCCCGCCAGCCCGTGTCCGGGCTCGAAGCTCGTCGCGCGCCAGCCGTCGGAGATGCTGCCGTCGATCGCGCGCCAGAGGGTGCGCCCGTCGGGATCGACCGTCGCGACCGCGGCGTAATCGCTCCCGCTCAGCTGGCGCGCGCGCCGCGCGACCCGCTGCAGCTGCTCCCCGATGTCGAGCGCGCTCGCGAGGTCCGCGGCCGCGGCGGCCAGCTCCTCCTGCTCGCGCGCCCGCCGCTCCGCGTCGGTGACCTCGCGCCGCTCCCGCTCCAGCGCCGCCCTCGCCTCGGCGGTGAAGAACGCGCTCACGTCGGCGTCGAAGTCCCGGTGCGGCGCCGCGTAGATGCGGTACACGCACGCCTCGGCGCCGCGCGACTGGCACTCCAGCTCCTCGGCCACGCAGTCGACGCCGAAGTAGGCCGACCAGACGCCCGCCCAGTGCTGCGGCAGGAAGCGGCACCAGCCGCCGTCGCCCGACGCCTCCTTCACCCGCATCTCCCACGACGAGCGCACGCGCATCCGCACGTCGCGCGTCTCGGCGTCGAGCGCGACGATCTCCGCCACCCCCCACCCGCCGACGCGGTAGAGGGCGAGCAGCCGCTCGCGCGCCGGCCCCTCGGCGCCCAGCGCGTCGAGCCCCCGCAGCTGCGCGGCGACCGTCATGCCGGTGCGCCGCCCCCACGCGCTCATGATCTGCGGGTACGCGTCGGTGGCCAGCTCCCGGATCGCGTCGAACAGCACGCGCAGCGTGGACTCCACCCACAGCATCGCCACGTCGTGCCCGGCCTGGGCGACCTTCGACTGGTCGGTGTCCCACTCGATCGTGACGCCGTCGAGCTCGAGGCGGTGTCTGGGCACTGAGCGGGATGCGGGGATGCGGGGATGCGGGACGCGGACGGCCGAAAGTATGGCGAATGGTCGGCAGAAGGGCAGGGGCTGCCGGCGGAACTTTCGGGCTCACTCCCCCGATTCTTGCCGGAGAGCTCTTCACTTCGCCGCATCCCGCATCCCTCGCCCCGCCTCCATGACCGACCCCACCACCACGCCCCCCGTCCGCGCGCCGGACTTTCCCGAGACGCTCGACTGGGTCCACACCGGCGGGCAACGGCTCGGCCTCGCTGACCTGCGGGGCAAGGTCGTCTTTCTCGACTTCTGGACCTACGGCTGAATCAACTGCATTCACGTACTCCCGCAGTTGCGGGAGCTGGAAGCGAAGTTCCCGAACGAGCTGGTGGTGATCGGCGTGCACAGCGGGAAGTACCACGCCGAGCGCGAGACGGCGCGCATCCGCGAGGCGTCCATCCGGCTGGGCGCCGCGCACCCGGTGCTCAACGACCGGCAGTTCCGCGTCTGGCGCGCGTACGCGGTGAACGCCTGGCCGACGCTGGCCGTGGTCGACCCCGGCGGTGCCGCGCTCGGCCGCCACGCGGGCGAGTTCACCGCCGAGATGATGGCGCCGGTCGTCCAGCGCCTGGTCGACGCGTTCGCCGAGCGCGGGGCGCTGAACCGCGAGCCCCTCCACTGGGCGCCTGACGAGCCGGCGATCGCGCCGGGGATGCTGCGCTACCCGGGGAAGGTGGCGGTCGACGGGGATCGCGTCGCCGTCGCCGACAGCGGGCACCACCGCGTGCTCCTCGGCGGGCTGGAGGACGGCGGGCGCGCGATGCGCGTGCGGCACGTGGTGGGGGGCGGGAAGGCGCGCGGCGGGGAGCGCGGCTTCGCCGACGGCGCCCCGCGCGCGGCGCGCTTCGACTACCCGCAGGGGATGGCGTTCGCTGAGGGCGCGCTCTACGTCGCCGACGCCGGCAACCACTCCGTGCGCGAGATCGATGTCTCGTCAGGCGTGGTGCGCACCCTCGCCGGCACGGGGCGGCAGCTCCGCCGGCGGTCGGACGTCGAGGCGGGCGCGATGGCGTCGCCGTGGGACGTGGCGGTGGTGGGCGAGACGCTGTTCGTGGCGATGGCCGGGATCCACCAGCTCTGGGCGGTGGAGCGCGCCACCGGGAAGGCCCGCCGCCACTCCGGCACCTTCCGCGAGGACATCGTCGACGGCCCGCACGGCGACGCCGCGCTCGCGCAGCCGATGGGGCTCGCGGTCGACGAGCGCGCCGGCCGCCTGTACTTCGTGGACGCCGAGTCGAGCGCGGTACGCTGGGCGGACGTCGACCCGAGCGGCGCGGTGGGGACGGTCGTCGGAACGGGCCTCTTCGACTTCGGCGACGTGGACGGCCGCGGCGACGACGTGCGCATGCAGCACCAGCAGGCGATCGTCCAGACCGAAGACGGCCGCCTGCTGGTGGCCGACTCGTACAACGACGCCCTCAAGTGGGTGGACCCCGCGACGCGCGAGGCGACCACCTGGGTGCGCGGCCTCCACGAGCCGGCCGGGCTCGCGCTCGGCGGGCGCTACGTCTACGTGGCGGACACCAACGCGCATCGCATCGCGCTCGTCGACCGGGAGAGCGGAGGGGTGGACGAGATGCAGATACTGCTATGACGGCTGCGTGCTGCGTGCTGCGTGCTGCGTGCTGCGTGCTGCGTGCTGCGTGCTGCGTGCTGCGTGCTGCGTGCGGGTACCAGGCAATCCGGCGCTCGCTGCGCTCAACTGTCATCCTGAGCCGCGGAGCGGCGAAGGATCTGCTCTCGCGCTGCATGAGCCCGGGGTCCGGCGGCTGAGAGCGGATCCTTCGCCGCTCCGCGGCTCGGGATGACAGGTGAGCGCAGCGAGCGCCGGATTGCCTGGTACCCGCACGCAGCACGCAGCACGCAGCACTGCTCACGTCACGAACCTCCC
>DATFPD010000189.1:0-4949 GCA_035265005.1 Gemmatimonadaceae bacterium | reverse complement strand
ACGCTGGTGACGATCGAGTTCAACGACCGCGGCGCCGAGACCGAACTGGTGCTGACCCACACGCGCTTCGCCAGCGCCGAGGAGCGCGGCAAGCACGAGCACGGCTGGACGGGCTGCCTCGACAAGCTGGAGAAGGTGATGGGATAAGTGCTGCGGACTACACCTGCGACCTGCGACCTGCGAGCTGCGACCTAACGGCCTCGGGACGCCGGGGCCTCCCGAGGGTGTCAGGTCGCAGGTCGCAGCTCGCAGGTCGCAGGTGCAGTCGGTCGCAGGTGTAGTTCAGCGCTTCCCCGGCACCGTCCACACCTCCACCCGATTGTCGTTGAACAGCGGGACGGCGACGCGGTTGCGCTTGGTGTCGTAGCCGATGTCGGCGGGGGCGTTCACGCCGCGGACGAGCGGCGTCACGCGGCCGTTCTCGAGCACGCTCACCGTGGAGTCGGTCCAGCTCGAGACGAGCACGCGGCCGTCGTCGAGCACCTCGACGCCGTCGTAGCCGCCGGGGCCCTCGCCCAGCGATGTGGGCTTGGCCGCCGCGGCGCCGCCGCTCGGGGGCGACCAGCCCCACACCGACTTGCTGCTGAACGGGCCGATGACGAAGCGGTTGTTCGCGCGGTCCCAGGCGATGCCGTTCGGGCCGCCGATCGAGTCGCTCTCGATGGCCACGGTCGCGGTGCGGCCGGCGATCCGGAAGACGCGGTCGCGCCCCGGCTTCGTCATCTGGCCGTTGGGGCCGAAGCGGATGCCGGTGTCGGTCACGTACATCGCGCCGTCCGGGCCGGCCGCGATGTCGTTGAGGAAGACCGCCTTCATCGGCGCCAGGTTCACGCTGGCGATCGGCGCGCCGCTGTGGCGGTCGAACAGGCGCACGGCGTCGATGTCGGCCACGTACAGCGTGTCGCCGACGATCGCCATCCCCTTCGGCGCGTTGAGCGTGACGCCGTTCTTCCCGGCCTCGATGAACATCAGGCGCACGGCCGCCGTGTCGGACCCCGAGGCGGCCCCGCCGGCGCCCTGCCCCGCCGCCGCGGCGCGATGCGTGTCGTCGTTCGCGCTCACGCGCGCAATGAACCCGTTGTTGTCCTTCATCGACGGGTTGCCGTTCACGTTGGAGACGAACCAGACGTCCTGTTCCGCGTCGTAGCGGACCGACTCCGGCGTCTGCATCCCCTCGAACGCGACGACGCGCTCGGACCCGCCGGGGGCGCCGGCGCTGGCGGCGGTGCCGGCGCGCGCGCTGTCGCCGGCCCCCTTCTGATCGGAGCCGCCGCCGCACGCCGCGAGCAGTGGCAGCAGCAGCGAGACGACGGTGGCGAACGTGCCGAGCGCGGCCCGACGGCGGCCGCGGTCGGCGGAGGCGACGATGCGGGGAGAGTACATGGTGTGGGTCGAGTGAGTGTCCCGAAGTCCTGTTCCGTGCGACGATCGCGCGAATGAAGGTATGCGCCGTCCGCGGAAGCAACAGATGTGCGCCGCCGCGCTCGTGGACCATTGTGCGCTGGCGCACCGCACCGAGCCGAACGGTGGAGCCAGCTTGCGGGTTCCCCGACCTGGCCGTACTGTGGCCGCGGGTGCGAAGTTAGGCATGGCTGGCCCTGGCGGCGGTCCGACCCGCGCCGCCACACCCGCATCGCCGGAGGTGCCATGAGCGCGATCGGCCTTCCCCCCGACCCCCCGACCAACCCGGCGGCCGGGGGGGCCGCCGCCGCCACGACGACCGCCGCGACGACCGGCGGCGCGACCGCCGCCGCGCCGCCGGTCGTCGACCCGGTGCTCCGGAACGTCGCCAAGCGCGTCGAGAGCGGGCAGTGCATCCTCTTCCTCGGCGCCGGCGTGCACAGCCCCGCGCCCGACGCGTCCGGCTTCGCCTACGACGCCGCCCTCGCGCCGCCCCGGGGCTCGGAGCTGGCGCGCCGGCTGGCCACCGGCTCCGGCTACCAGGCGGCGTTCCCGACGTACGAGCCCACCCACCTCCAGCGCGTGGCGGCGCATTACGAGAGCGTGCTCGACCGGCGGCAGCTGGTGGCGGCGATCCGGCAGGAGGTGGGCGAGGGGAAGCAGCCGTCGCCCGCGCTGCACGCCCTGGCGCGGCTCAACTTCCCGCTCGTCATCACCACCAACTACGACCGCCTCTTCGAGACCGCGCTCACCGCCGCCGGCAAGCCGTTCGACCGGTCGACCTACCAGCCGTCGGACAGCATCGCCACGCAGGACCTGGAGTCAGACCCCTCGGCGGCGCGGCCGTTCGTGCTCAAGATCCACGGCGACATCGAGACGCCGGAGTCGATCGTCGTCACCGACGAGGACTACATCCAGTTCATCCTCCGGATGGGCGACCCCGAGTCGGTGAACCCGATCCCGCTCGGCCTCAAGTTCTACCTGCGCCGGTGGCCGACGCTGTTCATCGGCTACAGCCTGATGGACTACAACCTCCGCCTGCTGTTCAAGACGCTGCGCTGGCGGATGGACCGCGCGAAGTTCCCGACGTCGTGGGCGGTGGACCCGCAGCCCGACCCGCTGCTCGTCCGCGTGCTGGGCGAGGGGACGGGGCGCCAGGTGAGCTTCATCGCCCAGGACGTCTGGGCGTTCGTGCCGACCCTCTACCGCCTGGTGACGGGGCAGGAGATGCCGCGATGAGCGCCCCGACGGACGCCAACCCCATCGACGCGCACGCGGACGTCGCGCCGCCGCCGCCGCCGCCGCTCGCCGCCTTCCTCCCGCCGCACAGCGAGGCCCCGGCCAAGCCCTACCGCGGGATCAACTCGTTCCGCTTCGCCGACGCGCCGATCTTCTTCGCCCGCGAGGAGGACGTGCGCCGCCTGACGAGGGTGGCGACGGTCTACCGCGGCGTGCTGCTCTACGGCCAGTCGGGCGTCGGCAAGTCGTCGCTGATCAACGCCGGCTTCGTCCCCGAGATGATCCGCCAGGGGTTCAGCCCCGAGCGGCTGCGCGTCCGCCCGCACCCGGGGGAGGAGATCGTCGTCGAGCGGATGCCGGTGAGCCCGGACGGCGCGCAGCCCTACCTGCCGTCGCTGCTGCTGGGCGACGACGGCGCGGCGCCCGGCACGCCGCAGAAGGCGACGCTGTCGATCGCCGAGTTCGTGCGCCGCGCGCGCGCGACGACCGACACCGAGCACTCGCCGCTCCTGATCATCGACCAGTTCGAGGAGTTCGTCACGCTGTTCGAGGAGGCGCCGCCCGAGGGGCTGCGCGACGCCGCGCCGTCGTCGCAGGCGGCGCTGAGCGACGCCCTCGTGTCGCTGCTGACCGACCACTCGGTCCCGGTCAAGATCGTCTTCTCGTTCCGCGAGGACTACCTGGCGCGCCTGACGAGGCTGCTCCAGCGCGTCCCCGGGCTCGCCGAGCACTGCGTGCGGCTGCTGCCCCCCAAGATCGCCGACCTCGACGCGATCATCCGCGGGCCGCTGCGCCGCTTCCCCGCCGCGTTCGGCGGCCGCATCCCGGACGCGCTCGTCGACAAGCTGATCGAGGCCTTCCGCTCGCGCGTCGGCCCGGGGCAGGTGGTGCCGTCCGAGGTGCAGATCGCCTGCCGCAAGCTCTACGACGCCGCGGACCCGGAGGCGCTGCTCGCCGAGCGCGGCGTGGAGGGGATCCTGGGCGACTACTTCTCGGACGAGATCCGCAAGTTCCCGGGACGCGAGGAGACGATCGGCGTCCTGCTCTCGCGCATGGTGACGCGCTCGGGCGTGCGCAACGTGGTGTCGAAGGACGACCTGCTGACGCTGGTGCGCGACGAGACGCGGACGCCGCCCGAGGCGCTGGAGGCGCTGCTGGTGGCGATGGACGGGAACGAGACGCGCCTGGTGCAGAGCGAGCAGCGGCAGAACGTCATCTACTACACGATCGCCAGCGAGTTCCTGATCCCGTCGATCCGCGAGGCGCAGGAGCGGCGCGCGCGCGAGGCCGAGCGCCGCGGGGCCGAGGAGCGGCTGGCCGCCGAGCGCGAGGAGGCCGCGCGCCGGCTGGCCGCGGAGCGCGCCGAGGCGGAGCGCCGGGTCTCGGTCGAGCGGGCGAAGCTCGACCGCGAGCTCGAGCGCCAGAAGCGCCAGGCGGAGCAGCAGAAGAAGCGGCGGGCGATCGTCGCCGCGACCATCCTCGGCCTGATGGTCGTCGCCCTGGGGACGATGGCGCTCGCGCTCAAGACGCGGAACGGCCAGCTCCGCCGGGCGCAGACGGACATGGAGGCGCAGATGAAGCTGCTCAGGGAGACGAACGCCCTGTTCAGCAACCTGAAGGACAGCACCGACCTGGTGGCGCGCCGCCGCGCCGACTCGCTGATCAGCATCGTCTCGATGACCGCGGTCGCGGTGGCGCGCGCCGACTCGCTCCACCAGGCGGCGGCGTCCGTCCAGGACCAGCTCAAGGCCGAGCGCCGGGCGCGGGTGGCACTGGAGCAGCGGCTCGGCGCCGACACGTCGGTCCACGTCGCCACCGACCGCGCCTACCAGTCGGCGAACGCGGCGCTCTCCTCGAGCCAGGACCAGCTCCGCGACGCGCGGATGCTGATCGCGCGCTACGCGGCGCTGATCCGCGAGGCCCGGTCGGGCAAGGCGAGCGACGAGGTACGGCGGTACGTGGAGAAGATGTGCGAGCGCGAGCCGCAGCTGTGCCCGGCGCCGCCGGCCTCGGCGAAATGAACGGCGGTCGTCAGTTGCCAGCAGTCGAGTTGCCAGTCGTCGGTTGAAGTTGCCAGTCCTCAGTAGCGCTTAGCATCCAGAATGCTGATTGCCACTGACTACCGGGCCACTCTCGACTGACAACTGAGGACTCAACTGCTGGCAACTGACGACTCGCCGTGGCCGTTCCAAGCGTCAACACCTAACGTCAACACGCGGAGCCCAGCATGTTCGACGAACGCGCCTTCATCGCCCGGGTCGAGGCCGCCGGCCCCGACGAGTTCGCCCGCCTCCTCGCCCGCCCGGGGC
>DATFPD010000188.1:0-2669 GCA_035265005.1 Gemmatimonadaceae bacterium | reverse complement strand
AGCGTGCCTGACGTGAGCGACGTGAGCGACGTGACCGTCCGCGACGCGCACCCAGCCGAGCGCGACGCGGTGCGCGACCTCACGCTGCGCGCCTACGCCGAGTTCGCGACGGTGATGGCGCCCGCCGCCTGGGCGGGGCTCGACCGCGCGGTGCGCTCGGCGCTCGCCTCGGACGACGGACGCGCCGAGCGGATCGTCGCCGAGCGGGACGGGGTGATCGTCGGCAGCGTGCTGCTGTACCCGGCGGCGGTCGACGCCTACGGCGGCGCGGTGGGGCCGGTGGGCTGGCCCGAGGTGCGGCTGCTCGCCGTGGCGCCCGAGGCGCGCGGGCTCGGCGTGGGGCGCCTGCTGATGGACGAGTGCGTGCGCCGGGCGCGGCGCGCGGGCGCGACCGACCTCGGGCTGCACACGTCGGCGAGCATGCGCAGCGCGATGCGGATGTACACGCGCATGGGGTTCGAGCGGGCGCCCGAGCACGACTTCCAGCCGGAGGGGGCGGAGGTGGTGGAAGGGTACCGGTTGCGGGTAAAGTGAGGCTGAGCGGCGGGTGGTCGGTTGTCAGTTGAAGTTGTGAGTGGCCAGTAGGGGCGAGGCATGCCTCGCCCCCTGCGCATCCCGGATGCCGGGTGCCACTGGCAACTCACAACTTCAACTGGCAACCGGCAACTCGCCGCTCACGCCTACGTCGCCTGACGTATTCGACGCCCGCCGCGCGGCGAGCACCTTTCGAGCAATGCCTGCTTCCATCGTCCTCCTCCACGGCCTCGGCCGCACCTACCGCTCGATGCTGCCGATCGCCCGCGCCGCGGAAGCGCGCGGCTACCGGGTGCTCAACGTCGCGTACCCGTCGCGCACGGCGCCGATCGAGGCGCTGGCCGAGCGGGTGGCGCACGAGGCGCAGGCGTTCGCCGGCGCGTTCGACGCCCACGAGCGCGTCCACTTCGTGACCCACTCGCTCGGCGGGATCCTGCTGCGGGCCGCGGTGGCCGCCGGGCTCCTGCCGCTCGACCGCGTCGGCCGCGCGGTGATGCTGGCGCCGCCTAACCAGGGGAGCGAGCTGCCGGACGCGCTCGGCGGCCGCCCGCTGCTCGGGCCGCTGTACCGGCAGGTGACCGGGCCCGCGGGCGCCCAGCTCGGCACCGGCCCGGCGGGGGTGCCCGCGCGGCTGCCGCCGGTGGAGTTCGAGCTCGGCGTGATCGCCGGGAGCCGCAGCCTCAACCCGCTCCTCTCGCGCTACATCGAGGGGCCGGACGACGGGAAGGTGAGCGTCGGACGCGCCGCCGTCCCCGGCATGCGCGACTTCCTCGTGGTGCCGCACTCGCACACCTTTCTCATGCGCGCGCCGGCGGTGGTGGAGCAGGTGCTGCACTTCCTGGAGCGCGGGGCGTTCGCGAGGTAGGGCTCGGCGGGACGCGGGACGCGGGATGCGGGATGCGCGGGGAGGGTCGCGTTGGCGGCGGGGACGGTTCACGATCGGGATGCCGGAGGGGCGTCGCGCGCGACGCCCCTCCCACGTCCCGGCCGGGTGGCCCGCGTCGCACCGCCCGACCCTCCGTGCGCGTCCCGCGTCCCGTCACCCCCCGAACGTCCATGTCATTCCGTGACGAACCACGCCGACGGCGTGATGTCGCGGGCGTTGCCGGGGAGGGCGGCGCTCGTATCCCGTGGAGAGCACGATGTCGTCGTTCGATTCACTGTCGCAGGAGCGAGCAGCATGCGCAGCATGCGCAGCATGGATGGAAGGAGTTGGCGCCGCGGCGGGTACGCCGGCGACGCCGGCTACACGATGACCGAGCTGGTCATCACGCTGACACTGATCGGGATCGTCGCCGGCTTCGCGGCGCCGCGCATCGACTACCAGCGCTACCGCGCCGACGCCGGCGCGCGGGTCGTCCGCGGCGTGCTCCAGCAGGCGCAGCGGCTCGCCGTGCTGCGGCAGTACGACGTCATCGTCAGCTTCGACGTCGCCAACGACCGCGTCCGGGTGATCGAGGACGCCAACAACAACAGGTCGCAGGACGGCGCCGAGCGCGGGAGCTGGAAGCCGCTGGCCGAAGGGGCGCGCTTCGCCAGGCCCGCCGCCGCCGGCATCGGCGGCACGATGGTCGACGCCGAGGTCACGGGCGCCGACGTGCGGCAGGTCGGCGGCTACTCGAGCATCACCTTCCACCGCGACGGCGCGGCGAGCACCGACCTCGAGGTCTACATCACCGCGGGGAGCAGCGTCGAGTCCAACCTGCGCGGGATCGCCGTCACCCAGTCCACCGGGCGCGCCGACGCGTACCGCTACAACCCCACCAACCCGGCGGGCTCGAAGTGGCTCGGGAGCGTGCTGTGAGCACGCGCCGCCGGCTCCCCAGGCGGGCGCCCCGCGCCGCGCGCTCCCGGCGCGCCGGCATGACGCTGGTCGAGGTCATCGTCTCGATCGTGATCATGTCCGGCGTGCTGGTCGGCATGGCGGTCTTCGTCGCCAACTTCGCGCGCACGAACAACGAGAACCGGCTGCGGGCCAGGGCCGGCCAGCTCGCGTCGCAGCGGCTCGAGGAGATCAAGGGCGTCGCCAGCTACGACTCGATCGAGACCAGGTACGGCGGCACCGAGTCGTCGATCGCGGGCTACGCCGGCTTCACGCGCCAGACCGTCGTCAGGCGCGTCGGCGGCGCTGCCAT
>DATFPD010000187.1:0-7438 GCA_035265005.1 Gemmatimonadaceae bacterium | reverse complement strand
GCCGCCGCCCAGGGCATGTCGGGCACGAGCGCCTTGACGACGAGAGCGACGACGGCGACGGTGAGCGCGACGGCCCCGAGGGCGAGGCTCGCGACCGCGCGCCAGTTGGCGCGGAGGTCGCGCGGCGACGCGTCGAAGGCGGCATCCACCAGGACGGGCGCGACGAAGAGCGCGAGCGCGAGCTCGGGGTCGAGCACGAGCGTCGGCACGCCGGGGATGAGCGCGAGCGCCGCGCCGGCGAGCGCCACGAGCGCCGGGTACGGCGCGCCGAGGCGCCGCGCCACGGCGGCGAGCGCCGCGCCGCCCAGCAGCAGCGCGATGACGACCTCGAAGACGTCCATCAATCCCTCCAGCCCAGGGCGGAGGCCGCGCGCCTCCGCTACCGCGGCGGTTACTTCCGCTTTCGCGCCGTGCGCCTCTGCCGCAGCAGGTAGTCGACCAGCGCGCGGAGCGCCGGCGAGGCGTGCCGCCGCTGCGGGTAGTAGAGGTAGAACCCGGGGAAGGGGGTCGAGAGCTCCTCGAGCACCCGCACCAGCTTGCCGCCGGCCACCTCGTCACGCACGCGACCGCCGCGCGGAGCTCCTCCAGCGCCGGCTGCTCCGCGGCGTAGAGCTGCTCGCCCGATGGCGTTAGGCGGACGCTCCGCGTGGTGCGCCGCACCAGCGCGACGCCGAGCCGCTCCTCGAGCCGGCGCAGCGCCTGGCTCACCGCGGAGCCGCTCGCCCGCGGTGCGGAAGCCCCCCGCCTCCGCCACCGCCACGAACACCGCCATCCCGTCGAGGTCATCCGCCATTGGGAAGGACAGCTTACCAGCTTGACAAACGCCGTCAAGTAGATCGGCGGTTCGGTAGTGGGTCAATTCAAGGCAACGGCGTCGACAGGATGAACTGCGACAGGATGGACAGGATGGTGAACAGGATGACTGCCCCCGGGAGGCGTGGCATCCCGAAGCCGTCATCCTGTTCACCATCCTGTCCATCCTGTCGCAGTTCATCCTGTCGACGCCGTTGCCGTTACCCAGCCGCAGCCCCTCGACCTGACCCACCGCTGGCGGTTCGGAGCGCGCTCCATTTCATCGACAATGCACGCAAGGGAGCGCGGCAGGCGCGGAGCATCGTGAAGGCCATGGACGAGTCCGGCGTGAAGCGCCTGATCTGGACCGGCGCTGGTCGCGAAGCTGGCCCAGTCGCCAGAGATGGAGATTCGCCATAGCTTGGGGGTGAGCAAGCCCGGATGACGTGTTCTCAACGAGTGTAGGGAGTGCGCGCACGATGAGAGTCGACATGAAGGTGAACGGAAGACCGGCCTCCGTGGATGTGCCGGCGGACATGCCCCTCCTCTGGGTGCTGCGCGACGTGCTCGACCTCGCGGGCACGAAGTACGGGTGCGGCGTCGCGCAGTGCGGCGCGTGTACGGTCCACCTGAAGGGGAACGCGGTGCGCTCCTGCGTCACGCCCGTGTCGGCGGCGGCGGGGGCGGAGATCACCACGATCGAGGGGCTCTCGCCCGATGGCTCGCACCCGCTGCAGCGCGCCTGGGAGGCGCTGGACGTGCCGCAGTGCGGCTACTGCCAGGCGGGGCAGCTCATGTCGGCGGCGGCGCTTCTCGCGAAGACTCCCAAACCGACCGACGCGCAGATCGACGCCGCGATGTCCGGGAACCTGTGCCGCTGCGCCACCTACCTGCGCATTCGCCAGGCGATCCACGCGGCGGCGGAGATGCCCGCCGCGAGCGCGACCCCGGCCAGCCGGACGAACCGCGGATGACCACGCGAGGAGAGGGAGATTCCATGGACACGACCGTGCGCGTGAACCGCCGCCAGTTCCTGCGCGTGACCGCCATCGCGGGCGGCGGGCTGATGCTCGGCAGCTACGTCTCGCTCGCCGCCGGCACCGAACCGGCGGCCGGGGCTCCCGTACCGCCGCCGGACGACTTCGTCCCGAACGCCTTCATCCGCATCACCCCGGACGGGGTGGTGACGATCGTCGCCAAGAACCCGGAGATCGGCCAGGGCGTCAAGACGATGCTGCCGATGATCATCGCCGACGAGCTGGACGTGGACTGGAAGGACGTGCGGATCGAGCAGGCGCCGCTCGACACGACGAAGTTCCAGAATCAGTGGTCGGGCGGCAGCATGGCGACGCCCAACAACTGGATGCCGATGCGGCGCGTCGGCGCCGCCGCGCGCGCGATGCTGGTCGCCGCCGCGGCCGAGACGTGGGGGGTGGCGCCGTCGGAGTGCGAGACCGCCTCGGGCGTCGTGCTCCACCGCGCGAGCGGCCGGCGGCTCCGCTACGGCGAGCTCGGCGCCAGGGCCGCCGCGATCCCCGCCCCCGACCTCGAGAAGGTCGCGCTCAAGGACCCGAAGGACTTCCGGATCATCGGGACCCGCGTGCCGGGCGTCGACAACCACGCGATCGTCACGGGCACGCCGCTCTACGGCATCGACGTCAAGGTGCCGGGGATGCGCTACGCCGTCTTCGAGAAGTGCCCCGTGTTCGCGGGCAAGGTGGCGAGCGCGAACCTGGACGAGGTCCGGAAGGCGCCCGGCGTCAGGCAGGCCTTCGTGGTCGAGGGCGGTGCGGACCTGCAGGGGCTCGTCGGCGGCGTCGCGATCGTGGCCGACAGCTGGTGGTACGCGCGCAAGGCGCGGGAGCAGCTGAAAGTGACGTGGAGCGAGGGCGCGACGGCGCGGCAGTCGAGCGCGGGGTTCGCCGCCAGGGCCGCCGAGCTGGCGAAGCAGGCGCCGCAGCGCACGCTGCACGCGGACGGCGACGCGGACGCGGCGATCGCGGCGGGCGCCGCCAGGGTCGTGCGGGCGGAGTACTTCTACCCGTTCCTCGCGCACGCGCCGATGGAGCCGCAGAACTGCACCGCGTCCTACAAGGACGGCAAGCTCGAGGTCTGGGCGCCCTCGCAGACGCCGCAGAGCGGCCGCGCCCTCGTCGCGCGAACGTTAGGCATGAAGGAGGACGACGTCACGATCCACCTGACGAGGATCGGCGGCGGATTCGGCCGGCGGCTGAACAACGACTACATGGTCGAGGCCGCGTGGATCGCGAAGGAGGCCGGCGTCCCGGTCAAGCTGCTGTGGACGCGCGAGGACGACATCCGGCACGACTTCTACCGCCCCGCCGGCTGGCACTTCCTCGCCGGCGCGCTGGACGCGGGCGGGAACCTCGTCGCGTGGAAGGACCACTTCGTGTCGTTCGGGGAGGGAGAGCGCTTCGCCCCGAGCGCCGGGATCAACGGCGCCGAGTTCCCCGCGCACTTCGTCCGCAACTTCGCGCTCGGAACGTCGGTCATGCCGCTCGGCGTTCCGACCGGCGCGCTGCGCGCGCCCGGCAGCAACGGCATCGCCTTCGCCATGCAGTCGTTCATCGACGAGCTGGCGCACGCGGCCGGGAAGGACCCGCTGCTGTTCCGCCTCGAGCTGCTCACGTACTACCAGCCGCACGTCGACCCGCCGGGCCCGCCGCCGGCGTCTCCGCCCCAGGGGCAGCGCGCGCCGCTCGGCCCGCAGCCCCCGGGCCAGGTGTTCAGCGCCGATCGGATGCGCGGGGTGCTCCAGATGGTGTCCGAGAAGTCGGGGTGGGGAAAGAAGCTCCCGCGCGGCACGGGAATGGGCGTCGCCTTCTACTACAGCCACCGCGGCCACTTCGCGGAGGTCGTCCAGGCCACCGTGAGCCGCGACAAGAAGGTCAGGGTGGACCACGTCTGGGTGGCCGGCGACGTCGGCAGCCACGTCATCAACCCGCTCAACGCGGAGAACCAGGTGCAGGGCTCGGTGCTCGACGGGCTCTCCGAGGCGATGACCCAGGAGATCACGATCGACCGCGGCCGCACCGTGCAGAGCAACTTCCACGACTACGCGCTGCTCCGCCTCCGGCAGGCGCCGCCGGTCGAGGTGCACTTCCGCCTCACCGACTTCCCGCCGACCGGGATGGGCGAGCCCGCGCTGCCGCCGGTGGTCCCGGCGCTGTGCAACGCCATCTTCGCCGCGACGGGCGAGCGAGTCCGCGCCCTTCCGCTCGCGAAGAGCGGGTACCGCTGGGCGTGAACAGCGAACGCGAAGAAACGCCGACGGGAGACGTGGCAGGCCGATGACCACGACTGGCCCGATCGTTCGGCGCGCGACGAGCGCCGACCTGCCGCGCCTCGGCAGGCTCGGCGCCCTCCTCGTCGAAGCGCACCACGACTTCGACCCGCTGCGCTTCCTGCCCACCCGCAACCGAACGCCGGCGGACTACGCGAAGTTCATGATCGCCCAGCTCGCCGACCCGGACGTCGTCGTCCTGGTCGCCGACGACAACGGGGACGTGATCGGCTACGCGTACGGCGCGGTCGAGGGCTACGACTACATGTCGCTCCGCGGGCCCGCGGGCGTCCTGCACGACGTCATCGTCGACCCCGAGTATCGCGGCCGCGGCGTCGCCCGGCTGCTGCTGGACGCGGCGCTGGCGCACCTGAAGTCGCGCGGCGCGCCCCGCGTCGTCCTCACGACCGCCGAGCGGAACGAGGAGGCGCAGCGGCTGTTCGAGAGCGCTGGCTTCCGCCGGACGATGATCGAGATGACGCGGGAGCTGGACGACCGAGCGTCCTAGCGCAGCTCTCGAGTCAGTATGCGCGGGAATGACGGGCCCTCGCTCGCTCGCCGTCGCCTTCGCGATGAGCCAGCACCAGGACGTCGACGTCAACGAGAAGTACGGAGGAGCATGACGATGCAGAAGCGCAACCTGGGAGCGAGCGGCCTCCAGGTCTCCGCGCTCGGGTACGGCGCGATGGGGCTGAGCTACGGCTACGGCCCCGCGACCGACCGGCGGGACGCGATCTCGCTCATTCGCGCGGCGGTGGAACGCGGCGTGACGCTCTTCGACACCGCGCAGGTCTACGGGCCGTTCGCGAACGAGGAGCTGGTGGGTGAGGCGCTCGCCCCGTTCCGCGACCAGGTGGTGATCGCCACCAAATTCGGCTTCGCCTTCGACGCGGACGGGAAGCAGACCGGCCTGGACAGCCGGCCCGAGCACATCCGCCGCATGACCGAGGGCTCGCTCGAGCGGCTCGGCGTCGAAGCCATCGGCCTCTACTACCAGCACCGGGTGGACCCCAACGTGCCTATCGAGGACGTGGCGGGCACCATCAGGGAGCTGATCCGGGAGGGCAAGGTCAAGCACTTCGGCCTCTCCGAGGCGGGCGAGCAGACGATCCGGCGTGCGCACGCGGTGCAGCCCGTGGCGGCCATTCAGAGTGAGTACTCGCTCTGGTGGCGGGAGCCCGAGACGAACGGCGTGCTCGCGGCGTGCGAGGAGCTCGGGATCGGCTTCGTGCCTTTCAGCCCGTTAGGTAAGGGCTTCCTCACGGGGAAGATCGACGAGACCACTACCTTCGACAGCACCGACTTCCGCAACATCGTCCCGCGCTTCTCGGCGGAGAACCGGAAGGCGAATCAGGCCGTGGTCGATCTCCTTGCCCGAATCGCGGCGGAGAAGAAGGCGACGCCGGCACAGGTCGCGCTCGCGTGGCTGCTCACGCGGAAGCCGTGGATCGTGCCGATTCCCGGCACCACGAAGCTGCACCGCCTCGAGGAAAACATTGGCGCGGCGAACGTCCAGCTCACGGCGAACGACCTCCGCGAGATCGAGGACGCCGCCGCGAAGCTCACGGTGCACGGGGATCGGTACCCCGCACACCTGCAGGCGCGGGTCGGCCGCTGACCGGCGCGGCGCGCCCGGGGCGTGGCACACCCATCTGCTGACGCCTTCCCGCACCCCCCGACACCCGCCCGCACATGCTGACCACTCGCACGTTAGGTACCCAGGGCCTCACCGTCTCCGCGCTCGGCTTGGGCCTGATGGGGATGAGCCAGGCGTACGGCACCCCCGAGGAGCGCGACGAGCGCGAGTCGATCGCCACGATCCACCGGGCCGTCGAGCTCGGGTGCACGTTCCTCGACACGGCCGAGGCGTACGGGCCCCGCAAGAACGAGGAGCTGCTCGGCCGGGCGCTCGGGGAGCTGAAGGGCGGGCGCGACCGCGTCGTCGTCGCGACCAAGTTCGGCTTCACGTTCGACGCGAACGGCGTCATCGCCGGCCTGGACAGCCGGCCGGCGCACATCCGCGAGGTCGTGGAGGGCTCGCTGCGGAGACTCGCCACCGACCGCATCGACCTGCTCTACCAGCACCGCGTCGACCCCGCGGTGCCGATCGAGGACGTCGTCGGCACGATGGCCGAACTGGTGCGCGAGGGGAAGGTGCGCTACCTGGGCCTCTCCGAGGCTGGCGAGCAGACGATCCGCCGCGCGCACGCCGTGCACCCCATCTCCGCGCTCCAGAGCGAGTACTCGCTGTGGGAGCGCAACCTCGAGCCCAGGATCATCCCGCTGCTGCGCGAGCTCGGCATCGGCCTCGTGCCGTTCGCGCCGTTAGGCCGCGGCTTCCTCACGGGAGACGTGAAGCGCGCCGAGGAGTACCCCGAGGGCGACTTCCGCCGCGGCGACCCGCGCTACCAGGGGGAGAACTTCGACGCCAACGTGCGCGCCGCGTCGGCAGTGCGCGATCTGGCGTCGAAGAAGGGCGCGGCCCCGGGGCAGATCGCGCTCGCCTGGCTGCTGCACAAGGGCCCCGACGTCGTCCCGATCCCGGGCACGAAGCGGCGGAAGTACCTGGAGGAGAACGTGGCCTCCGCGGACGTGCGGCTCACGAGCGAGGAGATGGCCGCGCTCGACGCGGCGCTCGCGCCCGAGAAGGTGGCCGGGCCGCGCTACGGCGCGAAGCAGATGGCGCAGGTGGACCGCTGACGCGGCCGCGTGGCGATGGAGCCGTTCGCGGAGGGGTGTCGTGCCTCCTCGCCGGCGCGCGCGACGCCGAGTCGAAGGCGTGCGTCAGGCGACGCCGATCCAGGCGGGCGCGGCACCCGTCCCGCGGCCGGCGACGTAGCCGAAGTAGATGTTGAGCATGCCGAGCGGCTCGAGGTGCCGCGCATTCGCGAGCGGGCCCGCATCCACCGCCTCGAAGCCCGCGCTCTCGATGAGGGCACGCGCGGCGTCCTTCGCGCCCGCGTCGTCGCCGGCGTAGAGGACCTGCGCCTTCGTCGCGCCCGGCTTCGCGCCGAGGACCTGCGCGAAGATCGTGTTGAACGCCTTGACGACCCGCGCACCGGGCACCGCCTTCTGGATCTCCTCGGCGGCCGACGTGGTGTAGCCGACGCTGAGCCCCGACATGTCGGGCTTCAGTGGGTTGCTGATGTCGATGACCGTCCTGCCGCGCAGGTCGCCGGCCGTGCGCAGCGCGTCCACCGCCGCGCCGTACGGCACGGCGAGGATGAGCACGTCGGCGTCACGGGCGATCTCGTTCGATCGCACCGCGCGCGCCTTCCCGCCCGCGGCCGCCGCGGCCTGCTCGGCGTGCGCAGGGTCTCTGGCGGTGATCGTGACGTCGTG
>DATFPD010000186.1:0-9804 GCA_035265005.1 Gemmatimonadaceae bacterium | reverse complement strand
TTCACCATCCCGTTCATCCTGTCGCAGTTCATCCTGTCAAAGCCGTTGCACTTCGTTCAATCGGTCCTGGAGCGCACGGGCCGAATGATCCGCGCCCTTGCTCACCGCGTGAGTGTCGTCGGGTCATCCAGGAACGCGATCGCCGTCGCCGCCAGCGCGGGGTCGTTGAAGATCGTGTAGTGCGTGAGCCCGGGCAGGATCGCGAGCCGCGACTTCGGCCGACCGGCGCCGTCCCACCCCGGGTCGCGCTGGCCGCCGCCGAGCAGCCCGAACATCTCGACCGCGTGCGCCGGCGGGAAGATGTCGGCGTCCCCGGCCACGATCAGCGTCGTCGCCGCGAGGCCGGCGATGTCGCGCGAGAAGTCGAAGTCCACCTTCATCGCCTCGCCGATCTTCCCCAGGAACCGGCCCCAGTCCTGCGGGCGCGGCGCGATGCGGCTGTACAGCTGATACATCGGCGTCTGCTTCATCATCTCCGCCGCCTCGGCGTTGACGTGCGCCTGCTGGGCGAGGATGTCGGCGTAGAACCCGTCGCGCCGGAACGGCGTCGAGACCACCACCAGCCGGTCGACGAGCTCGGGATGGCGGATCGCCGTCTGGAGCGCCACGCCGCCGCCGAGCGAGTAGCCCATGACGTCGACTCGCTCGAGGCCGAGGTGCCTGATGAGGGCCGCGACGTCGTCCGCCATCAGCGACACGCTGAGCGGGCGGTCGATGTCGGCCGTCCGGCCGTGCCCCTGCAGGTCCGCGGCGATGACCTGCCGCCCGCGGGCCAGCGCCGGGAGGTTCGGCCCGAACATCTCGACCGCGCCGAGTCCGCCGTGCAGCAGCACCAGCGGCCGCCCGGAGCCGTGGACCTCGTAGTACAGTCTGAGGCCGTTCACCTCGGCGTAGCGACCGGCGCCGGCCTGGCCGGCCCCGGCGCCCCACGGAGCGCCCTGCGCCTGCGCCTCGTCCGACGCGACTTCATTGGAAGCGGCATGCATCGTCGTATCTCCTTTCGTGTCGTGGGCCTGGTAGACAATATCCTGTCGGAGTCGGCCACGCTCGCGGCCTCGCTCCTCTATCACGACGAACGAGGCAGCGTGAGATCGACAACGGCTGCGTCGACCGCGTCCGCGACCATCCGCGGAGCGGTGACGCTGGCGGCGGGGGTTCTGCTCGCCGGCTGCGGCGCTCGAGCGGGGAATGGGGCCGCCGCCGAGGCGTCCGGCGGCGCCGCGGCCGAGGTGCGCGCCGCCCGCGCGCGGTCGAACGCCGCGATCGCCGCGCGCGACGCCGACGCGGTCGTCGGCTTCATGGTGCCTGACGTGGTCGTGACTGCCGGGAACGGCGGCGTGCTCGTCGGGCGCGACAGCTCGCGCGCCGCGTTCGCCCGGCAATTCGCCGACAGCGCGTTCCTCGGCTACGTCCGGACGCCTGACGACGTCCAGCCGAGCAGCCACCGGCCGCTGGCCGCCGAGCGCGGCTCGTGGGTCGGACGCTGGCGGCGCGCCGACGGCGTGCAGGAGCTGCACGGGACCTACCTCGCCATGTGGCGGCGCACGGGCGCCGGATGGCAGATTCGCTCGGAGCTGTTCGTCACGCTGCGCTGCACGGGCAGCCGGGCGTGCAGCACGCCGTAGCTTCCTGCGCCATCGATCAGACACGGGAGTGTGACATGAGATGGATGCTCCTCGCCGCCCTGACGCTGGTCGGCGGCCCAGCCGCCCAGCCGAGCCGCCCGCAGGCCGCGGAGCATCGGTGCGCCGGGGCGGCAATCGCGCAGGCGGAAAAGCTCCTGCGGTTCCACTTCGGCGACGACGACCGGATCGCCATCGACAGCGCGGTGCAGGTACTTCCCTCCGTTCGCAATCCCGCCAACTCGAACCAGCGGTTCGACGTCCTCCAGGTCTGGGGACGGATCTACAAGGGAGAGTACAGAATGCGCCTGATCTACGCGCGGCTGCCCGGGCAGTGCCTGCTCATGGGTCAGGAAGTGCTGGAGCACGCGAGCCTGTGAGCGACGACACGATCCCCCAGCGCGAGGCGGAGCTCCGCCGCGCCCAGCTCGCCGGCGACGTCGCCGCGCTGGAGCGCCTGATCGACGACGAGCTCGTGTTCACCGGCCCGAACGGCGCGCTGTTCACCAAGCAGGACGACCTCGACGCGCATCGCTCGGGGAGCATCCGGATCACGAGGCTCGAGCCCTCCGAGGAGCGCATCCAGCTCCACGGCGACGTGGCCGTCGTGATCGTGCGCATGGAGATGGCCGGGACCTTCTTCGGCGACCCGTTCGGCGGCAGCTTCCGCTACACGCGCGTCTGGCGGCGGCGGCCGGACGGCTGGCGCGTGGTCGCCGGCCACGTGAGCGCGGTCGCCGCCTGACGAGAGAGGGACTGAGGGGAAGGCTGGATGCCAGAGCCCTTGTGGGCCCTTGATTCATCAAGGGCCCACCACTGCTCCAGCATCCAGGCCCTCCCTCGGTCCCTCAGTCCCTCCCGTCCTGTCGCTCACTCGTCCCGCAGCGCCGCCGCCGGCTCGGTCCGCGCCGCCCGCCGGGCCGGCCGGTACATCGCCGCGAGCGCCGCCCCGCCGAGCAGCGCCGCGGCGCCCAGGAACGCCACCGGGTCGAGCGCGCCGAGTCCGAACAGCGCGCCGCGCAGCAGCCGCGCCGCCGCGGCCGCCAGCAGCGTGCCCACCACCAGCCCCGCGACCACCGCCCGCGTGCCGTCGCGCATCATGACGGCCAGCACGTCGCGCGCGGAGGCGCCGAGGGCGATCCGCACCGCGATCTCCCGGGTGCGGCGGCCGGCGTTGTAGGTGGCGACCCCGTAGACGCCGACGAGCGCGAGCGCCGCCGCCAGCATCCCCACCACCGCGCAGGCGGTCGCCGCGGCCCGCGCCGGCTCCAGCTTGCGCGCCAGGCGGTCGGCGAACCGCTCGACCGAGACCGCGACGCCCGGGTCGAGCGCGGCGACGAGCGCTGGCACCGCCGCGGCCACCGGCTCGCCGCCGCCGATCGCGTCGCGCTCGCGCACCAGGAGCCGCATCCCCATCGCCTCGTCGGGCGCGGCCGGCATGTAGACGAAGGCCGGGTCCGTCTCGGCGAGCGAGACGTTGTGCACGTCGCCGGCCACGCCGACCACGTAGAACGCCCGCTCGCCGTCCTGGAAGCGGGCGCCTAACGGCTCGGCCGCCCCCCACACCCGCCGGGCCAGCGCCGCGCTCACCACCGCCGGCCGCGCGCCGGCCGCGCCGGCCAGCGCTGCCCCCGGCAGCTCGGCGTCCGCGAACGCGCGCCCGCGCACGATCGGCACGCCCATCGTGGCGAAGTACGAGCCCGAGACGACGGCGAAGGCGATCGGCACCCCGCCGCCCGCGTCAGGCGCTTCGGCGGCGGCGCCTCGATCCGGGCGGATGAAGCCGCTGCCGCGGGCGACGAGCGGCAGCGACTGCGCGAGCGCCACCGACCGCACGCCGGGGTGGGCGCGCAGCCGCTCGGCGAGCGCGGCGTAGAGCGCCGCCGCGCGGGGCGCCGTGTAGCCGCCCCCCAGGTCGAGCGACAGCGAGAGCACGCCCTCGACCGCGAACCCCGGGTCCATCGTCTGCGCGCGGCGGACCCCCCGCGCGAGCAGCCCGCCGAGCACGAGCAGCAGGAGACTCCCGGCCAGCTGCACCCCCACCAGGCGCCCGCGCAGCCGGGCCGCGCCGGCGCGGCGGCCGCCGCCGCCGCGGTCGCCCTTGAGCGCCGCCACCAGGTCGAGCCGCGTCGCCTGGAGGGCGGGGGCCAGGCCGCTCGCCACCGCGGCGGCGAGCGACACCAGGAACGCGAACGCCGCCACGTGCGCGTCCGGCGTCAGGTCGACGCGGACCCCGCGCGCGGGGACGGCGGCGACGAGCGTGCGCGGCAGCCACCACGCCACCGCGAGCCCCAGCGCGCCGCCCGCGAGCGCCAGCAGCACGCTCTCGGTGAGGAGCTGCCTGACGAGACGCCCGCGGCCCGCGCCGAGCGCCAGCCGGACGCCGATCTCCCGCCGGCGCGCGACGGCGCGCGAGAGCGAGAGGCTCATGACGTTGACGCAGGCCATGAGCAGCACCAGCGCGGCGGCGCCGGCGGCCGCCATCGCCGCGTACGACCCCACGTGTCGCACCTCGGGCTGGTTGGCGAAGGTGCCGGTGCCGACGTGGAGCAGGGTCCGCCGCCCCGGGCGGTCGGCGTCCAGGCGGTGCGCGATCGTGGCCAGCTCGGCGTACGCGCCGTCCCGCGTCGCGCCCGGGCGCAGCCGCCCGACGACGCTCAGCCAGCTCACGTCGCGGTCCGCCGGATCCGCCGACCCGGGGCGCAGGACCGGCTGCATGGCGAGCGGCAGCCAGAGGTCCGCGGCCTGGACCTCGGTGCCGCCGAAGCCTCGCTCGGCGACGCCGACCACCGTCACCGCGCGCGCGCCGACGCGGATCGTGCGCCCGACGACCGACGGGTCGGCGCCGAGCTCGCGCCGCCAGAAGTCGTGGGCCAGCACCGCGACCGCGCCCGCGCCCGGCCGCTCGCACTCGTCAGGCGCGAGGCCGCGGCCGGCGGCGAGCCGGACGCGCAGCACGTCGAAGTAGTTGCAGGAGACGAGCTGCGCCCCCGCCGGCGCCCGCGAGCTGCCGACGGCGAGCTCGGCCTCGGCGTAGGCGGCGAGCCCGTCGAGCGACGCGCGGGCGTGGTCGCGGTACTCGACGTACTCCGGCAGCGAGAAGAGGTAGCGCGAGCCCTCGACGCGCCGGTCGTAGTCGCCGCGGAACTCCTGGTACACGGTGACCACGCGTGCCGCGTCGCGCACCGGGAGCGGCCGGACGCCGAGGGCGTAGACCAGCGAGAAGACCGCGGCCGTCACGCCGATCCCGAGCGCGAAGGTGGCGAGCGCGGCGGCGGTGTGGGCCGGGGCCAGGCGCAGGGTCCGGAGCGCGTAGCGCACGTCCTGCCGCAGCCGCTCCATCCACATCACGCGCGCGGACTCGTAGAAGCGCTCTTCCGCCGCCGCGACGCTGCCGAACGCCCGCCGCGCGGCCGCGCGCGCCTCGCGCGCGGGCATCCCGGCGCGCACGAGCTCCTCGGCCTCGATCTCGATGTGCGCGCGGACCTCGTCACTGAAGTCGTGCTGCGCACGCTTGCGGTTCCACTTTCGCATCGCCACCTCGCGTGGCTAGCCGTCCGCCAGCTCCGGCCCCAGGATGAGCCCCACCGCCTGCACGAGCTTCCGCCACTCGCTCGCTCCGGCCGCGAGCTGGGTGCGCCCCTTCGGCGTCAGCTCGTAGAAGCGCGCGCGGCGGTTGTTCTCCGAGACGCCCCACGCCGCGCGGATCCACGCCTTCTCCTCCAGCCGCTGGAGTGCGGGGTAGAGCGAGCCGTGGTCCACGAGCAGCAGCTCGCGGGAGTTGCGCTGGATCGCCCGCGCGATCCCCTGGCCGTGCTGCCGCCCGCCGAGCAGGGTGCGCAGCACGAGCAGGTCGAGCGTCCCCTGGAGCAGCGCGACGCGGTCGTCCGGATCTCGGGTAGACATTCTACCCGAGTATCGGGTGCGGGGCGGGGAAAGTCAACGGTGCGGGACGCGGGATGCGGGACGCGGGACGCGGGACGCGGGACGGGGGACGCGCACGGGACGGTTCATGTTCGGGACGCCGGCGGGGCGTCGCGCGCGTCGCCCCTCCCACGTCCCGGCCGGGCGGCCCGCGTCGCACCACGCAACCGTCCAGGCCCGTCCCGCATCCCGCATCCCGCATCCCGCATCCCGCCGTCCCGTCACCCGGCCAATGGCACCGTGAACGTGAACGTACTCCCGACACCCACCTCGCTCTCGACGCGGAGGTCGCCGTCCATCGCCTCCGCCAGCTCGCGGCTGATGGCGAGGCCCAGCCCCGTGCCCTCCTGCGCGCGCTGGAGCGTGCGGCCCACCTGGACGAACGGCTCGAAGATCCCCGCCAGCCGGTCGGGCGGGATGCCGATCCCGGTGTCCCGCACGCGGATCGCGAGCGTCGGCGACGGCGCGGCGATCCGCTCGCACTCGATCGCGATCGCGCCGCCCGGCTCGGTGAACTTGACCGCGTTCGACAGCAGGTTGAGCAGCACCTGCTGGAGCTTCTCCCGGTCCGCGCGCACGGCGGGCGCCGGTTCGGGGAGCGCCAGCGTGTAGCGCAGCGCCTTCGCGCGCAGCTGCGGCTCCATGAACATCTCCACCTCGCGCAGCGTCTCCGCCACCGCCACGTCCTCGAGCTGGAACTGCACGCGCCCCGCCTCGAGCTTGGCGAAGTTGAGCACGTCGTTGATCAGCCCGAGCAGGTGCCGCTGGCTGCGGCGGATGCGGGTGAGGTAGTCGAGCTGCTGCTCGGACACCGGTCCGGCGATCCCGATCTCCATGAGCTCCGTGTAGCCGGCGATGGCGTTGAGGGGGGTGCGCAGCTCGTGGCTCATCATCGCCAGGAACTCGCTCTTCGCGCGGTTCGCCGCCTCGGCGTCCGAGCGCGCGCGGTCGAGCGCGTGGGTCTTGTCGAGCAGCTCGTCGGTCGTCTGCCGCAGGTCCTCGTTGGCGACCGCCATCTCCTCCTGCGCCTGCTGGAGCACCTCCGCCTGCCGGCGCAGCCGGTCGCGCGCCTCCGCCGTCTCGCGCAGCAGCCGAGCGTTGTCGATCGCCACCGCGGCGCGGCGCGCCAGGTCCTCCACGAACGCCACGTCCTCGGGCCCGTAGCGGCGGCCGGACTCCGCGTACACCACGCTGAACGCGCCCAGCGTGCGCCCGCGCGCCACCAGCGGCGCAATGATGTACGAGTGGAAGCCGAGTCCGCGCAGGACGCGGAGGTGCTCCTCGTCGCGCGCCGCCCGCTCCACCGCCTCGTCAGGCACGTCGAGCATCGCGTCGGTGCGCCCGCCGCGGACCACCGCCAGGAGGCCGTGCGCCAGCCCCGGGCGCTCCGGCCACCGCTCGCGCAGCGTGCGCACGAGCTCCGCCTTCGACGGGTCCACGTGCTCGGCGGCCAGGCGGCGGACCTCGCCGCCCGCCCCCACCAGGTCCACCGCGCTCCAGTCGGCGAACGCCGGCACCGCCAGCCGCGCGACGGTCTTCAGCGTCGCCTCGTACTCGAGCGTCGACGCCAGGAGCTGGCTCGCCTCGGCGAGGAGCGCCAGGCGGCGGCGCGCGGCCTCGGACGCCTCGCGCCCCGCGCGCTCCTCGATCGCCAGGCGCGTCTCGGACTCCGCCCGCCGCTGCTCCGTCACGTCGAGGGCGATCCCCACCATCCGCGACGGCGCGCCCGAGTCGGTGGCGGCCACGCGCCCGCGCGCGTAGAGCAGGCGCACCTCGCCGCTCGGTCGCAGGATCCGGTGCTCGAACTCGAACGGCTGCTGCGTGCGCAGCCCCTCGCCCACCGTCTCGCCGACGTGCGCGCGGTCCTCGGGGTGGACGTGGTCGAGGAACGAGTCGTACGTGACGTCCACCTCTCCCGGCCGGTAGCCGTAGATCCGGTACAGCTCGTCCGACCAGGTGATGCGGTCGAGCCCCACGTCCCACTCCCAGCTGCCGAGGTGCGCGATCGCCTGCGCCTCGGCGAGCTGCTCGGTGGCGCGCTCCTCCAGCTCGTGCTTGGCGTCCTCCAGCTCCTCGGCGAGGACCTGCGCCTCCTCGGTCTGCTGCTCCAGCTCCACCGTCTGGTCCTGGAGCTGCCGCGTGAAGGTCGCCAGCTCGACCGCCTGCGCCCCCACCCGCTCGCGCGACAGGCGCAGCTGGTTGGTGAGGGAGCTGATCAGGAGCGCGAACGCCGAGAACGCGGCGAGCGGCGCGAGGTCGGCCGGATCGCCCAGGGAAACCCTGCGGAGGGGCGGGATCAAGAAGTAGTCGACGAGTACGACGCCGAGCACTGTCGCGACGAGCCCCGGCCCGAGCCCGCCGTACCACGCGGCCACCGCCACGGCGCCGAAGAAGAAGATGAAGACGGTGCGCTGGATGTAGTCCTGGAACAGCAGACTGATGCCGATCGCCGCGAGCGTGACCGCCACGGCGACGCCGTAGCGGAGTACGGGCGACGGCTCGGGCCTCGCGCCCGGCATCTCCTGCGTGCGCGCGATCGCGCGCTCCACCTCCGCCGGCTTCGGCGAGTCGCGGCGGGGCGGGGGAAGGTCGGCGGGGGACCGCGAGGCGGGAACTGGGGTGAGTCGCTGCGACACGGGCACAACGGTAACCCGGGGACGGGGGATGGGGGATGGGGGACGGAGGGCCCCGGGACGCAATTCCGAGCAATTGCGTCCCGGGGCCCTCCGTCCCCCATCCCCCATCCCCCGTCTCTACATCTTCGCCAGCCTCACCATCACGACGTCATGTCCCGGCACCTGAACGGCCAGCGGGCGGGCGGTCGTGCCGAGGTCGCGCTTCGTCCAGAGGTCGCGGATGCGGTAGGTGGTCGTGCCGAAGCGGGTCTCGCGCTTCGAGAGGTCGTCGGAGACCCACTCGTGGGCGAAGTCGAAGGAGACCGCGCGCGGGGCGTCGGCGCGGTTGAGGATCGCCATCGCCCAGTCGCCGCCGGCGAGCGGCTTGAACCAGACCTCCAGCCCGTCGGTGGTCGTCTCGTACGGCCAGCCCTGGACGCCGAGCGAGTCCTGGTTCACCGCGATGACTTCGCGGTTGGTGAGGATGTCGCGCGTCTCCTTCGACATGGTGCGCAGGTCGTTGCCGGCGATGAGGGGCGCGGCGAGCAGCGCCCACATCGTGAAGTGCGCGCGGTCCTCGCTCGCGGTCATGCCGTTGCCGACCTCCATCATGTCGGGGTCGTTCCAGTGGCCGGGGCCGGCGTGGGCGCGGAGCCCCCGCTGCCTGTCGAGGATCCGCAGGATCCCCCACGACGACCAGCTGCCGTGGCTCTGCTCGCAGTCCCAGCAGTGCGTGATGTCGCCGGTGGTGCGCCAGAGGTGGCCGACGTCCCTGGCCCAGTCCCAGGGCTTGTTGTCGCCCCACTCGCAGATGCTGAAGACGATCGGCCGGCCGGCGCTCCGCAGCGCGTCGCGCATCGTACGGTAGGCCTCGGGCGCGTTCCGCCCGTTGGTGTTGCACCAGTCGTACTTGAGGTAGTCGATCCCCCAGCGCGCGTAGGTCAGCGCGTCCTGGTACTCGTGCCCCTGACTCCCCGGATGCCCGCCGCAGGTCTTCGCCCCGGCGTCCGAGTAGATGCCGAGCAGGAGCCCCTTCGCGTGGACGTAGTCGGCGAGCGCCTTCATGCCCGACGGGAAGCGCTGCGGGTTGGGGCGGATGAAGCCCAGGCTGTCGCGCTCGCCGTGCCAGCAGTCGTCGATGTTCACATACCGGTAGCCGGCGTCGCGCATGCCTGACGAGACCATCGCGTCGGCGGTCTCGCGGATCAGCCGCTCGTTGACGTCGCAGGCGAACCGGTTCCAGCTGTTCCACCCCATCGGCGGGGTGGCGGCGAGCCCCTCGAACTTCTGGGCGCCAAGGGGGGAGAGGGCGATGAAGAGGAGGAGCAGGGCTGCGCGAGGCATGAGGCGGGAGAGGAGAATGCTGCGAGCTGCGACCGACTACGCCTGCGATCCTTCGCTGCGCTCAGGACAGGCTCTGCGACCTGCGACCTGCGACCTAACGGCCTCGGGAGGCCCCTGGCGTCCCGAGGCAGCTAGGTCGCAGGTCGCAGGTCGCAGGCGTAGTCTTAGGTATTACCCCGCCGCCCGCGGGATCTGGAGCCCGGCGGCGAGGGCGTTCTTGCGCTGCTTGAGGAGGACCTGCGGGGCGGGGGCGAAGAACTCGTAGATCGGGAGCGTCGCCACGCCGAGGGCGGCCGCGT
>DATFPD010000185.1:0-32372 GCA_035265005.1 Gemmatimonadaceae bacterium | reverse complement strand
GGCCGGCGGCGCTCTCGCGGCTCGACCGCGACGTGCTCGACCAGAGCGGCGTGCGCTGGCTGGTGGTCCTCGAAGGGGTCAACGACATCGGCGGCGCGAGCGGGCCCGACTCGTCGGCGGCGGTCGCGCGGGGGCTGATCGCGGCATACCAGCAGATCGTCGCCCGCGCGCGCGCCCGCGGGATCCGCGTCTACGGCGCGACGATCCTCCCCTTCGGGGGCTCGTTCTACGCCAGCCCCGAGCACGAGGCGGCGCGCCAGACGGTCAACCAGTGGATTCGCGCCGGCGGCGCGTTCGACGCGGTGATCGATCTGGACGCGGCGCTGCGCGACCCGGCCGACTGGACGCGGCTCCTGCCGGCGGCCGACGGCGGCGACCATCTGCACCCGAACGAAGCCGGCTATCGAATGATGGCCGAGGCAATCGACCTGGGACTGTTCGTCAGGTAGTCCCGCGTCCGCGTCAACACTCCAGGAGTTCGTCCGATGCATTCACGTAGCACCCGCGGCGCGCGCCGCGCCCTGCTCGGCTCCGCCCTGAGCGTCGTGACGGCCTGCGTCGGCTCCGACCTCCCCACGCTGACGTCGAGCTGCGACGCCGACCCGACCCAGGCCCGGTGCCAGACCCCCCCCGCGGCGCCCACGCTGCGCGAGCTGGCGGCGGTGCGCTTCCGCTACGTCGGCACGGCGCTCGACGCCGCCTTCTTCGGCGCCAGCGCCACGCAGTACGACACCCTGGTGGCGCACGAGTTCAACATGGTCGTCGCCGGCAACGTGATGAAGTGGGGCTCGATCCACCGCGACGGCCGGTTCGACTACCGATGGACGAACCCCGACGCGATGGTCGCCTTCGCCCAGGCGAACGGCATGAAGATCCGGGGGCACACGCTGGCGTGGCACCAGCAGAACCCCGCCTGGCTCACCAGCGGGACGTGGAGCCGGGACACGCTCGAGGCGCTGCTGAAGGAGCACATCGACAGCGTCGTCGGGCATTACCGGGGGAAGATCCACGCCTGGGACGTCGTGAACGAGGCGATCAACGACGGCAGCGGCACCCTCCGCACGGCGGGGTCGCCGTGGGCGCCGACGCTGGGGCGCGACTACATCGACATCGCGTTCACCCGGGCGCGGGCGGCCGACCCGGCGGCGCTGCTGTTCTACAACGACTACGGTCTGGAATCCCCGGGCGTGAAGCAGGACGCCGCCTTCGAGCTGGTGTCCGGCATGAAGGCGCGCGGCGTGCCGATCGACGGTATCGGCTTCCAGGCGCACTTCCAGGTCAAACAGGACGGCAGCGACGTGCCGTCGCAGCAGACGCTCGTCAACACGCTGACGCGATTCGCCGCGCTGGGCCTCAAAGTCGAGCTCACCGAGCTGGACATCCGCGTGCGCACGCCCGGCGCCACGGCGGCCGAGCTGGCGGCGCAGGCGCAGGGCTACGCCGACGTGGTCTCGGCCTGCCTCGCCGTGCCGGCGTGCGACGCGATCGTCGTCTGGGGCGTCAACGACGGCGAGTCGTGGGTCAACACGGCCTTCCCCGGCTACGGCCAGGCGCTGCTGTTCGACGACGGCTTCGGGAAGAAGGCGACCTACGACGCGGTGAAGCGGGCGCTCGGCGGGTGACGGCGCGTCCTAGCGCGCCGGCGCCGCGCGCCCCGTCAGCCGGTCCGCCCACTGGATGAAGTACTTCACGTTAGGTGCGTCGGTGTGCCCGCCGTCGTGCTGGCGCCAGGCCAGCTCGCCGCCCACCGGGCCGACGTTCACCCCCGGCATCTTCTCGGTCCGGTAGTCGTCGGAGACGCCGAGGGCCCGCGCGCCCAGCAGCCTGAACACGGGCCCGGCGGCGACGGCGGCCATGTAGCTGCCCTGCTGGTCGAGCCACTTCGCGTCGCCCCGCTCCGGCACGCCGTAGCTGATGAAGGTGAGGCGCGGTGCGCAGAGGGCGATCAGCTCGTGCGAGTCCACGGGGAGGTCGCCCGCGTTCCGGCTGCCGAACGCCGCCTCGGCCGCGCCGTACTTCAGGTAGTTGCCCGCCATCCAGTGGTACTCGCCGCTGCCGGTGAGGCTCTCGACCGCCTCGCCGAAGCTCCGGCGGTGCAGCGTCGCGCCGCCCTTGCCTGACGAGCCGATGAGTCCCATCGCGAACCGGGGCTCGAAGGCGAGTGCGACCAGGGCGGCCTTCCCGTAGCGGGAGACGCCCTCGATGCCAACGCGCTTCGCGTCGACCGCGGGGTCGGTCTCCAGGTAGTCCAGGCCGCGGGCGGCGCCCCACGCCCAGGCGCGGAGGGCGCCCCAGTCGTCAGGCTTGCGCGGCTGCCCACGGTTGACCAGCCCGATGATCCCCCGCGTCAGCCCGGCCCCGTTGTCCGCCTGGATGCTGGCCGGGTCGATGAAGGCGTACCCCCAGCCGGCGGCCAGGAGCTGCTGCGTCGTCGGCGGGTCGGCGGCCTGGCCGCCCGGCGCCTGCGGGGGGCCGAAGGCGGGCGGCGGCGCGCGGGTGACCGGGTTGTAGGCCGGGAAGCTGTCGAAGATCGCCTTGAGCGACGGGTCGTGCCGAACGAGCAGCTCCTTCAGCGCCGCGTTGATCCGGTCGAGCGACTCCTGCGGCGGCTGCGCGGGGGCGGGGAGGGCGCTCCGCCCGAACATCATGAGCAGCGGGACCGGGCCCTTCGCGTTCGCCGGCACCACCACCGTCATCGCGATGTCCACGCTCACGAGCGGGTACGCCGAGTTGTCGACGTGCCCCACCAGCTGCTTCGCCGTCACGGGGATGAAGCCGACGAGCTCCCGCTCGGCGACGGCCACGCGCCAGGTGACGGCGGGGACGTTAGGCGGGACACGGCCGTACACCTCGCGCTCGAAGTCCTCCACGACCTCCGGCCGGCGCTGGCCCCACCACGCCGCCGCCGTCGTCACCCGCTTGCCGCTCTTCAGCGTCAGCACGTCCGGCAGGACCGGGTGCGGGTTCGCGAGCGCCTCGTCGTAGTTGGCGTGGTTGGGCGCGCGCTCGTCCCCGCTCGGACCCGGGCGCAGCCGCCTGATCCCGAGCTGGTCCATCATGCGCTTGTGGTCCTGCTCGGCCGTGAGCTGCGCGGGCGGCTGCTGCGCGGCGACGCCGGTCGCTGCCAGCAGCAGCAGGAGGAGGAGTTGAAAGGCGCGCGTCATGGGTCTCGCTCTCTCGTCGGGGCTACCAGCCCATCCACGCCCGCACCGCCGGCTCCAGCGCGTCGGCCATCCGCACGTGCTCGTCGAGGTCGGGGTGGCCGTCGCAGCCCGAGGTGTAGCGGTTCTCGAAGGCGAACCGCGTGATCGCCGAGTCGCCCGCCGCCGCGCGGTCGGCGATGACGCGCCGCAGGTAATCGCTCTGGCGCTGCCGCTTCGCGGCGTCGAGCATCGGGCTGTCGAGCAGCATGATCCTGGCCCGCGGGTAGCGGGCGCGGACGGTGGCGACGAAGCGCGTGTAGTCGCGCACGAACGCGTCGCCGTCGAGCGCGGGGCGGGGCGTGGGCCCGCCGCCGTCGGAGAAGTCGTTGGTGCCGAGCGCGATCACCACCAGGTCGGGCGTGTAGCGGCCGAAGTCCCAGGCGCTCAGGGTGTCCGCGTACTCCATGTACACGCCCCCGTAGACCCGCGGCATCACCGGCCCCGGGGAGTTCCAGTTGCGGACCATGCCGATGCCGGAGACGGCACTGAGCATCCACTGGGCGTTCAGCCGGCGCGCGACCCGCGGACCGTAGGCGAGCCAGGCGTGCGTCTGGTCGTACCACGTCCCCTGCTTGCAGGCAATCGGGCGCGGGTCGAGCCCGTAGCCCGCGGTGATGGAGTTCCCGATGAACTCGATCCGGCGCGCGGGGAGGGGCGCGGGCCGCAGCAGCTCGTCGGCGTAGACGGCCACCAGCCGGTTGCGGCCGTTCTGTCCCTCGGTGGCCTTGCTCAGCGCGAGCGTGTGCTCGCCGGGCGAGAGCCCGCTGGCCAGCGTGTACCGCCGGGTGCGCGCGTCGGCCCGGAAGCGGACCGGCTCCCCGCCGTCGACCACGGCGGTGAACCAGTCGTGGCTGGTGGAATCGCGGTGATCGTCCTGCAGCTCCACGTCGATCCCGGTCCCGCGAAACTTCATGTAGAACGTCACGCCGGCGGCGCCGAACGACACGGTCCGCCCGTCGCCGGCGTGCCGGCCCATCACCAGGATGCGCTCGTCGGCGGCGGGGTACGCGTGCGCGCCGCTCCCGTCGGCGCGGGTGTCCGTGCGCGCGGCGGCGGAGCAGCCGACGAGCAGGAGCAGACACGCGAGAAGCCGCCGGGTATTCGTCATGCGGTTGAATGGCTGATGTGAGAGGCGCCCCGAAGAGCAGGACTACACCTTGAAGAGCAGGACACGGATCAACACGGATAAGGGCACGGATGCACTTATCCGTGTTCATCCGTGTCCTGCTCTTCAGGGCGCCCCTCCGCGCCCCCCGATTCAATCGCTCTCGATCGACTCGAGAAGGGCTCTAGCGGAGCTCGGGCTCGGAGCCGCGGAGCAGCGGAGGCGAGAGCTCCAGCGGTGGCGGGGAGGCGCCGGCGTCACCTAACGCGGCGCGGGTGCGGGCGCGGGCCGCGACGGCGAGGATCGCGTCGACGTCGAGGCCGAGGTAGTGCGGGCGGTAGCTCGTCAGGCTGCGCTCCGCCTTCGCGAGCTGGGCGGCGACCCCGACGGCGTTGCCGCGCCGGGCGTGCACGAAGGCGCTGGCGTAGAGAATGAGGCCGTGGTAGAACTCGCTCCGGCTCTTGCGCCACGGACCCTCCAGCAGCTCGTGGCTCTCCCAGTACGCGCCGGCGTTGAAGAGGTCCACGAATCGCAGGAGATCGGCCGGGAAGAGCGATGGCATGCGGCAAGATACGCGACGGGCCCCGGGACGCTCCTGTCTCCCGGGGCCCGTCGCGGATCGCGAATCGCCTTACATGTTCTCGACCATCGCCTTGCCGAACTCGCTCGTCTTGAGCTCCTTCGCGCCGGGCATGCCGCGGGCGAAGTCGTAGGTGACGCGCTTCTGCTGGATGGTCTTGTCGAGCGAGTTGATGATGATGTCCGCCGCCTCGTTCCAGCCCATGTAGCGGAACATCATCTCGCCGGACAGGATCACGCTGCCGGGGTTCACCATGTCCTTGTTCGCGTACTTGGGCGCGGTGCCGTGCGTGGCCTCGAAGACGGCGTGGCCGGTGAGATAGTTGATGTTCGCGCCCGGCGCGATGCCGATGCCGCCGACCTGCGCGGCGAGGGCGTCCGACATGTAGTCGCCGTTCAGGTTGAGCGTCGCGATCACGCTGTACTCCTGCGGGCGCAGCAGGATCTGCTGGAGGAAGTTGTCGGCGATGACGTCCTTGATGACCGTGCCACCGGGGAGCTTCTGCCACGGCCCGCCCTCGTACTCGGCGCCGCCGAACTCCTCCTTCGCCACCTGGTAGCCCCAGTCGCGGAAGCCGCCCTCGGTGAACTTCATGATGTTCCCCTTGTGGACGAGCGTCACGCTGGGGAGCCGGTTGGCCACGGCGTACTCGATCGCCGAGCGGATGAGGCGCTTGGAGCCCTCCTCGGAGACCGGCTTGATGCCGATCGCGCTCGTCTCGGGGAAGCGGATGCTCTTCGCGCCCATCTCCTCCTGGAGGAAGCGCACGGCCTTCTTCGCCTCCGCCGTGCCCGCCTTGTACTCGATGCCGGCGTAGATGTCCTCGGTGTTCTCGCGGAAGATCACCATGTTGACCTTCTCCGGCTCGCGCACGGGCGACGGGACGCCGCTGAAGTAGCGCACGGGGCGCACGCACGCGTACAGGTCGAGCTGCTGGCGCAGCGCGACGTTGAGCGAGCGGATGCCGCCGCCGACCGGCGTGGTGAGCGGCCCCTTGATCGACACGAGGTAGTGGTCGAGCGCCGAGAGGGTGTCGTCGGGGAGCCAGCTGTCCACCTTGTTCTTGGCCTTCTCGCCGGCGAAGACCTCGAACCACACGATGCGCCGCTTGCCGCCGTACGCGCGCTTCACCGCCGCGTCGAACACGAGCTGCGACGCGCGCCAGATGTCGGGCCCCGTGCCGTCGCCCTCGATGAACGGGATGACGGGTGCGTCCGGCACGGCGAGCCGGCCGTTGCGCATCGTGATGGGCTCCCCGTCGGTCGGGGGCGTGAGATTCTTGTAGGCGGGCGTGCGGAGTGTGGCGCTCATCGTCGTGTCCGTTGATTCGGCTGTCGAAAGGCGAGCCTGCAATCTGGCCGGAAACGGTGCCTCACGGCAACCGACGGACTCTGGCGGCCCTTGCCACGCGAGCCCAGCCGTGTCCCCCACCAACGTCCACGATACGCTGCAGGACCTCGACGCGAGCGACGACTCGTGGGTGATTCCCACCACGATTCAGCGGCGAAGCGAGTCGCTCGTGAGTAGCGCGCGGTACTCGGCCGCCTTCGCCTGGTCGAGGCGCGCCAGGTAGAGGGCGAGCAGCCGCTCGCGCACCCGGCCAAGCTCCTCGAGCCGGCGGGGCTCCGGGCGGCCGGGGCGCTGGGGCCGAAGCATCGTCACCTGGCTCCGGAGCAGCAGCGGCTCCGCTTCCGCGTAGCGGCCGAGCGCCGTCAGGCAGGCGCCGAGCGCACTGCGGGAGACGGCGGTCAGCGGGTGGCCGTCGCCCATCGTGGACTCGCGCAGCGCCACGGCTTCCCGGAGCAGCGGCTCCGCCTCCGCCGCGCGCCGGCGTGCGACGAGCAGGCCGCCGAGGCCGGTGAGCGGCATGGTGAGACGGGCGTGCTTCGGCGGCAGCACGCTCCGCATCACACCTAACGAGCTGCGGTACAGCTGCTCGGCTTCCGCGTCGGCGCCGCCGCGGTCGTGGAGCATGGCGGCGAGCGCGAACAGGTCCATCGCCACCTCCTGGTTGTCCGGGCCGCGCCGCTGGCGGTCGATCGCCAGCGCCTGCCGGTACAGCGGCTCGGCCCCGGCGTAGTCCCCCTGCCAGTGCAGCACGTAGGCGAGTGCGGTGAGGGTCGAGGCGACGTCGGGGTGCTCGGCACCGAGGATCGCGCGGCGGGTCGCCAGCGCTTCCCTGAGGAGGGACTCGGCCTCGGCGTAGTCACCGAGGTCACGCAGAAGTGCCGCGAGACTGGTGAGCGTGGCCGGAACGAGCGGATGGTCGTTGCCCAGCACGGCCCGGCGGATACGCAATGCGTCCTTGAACATCCGCTCGGCCTCCTCGAGCTGGCCGAGCGGTCGGAGCGTCTCCGCCAGGTTCACCAGGCTGGTGGCAACAAGGCCGGAATCGGCCCCGTGCCGGCGGTTCACGGCGAGGGCCTCCCGCATCATCTCGGCGGCGCGCGCGTACTCGCCCTTGTAATACAGGACCTCTGCGAGGACGTTGAGGGTCGCGGCCACCTCGGCGTGTGCCTCGCCGAAGAGGGCGCGCCGGGTCGAGAGTGCCTCGCGGACCAGCCGTTCGGCGCGCTGGTAGTCACCCTGGGCGCGCAGGACGACGCCCAGCTCCACGGCGCTCTCCGCCACGTCCGGGTGCTGGTCGCCGAGGGCCTTGCGGCGTGCGGCCAGCGCGCGCTCCAGGAGGAGCCGCGCGTGCTCGTACTCGCCGAGCCCGGAGTACACCTGCCCGACCACGTTCCAGAGGTCCGCCTGCGCCTCGGGTTGGTTGGCGAGCGCGGTGTCGATGCCCCGCTCGCTCCTGGCCAGCAGGTCGTAGACGTTCAGCGTGTCGCCGCGCGCCTCGCCAGGATCCGCGGCCGCGAGCACGCCGGTGATGAACTCCACCACCCGCCTGGCCTTGTCGCGCTCGCGCCTGGCGATGTCCCGCTCCCGCGCCGCGCGTCCCTGCTCCCAGAGCGCGGCGGCCAATCCCAGCACGATGGACAGCACGCCGAGCGACGCCGCGACGACGGCCGCGCGGTGCCGCCTCACGAATTTCGCCGCGCGGTAGACGACCGTATCGGGCCTGGCGGCGACGGGCAGGCCGCGGCGATGCCGCCGCAGGTCGTCGAGGAGCCGCTCGGCGGTCGGGTAGCGCCGCTCGGGTTCCTTCGCCAGCGACTTGAGCACGATCGTGTCCAGGTCCCCGCGCAGCTGCCGGCGCAGGCGCGCGACGGTCGTGGCGCGCGCGGCCGCGATGGTCTCGCGATCGGGCGAGGCGGCTCGACCGGCGGCGCCCTCCCGCCGCTCCGCCGTCCGGACGACGGCCGAACTCGGTCGCGCTACCTCCCGCTCGAGGATGGCGTGCTCCACGCTCCACTCCTCACGCGCGGCACCGGCGTGCGGGCGTTGCCCCGTGAGCAGCTCGTAGAGCAGCACGCCGAGCCCGTAGACGTCGGTCGCGGTCGTCACCCGGCCGCCGCGGAGCTGCTCGGGCGCCGCGTACTCCGGGGTCAGCGCCCGGACGCCCGTGCGCGTGAGCGCGGCGGCATCGTCGGACGGCGACTCGAGCAGCTTGGCGATGCCGAAGTCGAGCAGCTTCACCCGGCCCGCCCGCGTGACCAGGATGTTGCTCGGCTTCAGGTCGCGGTGCACGATCAGGTTCTGGTGCGCGTACGACACCGCCTCGCACACCTGCTCGAAGAGCGCGAGGCGGTCCGCCACGGCCAGCCGGCGCGAGTCGCAGTAGCCGTCGATCGGCTCGCCTTCGATGTACTCCATGGCGAACCACGGCGTCCGGTCGTCGGTGACGCCCGCGTCCAGGAGGCCGGCGATGTGCGGGTGCGCCAGCTGGGCGAGCACGCGCCGCTCGAGGAGAAAGCGCTCGATCCGGTCGGGGGACGCGAGCCCGCCGCTCACCAGCTTCAGCGCCACCAGCTTCTCGAGGTCTTCGCGGTCGGCGAGGTAGACGACGCCCATCCCACCGCGGCCGAGCTCGCGCACCAGGGTGTACGGGCCGACGCGCTGCCCGGCGAGCCTCGGCGCCGAGAGGCGCGGCGACACGGCGGCGGCCAGGACGCGGGGCGAGCCGTCGAGCAGGGGGAACGCGGACGCGTCGGCGCGAAGCAGCTGTTCCACGGCGCCCCGCATCTCGCCGTCCAGGGCGGCGCTCTCCAGGAACCGCGTCCGCTCCACGACGGGGCGCTCGCGGGCTTCCTCGAAGAGGACGACGATTCGCTCCCACCGCTCCGGCGTCACGGCGAACTTCCCGGCGCACCGTCCGCCAGCTGGAGCGCGAGCCAGGCGCGCGCGGCGCACCAGTCCCGCTCCACCGTGCCGGTGGAGACGCCGAGCAGCTCGGCCGTCTCGCGTGTCGAGAGGCCCGCGAAGAAGCGGTACTCGACCACCTGCGCGCCTCGCGAGTCGAACTGGCGAAGCTTCTCGATCGCCTCGTCGAGCGCGAGCAGCTCCGCGGCGCGGACGGGGGCCGGATGCAGCGCCTCATCGAACGAGACGGCCGCCTGCGCGCCGCCGCGCTTTCCGGCGAGCTGTCGGCGTGCCGCGTCCACGAGGATCTGCCGCATCGCGCGCGCGGCCGCGCCGAAGAAGTGGGCGCGGCTCTCCCACGTCGTCCCCGACGAGGGAGCGAGCTTGATGTAGGCCTCGTGGACGAGCGCCGTCGTGTCGAGGGTCGCGCCGGCGCGGCCACCCCGGACCTGGTGCGCGAGGCGCCGCAGCTCTTCGTAGACGCGCGTGAACAGCGCGTCCAGCGGCGGCGCGCCGCTGCCGCCGCCCGCCGCGATCAATGGGTCGAGAGCCGAGCCGTCCGAGGGTCGAGTCATCCATGAGGTAACGCATCGACCGCCGGAATCTTCTCACCAGACGGGCCGCCGGGGGGAGACTGCCCTCGATGATGGGTTCTGGGCCGCGGTTGCGTATGTCGGGCCGGAGACGCCGCGATCGGGATGGCCGATCTCGGCCCAGCCAGCTTCCCGACACCCGAGGACCTGACCATGCGATCTCCCTCCAGCCGTATCAGCGCGCTTCGCGTCGCCGTGCTCGTCCTGCTCGCCGCGGCGACCGTCGGCTGCGACGAGTCCACGCGTCCGACAGAGCCCAAGCCTGCGTCGGTGCTCGCCGAGACCATCATCCCCATCGATCCAGTCCCCAGCGAGCCGGTCCTGATCGACCGTCCGATCTCCTTCTTTCCCCCGCCGATCCCCTTCAGCAGCGTGAGCGCTGGTCGCTTCCACACGTGCGGTCTCGACGCCGGCAGCGTGGCGTACTGCTGGGGGCGGAACGAGAGCGGCCAGCTCGGCGACAACTCGACGACCGGCCGCCAGAGCCCGGTGCCGGTGGCGGGCGGGCTCGTGTTCCGGCAGGTGAGCTCGGGGCACACGCACACGTGCGGCGTGACGACGACGTCCATCGCCTACTGCTGGGGCAGCAACATCTCCGGCCAGCTCGGCGACGGCTCGACGACCGACCACCTGTCGCCGACTCCGGTGGCCGGCGGACTGGCGTTCCGGCACGTGAGCGCCGGCTACAACCACAGCTGCGGCGTGACCACCACCAGCGCCGTGTACTGCTGGGGCAACAACGCCACCGGCGGGCTCGGCGACGGCACGACCATCGCCCGCCTGGCGCCGGTGCAGGCGACCGGCGGCCTCGCGATCCGGCTGGTGACCGCGGGGAACGGCTACAGCTGCGGCGTGGCCACGCCCACCAACCTGGCCTACTGCTGGGGCTCCAACCCCCAGGGTCAGCTCGGCGACGGCACCACGACCAACCGCCTGGTGCCGACGGCGGTGTCCGGCGGGCTCCAGTTCCGGGGGCTGAGCGCGGGGCAGGGCCACAGCTGCGGCACCGGAATGGGCAGCAACGCCTACTGCTGGGGCGACAACTACCACGGCCAGCTCGGCGACGGCACGACGATCGACCGCCTGACGCCGGTCGTGGTCTCCGGGTCCTTCTCGTTCCTCGACGTGGACGCGGGCATCTACCACAGCTGCGCCGTGAACAGCACGAACGTGGCCTACTGCTGGGGCAACAACAGCAGCGGACAGCTCGGCGACGGCACCGTGACCACCAACCGCCTGACGCCGGTGCAGGTGGCGGGCAGCCTAACGGCTCGCGTGCCGAGCGCGGGGGGCTTCCACAGCTGCGTGCCGACCGTCGGCGGCGGGGCGTACTGCTGGGGCTACGACTACTACGGCCAGCTCGGCAACGGCACCCTGCTCGGCAGCTCCGCGACGCCGACCGCAGTCCGCTGAGCGGATCGCCGGAGGACCTTGTGCGCGACCCGTCTCGCCTTCGCGGCGGCGAGACGGGTCGCGATTCACTCGCCGACGTGAACTCCGACCCTGCAGAGGCTCCGAGAGGCTCCATGAAAAACGTCATCGCATTCTCAGCGATCGGTCTGCTCGTCGTGGGGTGATTGGCTGCGACGATGCCGTCGCGCCGCCGGCGGCGCCCGGGCCCGGGGCGGCGGCGCTCGCCGACATCGTGATCGACCCCGATCCGGTCCGTGGTTCAGCTTCTGGCGAGGGGCGACGGGCGTAGCTCGAGGGCGTGACCGCCGTCAGTCCGGCCGCCAGTGGGAGTTCTCACGCTGGGTCGACGGGCGGGAGGACGTCGGGCGCGCCCGACCAGCGCCATCCCGCCATCCGCCATCCCTCAAGAACGTCATAGCCGGCGTCCCCGCCCACCCGTTAGTCTTCGTCGCCCCCCACTCGGAGATCTGGACTCGATGCGCATCCTTCGTTCGGTCGCGGCGTTGGGCGCCGCGCTCGCTCTCACTGGCGGTTCCGTGCTCGCTCAGGGTACCGCGCCGGCGCCCGCCGACGTCGAGCGCTACCGCGCCGACGCCGACAGGCTGATCGAGGCGGCGCTGCGCGACAGCGCGGCCTACCGGCGGCTGGCCGAGATGGTGGACCGCTTCGGCAACAGGCTGAGCGGGTCGGCGAGCCTCGAGCGGACGATCGACTGGGTGATCGCCGAGATGAAGCGCGACAGCCTGGAGAACGTGCGCGGCGAGCCGGTGATGGTGCCGCACTGGGTGCGCGGGCGCGAGTCGGCGGTGCTGGTCAAGCCGCGCGCGCGTCGGCTGCACATGATCGGGCTCGGCGGCTCGGTCGGCACGCCGGCGGCGGGGATCACCGCCGAGGTGATCGTGGTCGGCAGCTTCGAGGAGCTGCAGCGGCGGGCCGCCGAGGCGAAGGGGAAGATCGTGCTGTTCGACGTGCCTTTCACCAGCTACCGCGAGACCGTGCGCTACCGCGGCGCCGGCGTGGTCGAGGCGGCGCGGGCCGGCGCGGTGGCGAGCCTGATCCGCTCGGTGTCCTCGTTCTCGATGCAGAATCCGCACACGGGGAGCCTCCGCTACGACTCGATGAACGTCGTCAGGCGCATCCCGGGCGCGGCGGTGTCGGTGGAGGACGCGATGACGTTGCGCCGCATGGCCGAGCGCGGCGAGCACCCGACGGTCACGCTCACGATGGGCGCGCGGACGCTGCCCGACGCGCCGTCGCGCAACGTGGTCGCGGAGATCGTGGGGCGGGAGCGGCCGGACGAAGTGGTGGTGCTCGGCGGCCACATCGACTCGTGGGACGTGGGCACGGGCGCGATGGACGACGGGGGCGGCGTGGTGGCGGCCTGGGAGGCCGTGCGGCTGATGAAGATGCTCGGGCTGCGCCCGCGGCGGACGGTGCGCGTCGTGGCGTGGACGAACGAGGAGAACGGCCTGCGCGGCGGCCGTGGCTACCGCGACGCGCACGCGGCGCAGGTGGACAAGCACGTGCTCGCCATCGAGAGCGACGAGGGGGCGTTCAAGCCGACGGGCTTCGGCTTCACCGGGAGCGACGACGCGTTCGCGGTGGTGAGCTCGGTCGCCCGGCTGCTGGAGCGCATCGGCGCCGGGACGGTGACGCGCGGCGGCGGGGGCGCCGACATCGGGCCGCTGCAGGAGCGCGGCGTGCCGGTGATGGGGCTGGCGGTGGAAGGCTCGAAGTACTTCTGGTACCACCACAGCGAGGCGGACACGATCGACAAGCTGGACCCGCGCGAGGTGGCGCTGTGCGTGGCGACCATGGCGGTGATGGCCTACGTGGTCGCCGACCTTCCGGACCCGCTGCCGCGCGGCGCGGCGAACTGAGCATCGGGACTCGGCCGTCGGGACTCGGCGCTCGGCTCACATTCAACGAGACCTCATGCGCATCGAGACGCTCGCCGTCCATGCCGGGCGGCACATCGACCCCGCGACGCGCGCGGTGGCGACGCCGATCCATCTCTCGACGACGTACGAGCGCGAGACGGACGGGAGCCTGCCCGGCGGATTCCTGTACTCGCGGGAGGGGAACCCGAATCGCGCGGCGCTGGAGGAGTGCCTGGCCGCGCTCGAAGGGGGCGCCGCGGCGGCGGCGTTCAGCTCGGGGTCGGCGGCCACGCACGCGGTGCTTCAGGCGCTCTCGCCCGGGGACCACGTCGTCGCGCCGAGGGATGCGTACTACGGCACGCAGAACCTGCTGCGCACCGTGTTCGGGCCGTGGGGGCTGGAGGCGACCTTCGCCGACATGACCGACCCGGCGGAGGTGGAGCGCGCGATGCGCCCGACCACGCGCCTGGTGTGGGTGGAGACGCCGTCCAACCCCCTGTTCACCGTCACCGACATCGCGCGGGTGGCGGAGGTGGCGCACGCGGGCGGCGCGCGCTGCGTGTGCGACAACACCTTCGCCACGCCGGCGCTCCAGCGCCCGCTCGAGCTGGGCGCCGACCTGGTGATGCACGCCACCACGAAGTACATCGGCGGGCAGAGCGACGTGCTCGGCGGCGCGCTGGTGGCGCGCGAGGAGGACGCGCTCTTCCGACGCGTGCGAGAGCTCCAGCGGGCCGGGGGCGCCGTGCCGTCGCCGTTCGAGTGCTGGCTGCTGCTGCGCAGCGTGAGCACGCTGCCGCACCGGATGCGGCAGCACTCCGCCAGCGCGCTCGCGGTCGCGAGCTTCCTGGCCGAGCATCCGGCGGTGCACGCGGTGTACTACCCGGGGCTCGCGACGCATCCCGGCAGCGACGTCGCCGCGCGGCAGATGCGACTCCCCGGCGGGATGCTCTCCTTCCGCGTGCGCGGTGGGCGCGAGTGGGCGCTGCGCGTCGCGGCGGGGGTGAAGCTGTTCACGCGCGCCACGAGCCTGGGCGGCGCGGAGAGCCTGATCGAGCATCGGGCGACGGTGGAGGGGCCGGCGTCGCGGACGCCCGACGACCTGCTCCGCTGCTCGATCGGCCTGGAGCATCCGGACGACCTGATCGACGACCTGCGCCAGTCGCTCGACCGGCGTGACTGAACGAAAGACGCGGTCCCGAATGCGATTCCGTAGCGTGCGCCCGACGCGGCCGCGGCTGCTCGCCGGCCTGCTGGGCATCGCGATCCCCGCCTGCGCGACGCAGCGCACGCTTCCTCCAGCCGCCCCCGCCGCGCTCGCCGACTCGATGCGCGCGGCTCCGGCGGTGGCGCTCTGGCCTGGCCGCGCGCCGGGCGCGGTGGGCGACAGCTCGGTGGACCGGCCGACGATGACGCCGTACCTGCCGCCGGCCGGCCGGGGGAACGGCGCCGCCGCGGTCGTCTTCGCCGGCGGGGCGTACGGCCACATCTCGCTCGACAAGGAAGGCGCGCAGACCGCGCGATGGCTGACGTCGATCGGCGTCGTGGCGTTCGTCGTGGAGTACCGGCTGGGGCCGCGCTATCACCATCCGGCGATGCTCCAGGACGCGCAGCGCGCGATCCGTGTGGTACGTGCGCGCGCCGCGGAGTGGGGCGTGGACCCGCGCCGGGTTGGCGTCGTCGGCTTCTCGGCCGGCGGCCACCTGGCGTCCACGGCGGGCACGCGCTTCGACGCGGGCGAGGCAGCGGCGGCGGACAGCGTGGAGCGCGCGAGCTCGCGCCCGGACTTCATGGTGCTCGTCTACCCGGTGATCACCATGGAGGAGCGGTTCACGCACAAGAGCTCGCGGGCGCGGCTGCTCGGCGACGACCCTCCCCCGGAGCTCGGGCGGCTCCTGTCGAACGAGACGCAGGTGACGCGCGAGACGCCGCCCACGTTCCTGATCGCGAGCACGGACGACGCGTCCGTGCCCGCCGAGAACTCGCTCATGTTCTACCAGGCGCTGAAGGCGGCGGGCGTACCGGTCGAGATGCACGTCTTCGAGTCGGGGCGACACGGGTTCGCGCTCGGGCCGGGCGACCCCGCGCTCTCGGCGTGGCCCGCGCTCGCCGCCACCTGGATGCGGCGCCACGGGTGGCTGGAGCCGGCCGGAGCACCGCCGCCCGCGCGCTGAGCCACTCCCTCGCATCGCCGCCCGGCGTCCGGTACATTCGCGCCGATGCGACATGTTCTCTTCCGGCCGCTCGCTGGCGCGTGCGCGGCGGGCGTCCTGCTCGCGGCGACCGCGTGGGCGCAGCCCCGGCGGGCCGCGGCGCCCGCCGCCGAGCAGGCCGATCTCGTGTTCGTCGGCGGCGCCGTGTACACGGTGGACGCCGCGCGGAGCTGGGCGACGGCGGCCGCGGTGCGCGGCGGGCGGATCGTCTACGTGGGCGATGACGCCGGCGCCCGGCGGCTGACGGGCGCGCGGACGCGCGTGGTCGAGCTGCGCGGGCGGATGCTGCTGCCGGGCTTCCAGGACTCGCACGTCCACCCCGGAGGCGGGCTGGGGCTGACCTCGCTCCGGCTGCACGGAGTCTTCGACCGCACGGAGCTGTTCCGACGGGTCCGCGAGTTCGCGGCCGCGAATCCGGCGCAGCCGTGGATCACCGGAGGCGGGTGGGAGGTGGGCGCGTTCAAGCCGGCGGGCGTGCCGTCGCGGCAGATGCTCGACTCGCTCGTGCCCGACCGGCCGGCGTTCCTGAGCGCCTCCGACGGGCACACCGGCTGGGCGAACAGCCGCGCCCTGGCGCTGGCGGGCGTGACGCGCGCGACCGCCGACCCGCCCAACGGAATCGTCGGCCGCGACCCGGCGACCGGGGAGCCTGATGGCGCACTCTACGAGGCCGCCAAGGGACTGGTGCAGCGGCACGTGCCGAGGTCCACGCCGGCGCAGCGAGCGCGCGGCGACAGCCTGTTCCTGGCCGAGCTGTGGCGGAACGGGATCACGGCGGTGGTGGACGCCGGTGCGGGGGACGAGGGAGTGACTCGGTTCGCGGCGCGCCAGCGCGAGGGGCTGCCGATCCCGGACGCGGTGATCTGCCACGGGTGGGAGGCGTCGGGCGACGACGACCGACAGGTTGCCGCGGTGGTGGCCTGGCGGGCGCGGCACCCGTCCGGGACGCCTCGCGCCACCTGCGTCAAGCTGATGCTCGACGGGATCATCGAGCAGTACACGGGGCGTCTGCTCGAGCCCTACGTGGGGCGCGGCGACGACCGGGGCCCGCTGTTCATCCCGAGGAATCGGCTCCACCGGCTGGTCACTCGGCTGGACTCGCTCGGCTTCCAGATCCACGTGCATGCCATCGCCGACGGCGCGGTGCGCGAGGCGCTGGACGCGTTCGCGGCGGCGCGGCGGGCGAACGGGGCGCGCGACGCCCGGCACACGCTGGCGCACGTGCAGCTCATCGACCCGGCGGACATCCCGCGCCTGCGCGAGCTGGGCGTGATCGCGGCGATGTCGCCGCTCTGGGCGCGCGGCGACGACCTCAATCGCGAGTTCGCCGAGCCGAGGCTGGGTCCCATGCGCTCGCGGTGGCTCTACCCGCACCTGACGATGCTGGGCGCGGGCGCGCGGATCGCCTGGGGGACCGACTGGCCGGTGACGTCGCTGGTGCCGGTGGAGGGGCTCGAGACCGCGGTCACGCGCCGCCACCTCGGCGGGCGCGACGCCGACGGGCGCGCCGACTCGGCCTACATTCCGGCGGAGCGCCTGACGCTGGAACAGGCGATCGCCGCCTACACGATCGACGGCGCGTACCAGGCCTTCCGCGAGCGCGAGCGCGGCTCGATCGAACCGGGAAAGCGCGCGGACCTGGTGGTGCTGGATCGCAACCTGTTCGAGGTGCCGCCGCTGGAGATCCACTCGGTCGCGGTCGAGATGACCGTCCTCGGCGGGCGCGTCGTGTACGAGCGGGCGCGAGAGCGGGCATCGCCCTAGGGAGCAGCGGTAGGGAGCGGAACTGCGAATGCTGCCACGGAGAAACAGCGACACCGAGGAAGAGCACACGAACGAGGAGGCCCTCTCTCGGTCGGCTTTGCTGAAGGGCGATTCAACCACAAAGAGAGCCAGCTGGGTGTGTACAGCCGGAGCAGACCTGAATGACTGAAGCCGAAGTGGCGCCACTGTGGGTGCCGAGCGCGGAGCGCGTGGCGCGGGCGAACATGACGCGCTTCATCAATTTTGTGCAGCACGAGGCCGGCGGCGAAGACGTCCGCGACTACGCGGCGCTGTACCACTGGTCGGTGGAGCGGCCGGAGGAGTTCTGGCACGCGGTGCGTGACTTCTGCGGGGTAATCGGCGAGGTGACGCACGCCGACGACGAGGCGGGCTGGGGGCTCGACCGCATGGCACCGCCCGACCCGAGGCTCGGTCCGGCGTGGTTTCCGCACCTGACGCTCAACTTCGCCGAGAACCTGCTGCGCTTTCGCGACGAGCGCACGGCGCTCGTGTCGTGGAGCGAGCAGGGGCGGCGGCGGGCGGTCTCCTACGCCGGGCTGTACGCGGAGGTGGCGGCGTTCGCGGCGTCGCTGCGCGTGCTCGGCGTGCGGCCCTTCGACCGGGTCGCCGGGTTCGTGCCGAACACGATCGAGGCGGTGGTGGCGATGCTGGCGACGACGAGCCTCGGCGCGGTGTGGTCGTCGTGCTCGCCGGACTTCGGCGCCAAGGGGGTGCTGGACCGCTTCGGGCAGATTCAGCCGCGCGTGCTCGTCTGCGCCGACGGCTACCGGTACGCGGGGAAGGAGATCGACTGCCTGGAGCGGATCCGGGAGATCGTGCACGACATCCCCGGGATCGAGCGGGTGGTGGTGGCGCCGTGGCTGCGCGAGGAGTTCGACCTGTCGCGGATCGCGAACGCGGTGCGGTGGGACGACTTCCTGCACGAGGGGACGCTGGGCGGCGACTGGGGGCTCGAGACCGGCGAGTGGGCGCCGCCCGGCCCGCCGGCGGAGACGCTGCGCTTCGAGCGGCTGCCGTTCGGGCACCCGGTGTACGTCATGTACTCGTCAGGCACGACCGGCCTCCCGAAGTGCATGGTCCACGGCGCCGGCGGGACGCTGCTCCAGCACCTGAAGGAGCACGCGCTGCACACCGACCTGACGCGGGAGAGCGTGCTCTTCTACTTCACCACCTGCGGGTGGATGATGTGGAACTGGCTGGTGAGCGGGCTCGCCACCGGGGCGACGCTCGTGCTGTACGACGGCGCCGCGCTGGCGCCGCGGAAGGAGATCCTCTGGGAGCTGGCCGAGCGCGAGGGGATCACCGTCTTCGGGACGAGCGCGAAGTACCTGGCGCTGGCGGAGAAGGAGGGGCTGGAGCCGGCGCGGACGCACGACCTGCGCGCGCTGCGGGCCGTGCTCTCGACCGGGAGCCCGCTCGCCGCGCACAGCTTCGACTACGTGTACCGCGCCGTGAAGTCCGACGTGCAGCTGGCGAGCATCAGCGGGGGCACCGACATCATTTCCTGCTTCGCGCTGGGGAACCCCGTGGCGCCGGTGTGGCGCGGCGAGATCCAGACGCGGGGGCTGGGGATGGCGGTGGAGGTGTGGGACGAGGGCGGGCGGAGCGTGGTCGGCGAGCCGGGGGAGCTGGTGTGCACGCGCCCGTTCCCGAGCATGCCGGTCGGCTTCTGGAACGACCCGGACGGCGCCAAGTACCGCTCGGCGTACTTCGACGTCTTTCCCGGCGTCTGGCGCCACGGCGACTGGGCGGAGCTCACCGAGCACGGCGGCGTAATCATCTACGGCCGCAGCGACGCGACGCTGAACCCCGGCGGCGTGCGGATCGGCACGGCGGAGATCTACCGCCAGGTGGAGCAGCTCCCGGAGGTGCTGGAGTCGCTGGCGATCGAGCAGCGCGTGGGCGGGCCCGGGAGCGACGAGTCGCGCATCGTGCTCTTCGTCCGCCTCCGAGACGACCGCACGCTGGACAACGCGCTGCGCGAGCGCATCTGCCGCCGCATCCGCGAGCACGCGAGCCCGCGCCACGTGCCCGGGAAGATCGTGCAGGTGCGGGACATCCCGCGCACGATCAGCGGCAAGCTCACCGAGCTGGCGGTGCGCGACGTGGTGCACGGGCGGCCGGTGAAGAACCTGGACGCGCTGGCGAATCCGGAGGCGCTGGAACTGTTTCGAGATCTCGAGGAGCTGCGGTCCTGATGGCAGGGGAGGTCACGGGGCCGGGCGGCGGCGGCGGGACGGCTGGACCGGAGCGTCCGTCCCGCCGTCCCGCCGCCGCCGCCCGGCCCCGTGACCTCCAACGCGAACCCCTATTAGATTCTCGCCAGGAGTCTCACCCCTCTGGAGGACTGATGGCCACGCAGACCACGCCCGTACCGGAGGCCGCGCAGGACACGTTCCCCATCAATGGGACCGACTACATCGAGTTCTGGGTCGGGAACGCGAAGCAGGCGGCGCACTTCTACCGCTCGGCGTTCGGCTTCCAGCTGACCGCCTACCGCGGGCCGGAGACGGGGACGCGCGATCGCGCGAGCTACCTGCTGGAGCAGAACAAGGTGCGGTTCATCCTCACCTCCGCGCTCGGACCGGACCACCCGATCGCCGAGCACGTGCACAAGCACGGGGACGGCGTGCACGACATCGCGCTGTGGGTAGACGACGCGCGCGAGGCGTTCTCGAAGGCCGTGGAGCGCGGCGCGAAGCCGGCGCAGGAGCCGGCGGTGCTGCGGGACGAGCACGGCGAGGTCGTGATCGCGGCGATCCGGACGTACGGCGAGACGATCCACTCGCTGGTCGAGCGCAAGAACTACGACGGGGGCTTCATGCCTGGCTTCAAGCCGGCCGGTGGGAGCGTCTGGATCCCGTCGCCGGTGGGGCTCCAGTACGTGGACCACTGCGTGGGCAACGTGGAGCTGGGGCAGATGGACCGCTGGGTGAAGTTCTACCAGGACGTGCTCGGCTTCCGCAACCTGATCTCGTTCGACGACAACGACATCTCGACCGAGTACTCGTCGCTCATGTCGAAGGTGGTGGCCAACGGGAACGACCGCATCAAGTTCCCGATCAACGAGCCCGCGCAGGGGAAGAAGAAGTCGCAGATCGACGAGTACCTGGAGTTCTACCGCGGCGCGGGGGTGCAGCACATCGCCATCATCACGAACAACATCGTGGAGACGGTGGGCGCGCTGAAGCACCGCGGCGTGGAGTTCCTGCGCGTGCCGACGACGTACTACGACGACCTGATCGAGCGCGTGGGGCCGATCGACGAGGACGTGGCGCCGCTGAAGGACCTCGGCATTCTGGTCGACCGCGACGACGAGGGGTACCTGCTCCAGATCTTCTCCAAGCCGGTGCAGGACCGTCCGACGGTGTTCTACGAGATCATCCAGCGGAAGGGCGCGCGCAGCTTCGGGAAGGGGAACTTCAAGGCGCTGTTCGAGGCGATCGAGCGCGAGCAGGCGCTCCGGGGTAACCTCTGAGCGACCAACGCACGCCGCCGACGCCGACGCCGTCGGGCGCACACGAGCGCATCACCGCCGAGCGCAAGAAGCACGCGCTCGACGACGCCAACCGCAGCGGCGGCTACGCGCGCACGCTCCAGTGGGTGGGGTACGCGGCCGCGGTCGTGTTCCTGTTCGGCGTCTCCCAGCTCGGGGGCGGCAGGTCGCGGCTCCAGGTGGTGTCGGTCGAGTGGGGCGCGGTCATGGCCGCGGCGGGAATGCTGGTCGCGCTGGCGAGCGACCGACTGGGGTCGCGCGCGTGGGCGCCGGGGATCCGCGTGCAGGAGCGGGTGAACTGGTTCTCGGTCTGCCTGGGCGGCGCGCTGTTCGCCGTGCTGGTCGTCCTGCTGATGCAGGCGACGACCGACAACAGCTCGCGGGTGGTGTTCGTCGCCGTGCTCGTGGTCTCCTTCGTCGTCGGGCTCGCGCTCTGGCTCATGCTCATCGAGAGCGCGTCGCTGCGCGCGCTGCGCCGCGAGTCGAGCCGCCACCGGCGGTACTAGCGCCACCAGTCAGCTCGAGAGGACGCGATGCCGATCTACCACACGCTCGGGGAAGTCCCGCGCAAGCGCCACACGGCGCTCCGCAAGCCGAACGGCGGGATCTACGCCGAGGAGCTGATGGGGCACGAGGGGTTCACCGGCACCTCGTCGCTGCTCTACCACACGCACCCGCCGACGACGGTGAAGTCGGTGAAGCGGCTGAAGGAGATCGTCTGGGAGGCGGAGGAGGACGCCGCGCTCAAGCACCGCCACTTCGTCACGTCGAAGGTGAAGCCCGGCGGCAGCCCGACGCTCGACCGCGTCCCGCTCCTGTTCAACCAGGACATCGCCATGCTCTACGTGGAGCCTGACGAGCAGGACGCGCACTTCTACCGCAACGCCCAGGCGGACGAGGTCGTGTACGTGGCGAAGGGGGGCGGCGTGCTGGAGAGCGTCTACGGCGAGCTGCCGTACCAGGAGGGGGACTACGTCATCGTCCACCGCGGGATCATGCACCGGTGGAAGCTGGACCTGACGAAGAAGCAGAAGTTCCTGGTCATGGAGAGCCGCGGGCACGTGCGCTGGCCCAAGCGCTACCGCAACGAGTTCGGCCAGCTGCTGGAGGGCGCGCCGTACTCGGAGCGCGACATGCGCCGCCCGCTCCAGCTCAACACGCACGACGAGATGGGGGACTTCCGGATCCTCGTGAAGCAGTACGACGCCCTCAACGAGTTCATCCTCGACCACCATCCGTTCGACGTCGTGGGGTGGGACGGCTACTTCTATCCCTGGGCGTTCAACATCCGCGACTTCGAGCCGATCGTGGGGCGCGTGCACCAGCCGCCGCCGGTGCACCAGACCTTCCAGGGCGACGGCTTCGTGATCTGCTCCTTCTGCCCGCGCCCGTACGACTTCGGCGAGAACGCGATTCCGGCCCCGTACAACCACAGCAACGTCGACTCGGACGAGGTGATCTACTACGCGTCCGAGGAGTTCATGAGCCGGAAGGGGATAGAGTTCGGCAGCATCACGCACCACCCGGACGGTCTCCCGCACGGCCCTCACCCGGGCCGCTACGAGGAGTCGATCGGCCAGAAGTGGACGAACGAGCTGGCCGTGATGATGGACTCCTTCCGCCCGCTCAAGGTCGCCAAGGCCGCCAGGGGGATCGAGGATCCGAGCTACCACCGCTCGTGGATCGACGCCCAGCACGGCGCGATCGCGCCGGCGAAGCTGATCACGGACTGAGGGGACGGGGGATGGGGGATGGGGGAGGAACTGCTGACGACTTTCGCAGTTCCTCCCCCATCCCCCATCCCCCGTCCCGATTCTCGTGCGTTACGAGCTCGCGAAGGCCCTTCGCAGACGATTTACCGTCCGACTGAGAGGCGCGCTGCCGCAGTTCCGGGAGCGGAAGGCGCGGTCGGGGGTGCGCGGGGTGCATCTCTACGAGTGGCGGCCCGGACCGCAGGGGAGTGGCTACGTCGCGCTCGCCGTCGACGCGCTCCGCGACCGCTTCACGGTGGACGTGGCGTGGAGCGAGGGGCACCACTTTCCGGCGCAGCTTCGTCAGGCGTCGCCGGATGAGGGGCTGCGCGGCGGCGCGGCCCGCTTCCAACTCCGCGCCTTCTGGCAGCGCTACCGGGTCGAGCCGTGGTGGTCGCTGGTGCCGAAGAGCCCGTACGAGCAGGAGCTCGACCGCGCGCTGATCGCTCCGGAGGTTCCCGTCGCGCGGAAGGTGAGGCTCCTGGAGGAGTACGAGGCGAGCCTCGCGCCGGCCCTGGCCGACCAGGCCGCCCTCGCCGTCGACCCGCTCACGGACGCACTGGCCCGCATCGAGCCGGCGCTGGACGACGTGATGGAACGGCTGCGGGAGTACGCGGAGCCGTGGTTCGAACGGCAAGCACGAAGTACGAGATGCGAAACGGCCTCAGGACGCTGAATCTGCCCGAGGCCGTTTCGCATCTCGTACTTCGCGCTCGCCGTTCAGCATGCCCGGGCCCACGGCTGAGCGTGGAGCAGGCGGTGGGCGGCGCGCTCGCGCACCAGGAAGTCGCCCAGCCGCAGCAGCAGGTCGGCAACCTTCAGCCGGTCCGACGGGCTCAGCTCCGCGCGCCGCATGTCGGTGTGGCCGGTGAGGAGCCAGCACGGATCGGCCTGATAGCCCCGCGTCACGGCCGCGAGGAGCTTGAGCGCGCTCTCGTGGGCGCGGTCGTCACACATCTGGTCGGCAAAGAGCCGGTCGATCAGGTCAAGGTCCTGCACCGGCACACCCAGCCGACCCGACGCCCGCTTCGTGTCGCCGCGATCTCTGGAGTTGACGAGTGACCTCACCCGCTCGGCGATGCCGGCGGAGCTGAACATGCTCATGCTGCAACAACCTCAACGACTTCAGGCGGACTGTTCCGCTCATTCTCGAATCGGGGAATGGGGTCAAACATTTGGAGCCCCACCGTCCTCAATCGCAAGCGCCGTGCGCGGACGCTGCGCAATGCACAGGCTGCGAGGTCGAATCTCGACCAATGGATCTCTCGAGGTCGCCGAGGCCCTTTACGAGTGACGAGCCGCGGGGGCAGCTTTCAGATGAGCGGTCTCGGCCGTGGCGCCCCTGAGCAGCACTCGCGCGGCGGAAGCGCCCGTTTCGCCCCCCTGGTCCCGGACGTGTTCGATGGACGAGCATCAGCAGCAGCAGACATCGCGTCAGGACTCCGATCGAACGCAGGTCGAGTCGCAGGTCATCGCCATCGTGGCGAAGACCGCCAAGCGCCCCGCCGACCAGGTGCGGCTGGAGCACACCTTCGAGGAGCTGGGGCTCGACTCGCTCGACGGGGTCGAGATCGTCTACGAGCTCGAGGAGCGCTTCGGGATCACCATCCCCAACGAGTCGGCGCGCGGCGTCCGGAGCGTGAGCGACGTCGTCGCGGCGCTGCGGACTCATCTGCCGAGTGGCGCGTGACCACGCGTCGCGTGGCGGTGACCGGGGTCGGCGTGCTCTCCGCCATCGGCAACGACCCGGCGGCGTTCTGGGAGTCGCTCGCCGCCGGCCGGCCGGGAATCGGGCCGGTGACGCAGGCCGACTGCTCGCTGCTCCGCTTCCAGAACGGCGCCGAGGTGCGCGACTTCGACCCCACCGCCCACTTCGAGCCGCGCGCCGCCGACACGCTCGACCGCTTCGCCCAGCTCGCCGTCGTCGCGGCTCGTCAGGCGGTGGACGCGGCGGGGCTCGCGGCCGGCGGCGACTGGCGCGCCCGCGCCGCGGTGGTCACCGGCTCCTGCCTGGGCGGCCAGACGACGATGGACCGCGGCTTCGTGGACATCTACGTCGACGGTCGTACGCGGCCGCACCCGCTCACCATCCCGCGCACGATGGCGAACGCCGGCGCCAGCGCGGTGACGATGCAGCTGGGGATCACGGGGCCGGCGTTCACGACCTCGACCGCGTGCTCGTCGGCGACGCACGCCATCGGGCTCGCGTACTGGATGGTGCGCAACGGGATGGCAGAAGTTGCGCTGGCCGGCGGCAGCGAGTCCCCGTTCAGCCCGGGGCTGCTGCGGGCGTGGGACGCCGTGCGCGTGGTCTCGCCTGACACCTGCCGCCCGTTCGACCGCAACCGGAAGGGGATGATTCTGGGCGAGGGCGCGGCGATGCTGGTGCTCGAGCCGCTCGACGCCGCGCTCGCCCGCGGGGCGACGGTGCTGGGGGAGGTCGTGGGCTTCGGCATGTCGTCCGACGCGCATCACCTGACCCAGCCCTCGGGCGATGGCGCGGCGCAGGCGATGCGTGCCGCGCTGGACGACGCCGGCATCCGCCCCGAGCAGGTGGGCTACGTGAACGCGCACGGCACCGGCACCACGGCGAACGACCCAACCGAATGCCGCGCCCTGCGCGCGGTGTTCGGCGGGCACGCCGAGCGCGGGCTCGCGGTCAGCTCCACCAAGTCGATGCACGGGCACGCGCTCGGCGCCGCCGGCGCGATCGAGGCCGCGGCGACGCTGCTCGCGCTGCATCACGGCGTGCTGCCGCCGACGGCCAACTTCGGCGAGGCCGACCCGGAGTGCGCGCTGGACGTGATCCCTAACGAGGCTCGGCGCGCCGAGGTGGAGTGCGCGCTGTCGAACTCGTTCGCGTTCGGCGGGCTGAACGCGGTGCTCGCGCTCCGCCGCGCCGGGCGCTGAGCCCGCCGCGCCCGCCGCCCGCCACCCCCGACCCAGATCGATGATCCTGAAACCCGTCAAGCAGGGCTCGCGCGTCCATCTGGACGGCGAGCGCGCCACGCTGCCCGCGCGCAAGCTGCCCGCCGAGAAGGCAATGAAGAAGGAGACCGAGAAGCTGCTGGAGCGGTTCGCGGACCTTCAGGCGGCGCTGTACGCGGAGGGGAAGCGGTCGCTGCTGGTCGTGCTCCAGGCGCGCGACGCCGGGGGGAAGGACGGCCTGGTGCGAAAGGTGTTCGGCTCGCCGAACCCGCAGGGGCTGGAGTTCACCAGCTTCCGGGCCCCCACCGAGCTGGAGCGGCGTCACGACTTCCTCTGGCGGGTGCACCAGGTCGCGCCGCCGCACGGCAAGATCGGCGTGCTCAACCGCTCGCACTACGAGGACGTGCTGGTGCCGCGGGTGCGGGCGCTGATCGGGGAGGACGTCTGGCGGCGCCGCTTCGCGCAGATCAACGACTTCGAGCGGATGCTGAGCGAGAACGGCACGACGGTCGTCAAGTTCTTCCTGCACATCTCGCGCGCCGAGCAGCGCGAGCGCCTGGTGTCGCGGCTGGAGAACCCGAAGAAGAACTGGAAGTTCAACCCGGACGACCTGGAGGACCGCGCCCGGTGGCGGGACTTCACCGAAGCGTACCGCGACCTCCTGTCCGAGTGCAGCACGCCGTGGGCGCCGTGGTTCGTGGTCCCGGCGGACGACAAGGGCGTGCGCGACTACCTGGTCGCGCAGGTCATGGTGGACACGCTCGAGCGCATGGACCCGCAGTACCCGCACGCGGACGAGGAGGTGCTGCGCCTCATGAACCAGATCGAGTAGAGCCTTTCTCGAGTCAATCGAGCGCGATTGAATCACGGGGCGCTGAGGGGCGCCCTGAAGAGCAGGACACAGATGAACACGGATAAGTGCACGGATGCACACGGATGCTGCCCGGCGGCGTCAAAGTTCTTCCCGCCCGGGTACTGGGTCAGTTTGAAGCAACGGCGACGGCATTTTGACAGGATGAACAGGATGAACAGGATGGTGACCAGGATGCGGGCCCCGGGAGGCCTCGCGTCCCGAGCGGCCCTCATCCTGTTCACCATCCTGTGCATCCTGTCAAAATGCCGTTGCCGTTGCTGTTCTCGGTGCCCTCGAACTGGCCCAGTACGCCCGCCCGGGCGGGAGGAGCTTTGACTGCGCAGGGAGAGATCCGTGTGCATCCGTGCCCCTATCCGTGTTCATCCGTGTCCTGCTCTTCAAGGTTCTCCCCTCTGCCCTCCGTGGTTCAGCTTCTCCTGATGGTGTCGAGAACGGCGCTAGCGCGCGACGGACGCGGCGCGGGCGAGCAGCAGCTCGCGCTCGCGCGCGTTGCGGGTGAGCGACGCCGCGCGCTCCAGCTCGGCGCGGGCCTCGTCGAGCCGGCCGAGCTTCGTGAGGAAGTCGGCGCGCACGGCGGGGAGGAGGTGGTAGCCCTCCATCGACCGGACCGACGTCAGGCCGTCGATGATCTCAAGCCCGGCCGCCGGCCCGAACGCCATCGAGACGGCGACCGCGCGGTTCAGCTCGACCACCGGCGACGGCGTGAGCCGGCCGAGCGCGTCGTAGAGGGTGGCGATGCGGACCCAGTCCGTCTCGCCGGCGGTCCGCGCGCGTGCGTGGCAGGCGGCGATCGCGGCCTGGAGCGCGTACGGGCCGAGCGCGCCACCTAACGCTTCCGCGCGATCCAGCGCCGCCAGCCCGCGGCGGATGAGGACGTGGTCCCACCGCGCCCGGTTCTGGTCGAGGAGCAGGATCGGCTCGCCCTTCGGCCCCACCCGCGCGCGGGACCGCGAGGCCTGGATCTCCATCAGCGCCACGAGCCCGTGGACCTCCGGCTCGCTGGGCACGAGCCCGGCCAGGATGCGGCCGAGCCGGAGCGCGTCCTCGCACAGCGCCGGCCGCATCCAGTCGTCGCCCGCGGTCGCGGCGTAGCCCTCGTTGAAGATCAGGTAGATCACCTCGAGCACGGACGAGAGGCGCGCCGCCATCTCGTCCCCGCGCGGCACCTCGAACGGGACCTTCGCCTCGGCGAGCGTCTTCTTCGCGCGCACGATGCGCTGCGCCACCGTCGGCTCCGGGACGAGGAATGCGCGCGCGATCTCGTCCGTCGTCAGGCCGCCGAGGAGGCGGAGCGTGAGCGCGACGCGCGCCTCGCGCGAGAGCACCGGGTGGCAGGCGATGAACACCAGGCGGAGCAGGTCGTCGCCCACGTGGTCGTCGATCGCGGCGTCGAGGTCGGGCACCGCCCGCTCCTGCCGCGCCTCCAGCTCGGGCACCAGCTCCTGGTGCTTCTGCTCGATCCGCGACCCGCGGCGCAGCGCGTCGATCGCCCGGTGCTTGGCGGTGGCCATGAGCCACGCGCCCGGGTTGTCCGGGACCCCGGTCTCCGGCCACTTCTCCAGCGCCGCGACGAGCGCGTCCTGCGCCAGGTCCTCGGCCAGCCCCACGTCGCGCACGATGCGCGTGAGGCCGGCGATGAGCTTCGCCGACTCGATCCGCCAGACCGCGTCGATCGCGCGGTGCGTCTCCGTCGTCGTCATGACGCCGCGAAGGTCCGCTCGCGCGTCACTTCGGCCACCCCGTCTGCGGCAGCGCGGGTGTGAGCCGCAGCGCGTTCTGGTAGTAGACCTTCTTCAGCACGGAGTCCGGCAGGTCGATGCCGTAGAGCTTCCAGAACGCGTGGTAGTCGCGGTAGTACTCGAAGTAGTCGTCGCGCGTCTCGAACACGCGCCAGTAGTACGGGTACTCCTCGGGCTGGAACGAGTCCTTGCCGAACAGGATGCGGTCCTGGTACGCGACGAAGAAGTCGTGCGCGGCGCGCGGCTGCCGCCCGATGTCGTACAGCACGGCGCCGACCTCGGTGTAGACGTTCGGCATCTCCGTCATCAGCTTGCCGAGCCGGCCCAGGTCGTTGGCGTGCCAGCCCATGTGCGCGGCGACGAAGGTCGTGCGCGGATGCTTGCGGAACAGGTTGTCCCGCTCGGTCATCAGCTGCTCGAAGCTGGGGAACTGGTCGGACGGGTAGCGCCGGTCGGAGAAGAGCGCCAGCTCCAGCCAGCGCTCGTTCGAGTAGTCGATGGGCTGGAAGAACTCCTGCGGGTCCGCCGTGTGGATGAACACGGGCAGCTTGAGCCGCGCGCAGGCGTCCCACACCGGATCCAGCTCGGGATCATCGAGCGTGAGGCGCGAGCCGTCGGCCTTTCGGATCGAGAGGCCGAAGCCCTTTCCGATCTCGCCCACGCCCACCGCGCCGGCGGCGACGTCCGCCTCGAGCTGCGCGACGGCGCGGGCGGCCCACCCGGGCCCCACGTTCCGGAAGTCGATGCCGGCGAGCACGCGGAGGCGGTCCTTCATCTGCGGCGACGCGCCGATCGACGCCAGCGTGCGCTTCAGGCGGTCGCCGGACACGTTCTCGGCGACGATCATCATGCGGACGTTCAGGCTGTCGAGCGCCGCGCCCAGCGTCGCCAGCCCCTCGCTCGACGCCACGAGGTCGCGCGGGTGGCCGTGGTAGTCGATCGCGGGATACTTCGCGCGCCTCACCGTGTGGGCGGGGACGACCAGCGTCGAGTGCGGGCGGTAGTCGACGATGCTGGGCGGCGCGAACTCGGGCGCCATGCAGCTCCGCGGCCGCACCTCGGTGGTGCCGGGCGGGCACGACTCCCCGGGCTGGATGGGCGTGCCGCGCGACGGGCCGCGACCGGCGGGGCGGCCCGCGGGCGGCTGCTGGGCGCCGAGGGACCCGGCGAGCAGCAGCAGCAGCGCCGCGCCGAAGGTGGAAGAGCGGACGACGAAACCGTGCATGAAGGCTCCCGAGGACGTGGGCCGGCAATCTGCCACACGCACCACGCCCCGGAAACCCCAGCGCCGCGGCCGGACGCCGCGGGCAGCGCCGTCAGTCGTCCATCGCGGGCCGTGGGGCCCGTCGCAGCAGCACCAGCACCACGAGAGCCGTCGCCAGCACCACTCCCGCGCTGACGTACGACGTCAGGTCCAGCGATCGACCGAAGGCTTCACGCGCCGCCCCGACCAGCTCGGCGCCGACGCTCGCCGGGAGCTGCCTGGCCACGGCCACGGCGCCGCCCAGGGTGTCGCGCGCGACCTCGCCCGCCTCGCGCGACACGCCGACGGGAATGGCGTGGGCCATTGCGCCGCGGTAGACCGCCGCCCCGATGCTGCCCAGTACGGCAATGCCCAGCGCGCCCCCGAGCTCCGAGCCGGTCTCCGAGAGCGCGGAGGCCGCGCCCGCGTGCTCCGGTGGGGCGGCACCCACGATCATGTCTGTGGTGAGCGTGAAGACCGGAGCGAGGCCGAGCGAGTACACCACGCACCCGCCGACGAGCGCCGGGAGACCCGAGGAGGGATCGACGCGCGTCAGCATCCAGAACCCGATCGCCGACACGGCCAGCCCCCAGCCGATGAGCGCCGCCGGCCGGACGCGGCGCGCCGCCGCCGGCGCCAGCATGGAGCCCACGATGAACGCGGCGAAGAAGGGGAGCGTCCAGAAGCCCGCCTTCAAGGGCGACAGCCCGAGCACCAGCTGCAGGTACTGGCCGACGAAGAGATAGACCCCGAACGTGACGAACGTGCCGAGCGTATACGCCGCGAGCGCCGCGCTGAAGGCGGGAGAGCGGAACAGTCGGAGATCGATGAGCGGATGCGCGAGCGTCCGCTGCCGGCGAACGAAGACCACGCCGACCGCGACGCCGATCACGATCGACAGCACGCTCCACCGTCCGGCGTCGCCCTGCGCTATGCGCTTGATGCCGTAGATCACGAGCAGCACGCCGGCCAGCGACAGCGCGGCGCTGAGCAGGTCGATGCGGCGCGCGTGAGGGTCGCGAAACTCCGGCAGCAGCGTCGGCCCCACCGCCAGCAGCAGCAGCATCACCGGCACGCCGATCAGGAAGACCGAGCCCCACCAGAAGTGGTCCAGCAGCACGCCGCCGAGCAGCGGGCCGATGGCGCCGCCGGCGGAGTAGCTCGTGATCCACACGCCGATCGCGACGGTGCGCTGCTTCGGGTCCAGGAACATGCTCCGGATCAGCGACAGCGTGGACGGGGCGAGCGTCGCGCCCGCGACGCCCAGAATCGCGCGGGTCGCGATCAGCATCTCCGCGCTCCGCGAGAACGCGGCGAGCACGGACGCCGCCCCGAACGCGGCGGCGCCGATCAGCAGCAGGCGGCGGCGGCCGATGCGGTCGCCGAGCGTGCCCATCGGGATGAGAAGGCCGGCGAGCACGAAGCCGTAGATGTCGACGATCCAGAGCAGCTGCGCGCTCGTGGGGTGCAGCGCTGCGCTGATCTGAGGCACAGCGAGGTTCAGCACCGTCAGGTCCATCGAGTAGAGCAGGCACGGGAGCGCGATCACCGCGAGCCCGATCCACTCGCGCCGTCCGGCGCGCGCCGGGCCCGCGGCACCGCCACGCTGCGGCATCGCGCTTCCTCCTCGCTCCGGGCGGACGCGGCTACGCCCTCGCCGCGACCTGCGCCCGCAGTCGCTCTTCGGCCTCGCGCAGCTCCGGCGTGAGCTCGGGGCCGAATTCGTCCGCCTCGAACACCTGGCGGAGCTCCAGCTCGCCCCCGCCGGTGCCGGGGCTCGGGCAGCGCTTCGCCCACTCGATCGCCTCCTCCTTCGACCGCACCTGCCAGAGCCAGAACCCGGCGACCAGCTCCTTCGCCTCGGCGAACGGACCGTCGGTCACGGTCGCCTTGCCGTTGGCGAACCGGACGCGCGCGCCCTTCGAGCTCGGGTGCAGCCCCTCGCCGGCGAGCATCACGCCGGCCTTCACCAGCTCCTCGTTGTACCTGCCCATCGCGGTCAGCAGCTCCTCGCTGGGCATGACGCCGGCTTCGCTGTGCTGATCGGCCTTCACCAGGACCATGAATCGCATCGTCGTGTCTCCGTTTCGTGTGGGGGTGGGAACGCCGGACGGTGGCCTCTACAGACACGTCGAACGAGACGACGCGAAATCGACACGAGGCCGAAGCTCCGCGGTCAGCTCAGCAGCCTGAGTGCGGTCAACGCATATATCTCCGCGCACTGGACGAGCTTCCGAACGGACACGAACTCGTGCGGGCCGTGCGAGACCGACAGCAGCCCGGGCCCGCAGGCGAGCGCCGGGACGCCGAGCGCCGCGTAATGCCGAGTCTCCAGGACGCCGGGACACAGCTCGAAGCGCGCGCTCCCACGCGTCACGCGGCGAATGCTCGCCGCCAGTGCCCGTCCCAGCTCCCCGCCGGCGTCCGTGGCCGCGGATCGACCTTCCTGGAGCAGCTCGGCCTCGCAGTCGATTCCTTGCGCGCGCGCCCGCGCTACGACGTCGAACAGCCGCCTCCGCTCGCCGTCGAAGTCCTCTTCCGGATTGGGGCGCCGGTCGAGGGTGAACGACACCCGATCCGGCACGACGTTGAAGTTGTGTCCCCCCGCCAGCTCCCCGCCGAGCAACAGCACCGACCGGCGCGCGGCATCCGGCCTGATGTCGAATCTCGTTCGGCGTTGGGAGACCTCGGCTTCCAGCTCGGCGAACATCCCGGCGACCATCAGCATGCCCTTGAACGCGTTCACCCCGCGAAAGTGCAGGCCGACGTGCGCGGGCTTCCCGCGGACCACCACGCGCATCGAGACGACCCCACGATTCGCGTTCCACACCACGCCGCTCGTCGGCTCCATGGTCAGCATGCCGATCGCGTCGCGCTCGATGAGTCCGGCGCCCGCGAGGGCGACCGTGCCGCGCGGTCCGGACGTCTCCTCGTCCGGAACCGAGACCGAGATCAGCCGCCCTTTCGGCTCGAATCCCGAGGCGGCGAGGGCCCGAATCGCGAACGCCATCGCGGCGATCCCGCCTTTCATGTCGGCCGCGCCGCGTCCGTGGAGGTTCGCCTTTCGCACCACCGGCTCGAACTGCGATTGGTCCTGGGCCGGTACCACGTCGTAGTGTCCGCTGAAATAGAGGGCGCGACCGCCGTCGCCATACGTCCCGGCGACGCACGGTCCGCCGCCCGACGGATTCACCGTGCGCACCGCGAGTCCCATGTCGCGCAGCCGGCGCGCGAGGCCCGGGGGCGTTCGCCGGACACCACGCTCCACGCGGCCGCCTGAAGCAGCGCGACGTCGGCGGATGGCAGCTCTCCAGGCCC
>DATFPD010000184.1:0-2370 GCA_035265005.1 Gemmatimonadaceae bacterium | reverse complement strand
GAGCATGTGCTGGAGCTCGGGGACGACCAGCGTCTCGGTCGGCCGCGCCCCGCCGGCGCCGTCACGCGCCGCCCGCAGCCGCTCGGCGTGGTGCGGCGGCACGTTCGGGTCGCGCCCGCCCTGCACGATCAGCACCGGCTGCGGCAGCGCGGCCGCGAGCGCCGCCGGGTCGGCGGCGTCCGAGTCGAGCATGTAGCGCACGCCGTCGGGCGGCATCGACGCGAGGCCGCGCAGGGCGGGGCGGGCGCGCAGCGTCTCGGGGATCGCCCCGTCGCGCCGCATCCCCGCCACGGCGGCGTCGAAGTCGGCGAGGGCGCCCGCCAGCTCGTCAGGCGGGAAGAACGTCGCCATCTGCTCGCGCATGATCCCGAGGATCCCCACCGACGGCCCGGCCAGCAGCACGACGCCGTCCACCGTCGCCCCCTCGGGCGCCGCCGCGGCGAGCTGCGACGCCACCACCGCGCCCTCGCTGTGGCCGGCGACGACCGTGCGCGCCGCGCGCACGCCCAGGGCGTCGAGCGCCCGGCGCATCGCCGCCAGCGCCGCGCGGGCGACGACCAGGCGCCCGCCCCAGTTGCGGACGGCGCGCGACGCCGCCTCGTCCACCGCCACGCTCCCGGTGCCGGGCCCCATCTTGGCGAAGCGGTAGACCGCGAGCCCGCGCGCCGAGAGCTGCCTGGCGAGGTGGGCGTAGACGTGCGGGAAGAGGTTCCAGGTCGGGTAGTCGCCATTCACGTCCGAGAACAGCGAGCCGGGGACGAGCAGGACGGCGCCCGGCAGCTCGGCGCCCGCCCGCGCGCCGGCGGGAAGGGTGAGCGCGGCAGGCACCTCCCACCCGGAGACGGCGAGGGTGAGGGGGCGCTCGTCGCAGGCGTGAGGCAGGGCTTCGGCGGCGGGCATCATCGGAGTGGGAGTGGTGGGCGCCGCGCACGGCGGTCCGCGATTCGTCACCCCACCTTACACCCTCACGCTACGTGAGGATCAAGAGGCCTTCGACGATGCGCGCCGCCGCATCGCCGGCTGGAGGTACGCGCACATGTCCCTGACCAGCCGCGTGTCCACGCCGTGCACGGAGGTCTCCTGCTCCATCCTCGCCCGGACGCCGCGCGCGATGCCCGCGTCGCCGCCGGTGAACTCGCGCGTGAGCGCCGACCAGCGCGCCGCCAGCCGCCGCACGTCGCGACCGCGCGGGTCGGCGCCCCGCTCCATCGCCGCGCGCACCTCCGCCATCAGCGCGCGCCACCGCTCCTCGCCGCGCCGGATCCGCGCCTCCCCCATCTGCCGCGCGCGCTCGGCGAGCGTGCGCCGCTGCTCGGGGGTGAAGTAGCGCTCGGCGCGCGCCAGCTCGTCGAGCGCGGCCAGCAGCTCGTCGACCGACGCCGCGCCGGCGGTGCCGCCGCCGCGCCCCGTCGCCAGGCGCGCGGCCAGCCGCTCCAGCCGGTCGCACAGCACGCGCTCCTCGTCGATCCGCGCGCGGAGCCGCGCGACGTGCTGCGCCAGCACGCGGCCCAGCGCGACCGCGGGCCGCGCCAGGCAGTCGCGGACCTCGTCCAGCGTCAGGCCGAGCTGCCGCAGCGAGCGGATCTGGTGCAGCCGCGCCACGTCCCCCGCCGCGTACAGCCGGTGCCCGCTCGCGCTCTTCCGCGCCGGCGGGAGGAGGCCGATCTCGTCGTAGTAGTGCAGCGTCCGCACCGACACGCCCGCCCGCCGCGCGAGCTCGCCGACTTTCAGCAGTTGCACGTGGGACTGGCTCCGTGGGTGGGACGACTCCATCAAGATCGACCACAGAGGCACCGGGACACCGGGGAGGGGCACACCGACGAGGGGCCCCCGGCCGGTCGGCTTCGCCGAAGAACGATTGAACCGCGGAGGACGCGGAGGACGCAGAGGAGGGCACACGGGAGGAGTCCCCCAACGCACTTCGGCATCTCGTCCCGAGCGAGGGGCACTCTCTTCGTGTGCCCGTCCTCTGTGTTCTCTGTGCCTCTGTGGTCGAATTTGTGGTGGATCTTATCAACGCGTCCCGGCTCGCGTCACCGTCCACTTCACGCGGCCGCCGAGCGGGTCCCTGGCGAGCGAGGAGCCGCGCACTTCGAGCGACTGCGGCTCGCCGTCGGGGAGCGCGAAGAGGCCGGACGCTGGCGCGCCGCGCTGGGACGTGAAGACGCGCAGCTCGATCCGGTTCCAGTCGATCCCCGAGGTGCTCTGCGCGACGGCGGCGCGCGGGATCGCCGCGCCGTCGCGCGCCAGCAGGACGATCGGGATCGGGCCGACGGCGATCTCATGCCAGCGCTCGCCCTGGTAGACGCGCCCCGTCTGGTAGTCGATCCAGGCGCCGGGCGGGAGGTAGACGCGCCGGCCGGTGGCTCC
>DATFPD010000183.1:0-4493 GCA_035265005.1 Gemmatimonadaceae bacterium | reverse complement strand
CGGTCGCCCGCCACGCCGGTCTCCAGCACCAGCAGCGACCGCAGCTGCCCGTCGCGGTTCTGCTCGACCACGAAGCACCGCTCGTGCGCGCCGAGGAACTCCGCCACCGCGCTGCCGAACGGGAAGCCCCGCACGCGCAGGTAGTCGAGCGCGATCCCGCGCTCGGCCCGCAGCCGGTCCAGCGCCTCGCGGACGGCCGCGTCGCAGCCGCCGATCGAGACGAGGCCTAACGTGGTGGGCCCCTCGGGGGCGCGGAGGACCACCGGCGCCGGCACCGCCTCGGCCGCCGAGCGCAGCTTGCGGGCGAGGCGGTCCACCACCTCGCGGTACGCCGCCGCGTCCTCGGTGTAGGCGCCGTGCTTGTCGTGCCCCGAGCCGCGCACGAAGTAGGCGCCGGCGGGGTGCACGCCGGGGAGCGTCCGCGCCGCCACGCCGTCGCCGTCGCGGTCCAGGTAGCGCGAGAAGCGCTCGATCCGCGCCAGCTCGTCGGCGCCCAGCACCTTCCCGCGGTCGGGGCGGTAGGCGTCGTCCCACGTCAGGCGCCGGCACATCCAGTCGTTCATCCCGATGTCGAGGTCGGAGAGGACGAACACCGGCGTCTGGAATCGCTCGGCGAGGTCGAACGCCTGCGCCGCGAGGTAGAAGCACTCCTCGGGGCTCGACGGGAAGAGCACGATGTGCTTCGTGTCCCCGTGCGAGGCGTACGCGGCGAGCATCAGGTCCGCCTGCTGCGTCCGCGTCGGCATCCCGGTGGACGGCCCGGTGCGCTGGACGTCGAAGAACACGCCCGGCACCTCGGCGTAGTAGGCCAGCCCCAGGAACTCGGTCATCAGCGACAGCCCCGGCCCGGCCGTGGAGGTGAAGGCGCGCGCCCCCGCCCAGCTCGCCCCGATCACCACGCCGGCCGCCGCCAGCTCGTCCTCCGCCTGGATGATCGCGAAGCGCTTCTTCCCCGTCTCGGGGTCGATGCGGTAGCGGTGGCAGAAGCCGTTGAACGACTCCATGAGCGACGTCGCCGGCGTGATCGGGTACCAGGCCCCGACCGTCGCCCCGGCGTAGACGCACCCGAGCGCGGACGCGGTGTTGCCGTCGATCATGATGAAGTCGGCCGTGGCGTCCATCCGCTCCAGGCGGGTCGGCAGCGGGCAGGCGAAGTGCTCGGTGGCGTAGTCGTGGCCGAGGCGGAGCGCGCGGAAGTTGGACTCCAGCAGCGCGCGCTTGCGGGCGAACTGCTCCCGGATCATCTCGGAGACCACGTCCATGTCGATCCCGAGGAGCGCCACCAGCGCGCCGGCGTAGGCGATGTTCCGCATCAGCGTGCGCTCGCGGTCGCCCTCGAACGCCTCGACGCACATCTGGCCTAACGGGATGCCGAGGACGGTGACGTCCTCCCGCCGCAGCGCCGCGTCCATCGGCCACGAGGCGTCGTAGACCAGGTAGCCGCCGGGGCGGACCTCGGCCACGTCCTTGGCGTAGGTCGCCGGGTTGAGCGCGAGGACGAGGTCGAAGCGCGACGGCCGCGCCATGTACCCGTCCTTGCTCACCCGCATCTCGTACCAGGTCGGCAGCCCCTGGATGTTGGACGGGAAGACGTTCTTCCCCGAGATCGGGATCCCCATGCGGAAGATCGCCTGCATCAGCAGCGCGTTCGCGCTCGCCGAGCCGGTGCCGTTCACCGTGCCGATCTTGAAGGCGAAGTCGTTGATGCCTGGCATGCGGAGAAGCGGGATGGGGGATGGGGGATGGGGGAAATGTCGTCCCGGGCGACCTGTCATCCTGAGCGCAGCGAAGGACCCACTGTCACCGGGCTCGGGGTCGGCCCTCGGACAGTGGGTCCTTCGCTGCGCTCAGGATGACAACGCAGGCGCACCGCGGGGCGCCGTCGGCAGCACGGGCAATGCCCGCCGCCCCCTACCCCCCGCGTACGGCACCAGCAGATCGAACGTCCGCATGTCCCACGCGGCCGTCGGGCAGCGCTCGGCGCAGAGGCCGCAGTGGAGGCAGATGTCCTCGTCCTTCACCATCAGCCGCGCCGTCTGCGGCAGCCCCGCCGAGGCGTAGAGCGCCTGCGACAGGTTCTCGGCCGGCGCCGAGAGGCGCGTCCGCAGCTCCGGCTCCGGGCCGGCGGGGGTGATCGTCAGGCAGCTCACCGGGCAGACGTCGATGCAGGCGTCGCACTCGATGCACAGCCCCGCCGTGAAGTGCGTCTCCACGTCGCAGTTCAGGCAGCGCTCGACCTCGCGCGCCGTCTGCTCCGCCGAGAACCCGCGCTCCACCTCCACCGTCAGGCGCTCGAAGCGCTCGACGAGCTCCACGTGCTGCATCTTCGCCCGCGCTGACGGGTTGTAGTCGTTGCTGTAGCGCCAGGCGTGCATCCCCAGCTTCGCGCTGACCAGGTTCATCCCGTACGGCGGGCGCTCGGCCAGCGGGACGCCAGCGCAGTGGTTGTGGATCGAGATCGCCGCCTGGTGCCCGTGCTCCACCGCCCAGATGATGTTCTCCGGCCCCCACGCCGCGTCGCCGCCGAAGAAGACGCCGCCGCGCGTGCTCTGCATCGTCAGGCGGTCCACCACCGGCATCCCCCGCTCGTCGAACGCGATCCCGACGTCGCGCTCGATCCAGGGGAAGGCGGCCTCCTGGCCGATGGCGAGAATGACCTCGTCGCACGGGATCACGACCGTGTCGATCACCTCGCTCCGCTGCCGCCCGTTCGCCTCCGACCAGCGCAGCCGCTCGAACTCCATGCCGACGAGCCGGCCGCCCTCGACGACGAAGCGCGTCGGCGCGTGGTTCTCGACGATCGCGACCTGCTCCTCCTCGGCGTCCTCCAGCTCCCACGGCGACGCCTTGAAGTGCTGGCGCGTCCGCCGCGCCATGACCTTGATGTCCTGCCCGCCGATGCGCTTGGACGTGCGGCAGCAGTCCATGGCCGTGTTGCCGACGCCGATGATGAGCACGCGGGGCGCGATGGACTGGATGTGGCCGAAGTGCACCGAGCCGAGCCACTCGATCCCGATGTGCACCTTGTCGGTGTCCCAGCGCCCGGGAAGCTCGAGCTCCTTCCCCTTCGGCGCGCCGCTCCCCACGAAGACCGCGTCGAACCCCTCGGCGAGCAGCGCCCGCATGCTCGTGACGGGCGTGTCGTAGCGCACCTCCACGCCCATGTCGAGGATGGCGTTCACCTCCTCGTCCAGCACGCTCGCCGGGAGGCGGAAGGAGGGGATGTTGACCCGCATCAACCCGCCCGCGCGGTCCAGCTTCTCGAAGACCACGCACTCGTAGCCGAGCGGTATCAGGTCGTTCGCGACCGTGAGCGAGGCGGGGCCGGCGCCGACGATCGCGACCCGCTTGCCGTTCTTCTGCGCCGGCGCGCGCGGCAAGCGGTCGCCGATGTCGCCCTTGAGGTCCGCGGCGACGCGCTTCAGCCGGCAGATCGCCACCGGCTTGCCGTCCACGCGCCCGCGGCGGCAGGCGGGCTCGCACGGCCGGTCGCAGGTCCGCCCCAGGATGCCGGGGGAGACGTTGGACTCGCGGTTGAGCAGGTACGAGTCGGCGTACCGCCCCTGCGCGATGAGCCGGATGTACTCCGGCACGTTCGTGTGGGCGGGACACGCCCACTGGCAGTCCACTACCTGGTGGTAGTAGCGAGGATTGGTGACGTCGGTCGGTTCCATGCCGCCTTGCCCCCTCCGCACGTGGCGTTTGCGCCATCATTGTCGTCGGGACGCAGAAGGGCAAGAGAGCGGGGACTGAAGGACTGAGGGAGCTGCTGGGCGGGATTGGCCCGTCCCTGTCATCCCTCAGTCCCTCAGTCCCTGCCCCTCTACCCACTCCACCACCTCCCGCCACAGCGGCTCGGCCGTCGGGCGGAAGAAGCCGAAGTGGCCGATGCGGCGCACCCCCAGCTCCTCGGCCCGCACCTGTCGGCGCCGCTTGTCCGGGCTGCCGTACCTAACGTGGAGCGCCTCCACGGCGCGCGGCGGGGCGATCGGGTCGTCGTCGAAGCCGACGGTGAGCAGCGGTGCGGCGAACGCGGCGTGCCCCGACCAGTCGCCCAGGTATTCCGGGCGCCGGCACCAGCGGGCCCACTCCAGCGCCACGCCGCGCGGCAGGTCCTCGCCCAGCCCCAGCCGATGCGCGGGGAAGTAGCCCACCGCGCGCGCCAGCACCGGCATCCCGACGTGCCAGAGCAGCGCGTAGCCGTAGCGGGCCGGCGCCGGCCAGTGCCCGAAGTAGCCGCTCTGCGCGGCCACGGTCACCAGCGCGCGCAGGCGGTCGCGGTTCGGGGCCAGCCCCATCGCCTGCCCGCCGAAGCTGTGGCCGACGCCGAGCAGCGCGGCACCGGCGGGCGCGCGCGCCTCCGCCCACGAGATCGCGCCGGCGAGATCCTTCGTCGCCCAGTCGCGCATCGTCGCCGGGAACCCGCGCAGGCGCGCCGGCCGGCTGTCCCCCGTGCCGCGCCAGTCCCACGTCAGAACGCCGAAGCCCGCGCC
>DATFPD010000182.1:0-4664 GCA_035265005.1 Gemmatimonadaceae bacterium | reverse complement strand
TGCTGTTGCCGTCGCCGTCGCCGGGCCGAGTTCGTGGCCGATCTAGACCAGGCGCGCGCCGCACTTGAATCGCGATCGGGCTTCAACCTCATTCACCAGCGCACGTACCTGAAGGTCGACGTGTTCCTGTGCCTCACGGCGTTCGAGCGCGAGGCAACGCGGCGCGCCGAACCGATCGCGATCAGCGGGGCCAGGGAGGCGCTCCGGCGAGAAAGACCATCGCCTCCGGGACGCTGTAGGGAAGGCTGCGGGTGAGGACGATCGCCCAGGCACCGCCCTGGTCGAATAGACTCTCCATCTTGCGCAGTGACCGGGGCCCGGCGAAGCGCTGCGCGAAGCGCCGCTGTCCGAAGGCTACAGCCACCGGGGCACGCGGGCCTTGTAGTCGCGATAGGCGTCGCCGAAGCGCCGCTCCAGGTACGCCTCCTCGCGCGCGACGACGCCGTAGCGGATGGCGACTGCGAGTGGGATCGTAAGAGCGAGGATCCACGGGCTGCGCACGGCGACGCCGATGCCGAGGTACATGAGAAAGAAGCCCAGGTAGATTGGATTGCGGGTCCAGCCGTGAATGCCCGTCGTCACGAGCACGCGCGCGGGTTCGTTCGTGGGTAGCGGCGTCGCGGCGCGGGAGAAGTTCCTCACGCCTGCTGCGAAGAGGGCGATGCCGGTGACGATCAGGGCGCCGGCGATGACGACGCCGATCCCGTGGGCCAGGCCGGCTCTCGGGATCGAGAACGGCAGGGGCAGCAGGTGATCGAGGGCGAAGCCGACCACGAGAGCTGCGGGAAAAAGACGGATCGGGCGCGCGATGACGCCTGCCGTCGTGGTGTCGTTCACGCGTCGCCCAGCCGAGTCCATCCCCATGTCTGCATCCTCTCAGCGCCACTTCCTCCGGAGCTTCCCGCTCTCCTCCTGCTCGATCACGTACCGCGCGACCTTCCGACCGAGCTCGAGGCCCGCGTCGTTGTCGAAGCGGTAGTGCAACCCCGCGTAGAGGCGCGACAGCGCGGCCTCCTCGGCGAGCCGGCGCACCTCGTCGCGCGCCTCCGGCACGTAGTGGCCGATCACCTCGGACAGGAAGCCCGACCAGCATGCGTGGCCCGACGGGTACGCGGGGAAATTCGGCAGGGAGAGCTGGGTCGCGAGCGCGATCGTGGTGTCCGCCTGCGACGGGCGGATGAGCCAGTAGTGCATCTTCGCCTCCCAGCAGGCCGCGCCCACGTCGTTCTCGCCGACGGCGAGCGCGGTCTGCAGCCGCATCGCCGTCTCCTCCGGCACGCGGCGCTTCTCGATGACGTCGACCAGCCGCTCGGCCCACTGGTCCTGCCCCGCGCCCCAGTACTGCGCGATGCGCGTCTGCTCCGCCGTGCGCGTGCGGGCGACCTCCCGCACTTCGGCGAGCGCCGAGTCGAAGGCCGGCGTGCCGAAGGCGGGGGGCGGGGGCGGCCGGAACTGGTCGATCGACGCGAGCGCGAGCGGCCGCCGCAGCACGAAGTTGGCGTTGCCGATCGGCGCATTCGGCCGGCCGTACCACCTCCCCGGCCCGGTGGGCACGGTGCCATCCCACCGCTTGTCCCACCCGTCGCCCTTCGCGCGCTCGAGCACCTGCGCGGCGACGGCGCGACCGAGGTGGAGCCCCGCGAGCACGCGCGCCTGCGAGACGCCGCGCGCGATCTCGGCGGCGGAGTCGCGCGCGAGCTCCTGGTCGATGCGCGGCGCGGCCTCGGGGAAGCCGCGCCGCATGCTCGCCGCCGCCGCGGCCGCCGCCGCCGCGCGCACCGAGGGCTCCGCCGGGTCGACCCTGGCCGACTCCGCGGCCTGGTAGTACGCGAGGCTGCGGAGGAGGTTCGTGCGATCGAGCGCCGCCGCCGGCGGGAGCGCCTCGAGCGCCGCGCTGTCCCCTTTCACCGCCGCCAGCTGCGCGACCTTCCGCCGGGACTCGACCTCGCGCACGAGGGCGCGGCCGAGGAGGCGCCAGCGCAGGGTCGGCACGGTATCGTCGGCGGCGCGCGCCGACGGCTGTTGCGCCAGCAGCGGCGCGGCGGTCGCGAGCAGGAGCCAGGGAGTGGCGCGCATCTGGACCTCGCGAGGGAGGGGAGCAGGCCGAGTTCACCGATATATGACAACTAAGGTGTCATGTTACAAGATGACAACGAAGGTGTCAACTAGAAAGTTGGTTCAGCCAGCGGAACGGAGGTGATGGTGTCGGCTCGAGACAGGAGTGAGGTGCGCCGAGGCACGGGACGCGGCGCGGTCGTCGACAGCAAGGCCGAGGCGGTCGCGGAGCTGATGCTCGAAGTGGCCCAGTGCTTTTTCAGGATACGGGCGGTGGGCCAGAAGACGGGACTCATCACCAGCTGGGGCGGCGGTGCCTTCGGCTTCATGCGAAGCCTCGCGCTGCTCGGTCCGCTCACCGTGCCGCAGATCGCCCAGATGCGACCCACCAGTCGTCAGCGCATGCAGCGGCTGGCGGATGAGCTCGCGGCCGAGGGGCTCGTGGAGTTCATCGACAATCCGAAGCACCGGCGCTCGAAGCTCGTGCGTCTGACGCCCAAGGGTGACGCGGGCTACCGCGAGCTCAACGACCGGTTCCTTTCGATCGCATCGACGACGGGCGTGGCGCTCAGCGAGGCGGATGTCCGCAAGGCGATCGAGGTCGTGCGGCAGCTGAGCAATGATGTGACAGCGCGTTCGGAGCGACTGCCGTAGTGCGGAAGGGGCCGGACGCGGACCAGCCGCACCCGGTGGCATACAGGAAGCGGGTGCGGGCGCAGGCGCTCTCGGCCAGGACACCCTGAAGTAGCGCGTTGCGGCAGATGGTCCCGCTCCATTCCTGTTGACAGCTAGAGAAGCGCTCCCTACTTTCTCCCGACGTCTACAGGAACCCGCCTTCCGGAGCCGACCGTGGCCACGCGTCCCCAGACCGACGCCCTCCGGGGCTCGCTCGACCTCCTCGTGCTGAAGACGCTCTCGCTCGAGCCGATGCACGGCTGGGGGATCAGCCTGCGCGTCCAGCAGGTCTCGCGGGGCGTGCTGGAAGTGAACCAGGGCTCGCTCTACCCGGCGCTCCAGCGGCTGGGGGACGACCGACAACAACCGGCGGGCCCGCTACTACCGGCTGACGCCCGCCGGCCGGCGGGCGTTAGGCGAGGAGCTGGAGAGCTGGCGCCGCTTCGCCGCCGGGCTGGAGACCGTCCTCCGCACCACCTGACCGGCCGCCCCTGGAGCCGCCTATGAGACTGTTCCACGCCGCGCGCGCCCGCCTGCGCCTCCTTCTCGCCCGCCGCGCCGCCGAGTCGCGCATGAACGAGGAGATCCGCTTCCACGTCGAGATGGAGACCGAGCGCATCATGCGCGACACGGGGCTGGACCGCCGCGAGGCGCGGCGACTGGCCTACGTCGCCTTCGGCGGCGTGGAGCGCTACAAGGAGGAGCTGCGCGAGGGGCGCGGCCTCGCCTGGCTCGGCGGGCTCACCCTTGACCTCAAGCTCGGCCTGCGCATGCTCCGGAAGCACCCGGGGCTGTCGCTGGTGTCGGTGGGCGGGATGGCGGTGGCGATCGCGATCGGGGCGGGCGCCTTCGGCTTCATGGGCGCGATGCTGGACCCGGAGCTGCCGCTCCACGAGGGCGAGCGCATCGTGGCGCTCCAGAACGCGGATGCCCGGAACCCCGGCGACCCCGACCGGAAGGCGCTGCGCGACTTCGCTTTCTGGCGCGGCCGCCTGACGACGGTGCGCGACGTCGGCGCGTACGCGGCCGACAGCCGCACCCTCGTGCTCCCCAGCGGGAGCGCCGAGATGGTCCGCGTGGCGCACATGACGGCCTCCGGGTTCCGCGTGGCGCGCGTCGCGCCGGCGATGGGGCGGCCGCTGCTCGACGACGACGAGCGCGAGGGGGCGCCCCCGGTGCTCGTGATCACGCACGAGGAGTGGCAGCTCCGCTTCGGCGGCGACTCGGGCATCGTCGGCCGCCAGGTCCGGCTCGGCCGCGAGATGCACACCGTGGTCGGCGTGATGCCCGCGGGCTTCCGCTTCCCGCTGTACTTCCGCTACTGGGTCCCGCTGCGGTACGACCCGGCCGACTACGGGGCGGGCTCCGGCCCCGCGCTCCAGCTGTTCGCGCGGCTCGCCCCGGGGGCCACCCTGCGGGAGGCGCAGGCGGAGATCGCGGCCGTCGGGCCGGCCGACGCGGCGGAGCGCCCGCACCTCCGCCCGCAGGTGCTCCCCTACGCGCGCTCGTACATCGGCGGCCCCGTGATGATCGTGATGCTGCAGGGCATCCGACTCGCCATCAGCCTGCTGCTGGTGGTGGTCGCGGTGAACGTCTCGGTCCTGGTGTACGCCCGGACCGCGGCGCGCGCCGGGGAGATCGCCGTCCGCACCGCCCTCGGCGCCAGCCGGCGGCGCGTGGTCGGGCAGCTGTTCGCCGAGGCGCTCGTGCTCTCCGGCCTGTCGGCGGTGATCGGGCTGGCGATCGCGCGCGGCGCGCTGGCGACCGTGATGTCGTACCTCGATGGCACCCGCGAGATCGCCGATTTCCCGTTCTGGGTGGAGTTCGGCCTCTCCCCGAGCACCGTGCTCTACACGGTGGCGCTCGCCCTCCTCGCCGGCGCCATCGTCGGCGTCGTGCCGGCGCTCAAGGCGACGCGGCGCGACGTGCAGGCC
>DATFPD010000181.1:0-8564 GCA_035265005.1 Gemmatimonadaceae bacterium | reverse complement strand
CGCCAGTGCCGGCGGTGGCGCCGACGCCGCGACGGGCGCGGGGGGCGGTACGGCGTTCGGCGACCTGGCGAACCCGCTCGTCTGGCTCGGGCTGCTGGCGCTGCCGGCGGTCTGGTTCCTGGTGAACCGCACCCCGTTCGGGCTCCGCGTGCGCGCGGCCGGCGAGCACCCGGAGGCCGCGCGCTCGGTGGGCGTGCCAGTGTCGCGCGTGCGCTGGCTGGCGGTCGCACTCTCGGGGGTGCTGGCCGGACTGGGCGGGGTGTACCTGGCGCTGGATCAACATCAGTTCACCGACCAGATGACCGCGGGGCGCGGCTTCATCGCGCTGGCCGCGGTGATCTTCGGCCGCTGGGAGCCGCTGCGCGCCGGCATCGCCTGCCTGCTCTTCGCGGCCGCCGAGACGCTCCAGATCCGCCTCCAGGTGGCCAACGCCATCCCGTCGCAGTTCGTCGGCATGATCCCATACGTGCTCACGATCGTCGCCCTCGCCGGCGTCGTGGGACGCGCGGTGCCGCCGGCGGCGCTGGGAAAAGCCACCGAGTGAATTGCGAGGTGCGAATTGCGAGGTGCAAGAAGGACGCGAGGAACTCGGATGACCCGGGACGGGATTAGTCCGCGGGAGAGGCGAATGTTAAGCCTCGGTAAATCATGTTCGGGACCGGCACGGTCGCGGCAAGCCTCACGTATCGTAGCCGCAGCCTGATGCCCTGAGCACTCACGTCCTTCTCGCAACTCGCATCTCGCATCTCGTACCTCGCAATAGACTTTCGTGTCCGCCTTCGTCCCCTACCTCCCGTACCTGGTCGGCGCCCTCATGCTCGCGGGCGTCATCTGGCTGACGCGGCGGGCGCCGGCGGAGCTGGTGATCCTCATGATCACCGCGCTGGTGGACATGGTGGGGCTCCTGATGGTGCTGCCGCTGCTGCCGTTCTACGCGCAGCGGCTCGGCGCCGGCGGGCTGGTGGTGGGGCTCCTCATGTCGGCGTTCTCGGTCGCGCAGCTGCTGAGCGCGCCGATGTGGGGGCGCCTCTCCGACCGGTGGGGGCGGCGGCCGACGCTGCTGGTGGCGCTCGCGGCGTCGGCGATCGCGTACATCATCTTCGGCTTCGCCAACTCGCTCGTGCTCCTCTTCCTCTCGCGCATCGTCCAGGGCGCGGGGGGCGGAACGGTGGGCGTCATCCAGGCCTACGTCGCCGACACCACGAGGCCGGAGGACCGCGCGAAGAGCCTCGGCTGGCTCTCGGCGGCGACCAACCTCGGCGTCGCCATCGGGCCGGTGCTCGGCGCCTCGGCGATCACGCTCGGGAAGCGGGAGCTGGTGCTCGGCGGCGTGACGCTCAGCCTCGGCCACGCGGCGCCCGGGATCCTCGCGGCGCTGCTCTGCGTCGTGAACATGGCCTTCGCCTGGCGCTACCTGCGCGAGTCGCGCGTCCTGCACCCGGACGACGGCAAGCCGCGCAAGCCCGGCGCGTCGCGCGCCGCGGTGTGGCGGGTGATCACGCACTCGCACGAGCCGGCGCCCCGGCTGATCTGGATCTACGCCATCGCCATCGGCGCATTCCAGGGGACGAACGGCGTGCTGGCGCTGTTCTTCAACCACACGTTCGGCATCACCGAGCAGGGGATGAGCTACTTCTTCACCTACATCGGCGTGCTGTCGGTGGTGTCGCGGGCGCTCATCCTCGGGAAGGCGGTGGAGTTCTTCGGCGAGGCGAAGCTCTCGCGCATCGGCGTGGTGCTGCTGGGAAGTGGGCTGACGCTGCTCCCGCTCGCGCCGTCGATCCCGGTACTGGCGCTCGTCGTCGCGCTCCTCCCGCTCGGCACGGCGTTCACCTTCCCGTGCGTGACCGCGCTCCTCTCGCACGTGATCTCGCCGCGCGAGCGCGGGCTGTACATGGGCGTGCAGCAGACGTTCGGCGGCCTCTCCCGCGTGATCTTCCCGATCGCGCTCGGCTGGGTGTTCGACCACCTGGGGCGCGGCGTGCCGTTCTGGATCTCCTCGACGCTCGTCTTCGGCACGCTCTTCCTCGGCTTCGGGCTGGAGCGCTACCAGCGCGAAGCCGCCGCCGTCGCGCGCGTGGCCCGCGAGGCGACGCCGGACCTCGGCGCCCCGGCGCCGGCCCCGGAGGCCGTGCGCCCCGAGCCGACGGGAGCGCGGAATTGACATCGGGACTCGGGCATCGCGGCCCGGCCATCGGGACTCGAGTCCCGATATCACCTAACGACTTGACTCCCCCGCCACCTTCCTCCCCACCCCACCCATGAGACACCCACCAGGTCCGACACCGCGTCGTGCGGCGCTGCTCGTGATCCTGCTCCCCGCCCTCGCCGCCTGCGCCTCGCGCGGCGGGTCGGGCGGCGGCGCGGCCTACGGCGCCATGCCGGCGGACGCGGCGAGCCCGACCGGGGCGTACGTCACCCGGCTGGGCACCGACACGCTGGCGATCGAGCGCGTCGCGTGGAGCGACACGGCGCTCACCGGCGAGATCGTCGTCCGCAGCCCGGCGTCGTTCGTACGCACCTACGCGGTGCGGCTGGCGCCCGACGGGCGCGCGACGCACTACGAGGCCGACCTGCGCCCGCTCAACGGGACCACGCCGGCGCCGAGCCACGTCGTCATCGACATCGGCGCCGACAGCGCGCGCTGGGAGATCACGAGCGGCACGAACCCCGCCCGGCGCGGCGCGATGCCGCTCGCCGCCGGGACGCCGGCGATTCCGTTCGCCAACTTCTCGTCCGGCCTCTTCTCCCTGATGACGCAGCTGGCGCGTCGCAGCGGGAGCGACAGCATGACGGTGGCGCTGGCGGGCGCCGGCTCGCAGCAGCCGTTCATGGCCACCCTCCGCCGCGCGGGACGCGACTCGTTCGCGGTCGCGGTCGGCCAGCCCGCCCCGTACCGCGTGCGCGTGGACGCGCTGGGGAACATCGTCGGGCTCCAGGGCTTCGAGACGACGCAGAAGATCCAGGTGGAGCGCGTGCCCGACGTCGACATGCGGGCGATCGAGCGGAGCTTCGCCAGCCGCGACCTCGGCCCGCTCTCGGCGCGCGACTCGCTCACGGCCACCTTCGGCGCGGCGCACGTCTTCGTGGACTACGGCCGCCCGTTCATGCGCGGTCGCAAGGTCTTCGGCGGCATCGTGCCGCACGACTCGGTGTGGCGCACCGGCGCCAACTTCGCGACTGTCCTCCGCACCGACCGCGACATCGTGATGGGCGGCCAGACGATTCCGGCCGGTAAATACACCCTCTGGACGGTGCCGTCGCGCACGGGGGCGTGGAAGCTGATCGTCAACAAGAAGACGCTCGACGAGCGCGGCAACCCGCTCTGGGGCACGATGTACGACGCCTCCCAGGACCTGGCCCGCGTCGACATCCAGACCGAGACGCTCCCGCAGCCGGTCGAGGAGTTCACCATCACGATCGAGCCCCGCGGCCCCGACGCCGGCGCCCTGCGCATGGCGTGGGAGCGGACGGGGATGACGGTTCCGTTTACGGTGAAGCCGTAAGAACCTGCGACCGACTACAGCTGCGACCTGCGACCTGCGAGCTGCGACCTAGCTGCCTCGGGAGGCCAGGAGCCTCCCGAGGCAGCTAGGTCGCAGCTCGCAGGTCGCAGGTCGCAGCTGTAGTTCTACCGTACCGCCATCATCACCGCCCTCGGATCAGCCGGGCGGGATCTGCTCTGGACAGGCGGGCGGTGGGGCCGCTACGACGGCGGCCGCTCGCTCTCCAGCACCGCCCGGGCGATGTCCACCATCGGGACGCTGCGGTCCTGGCTGCTGCGCTGGAGGATGCGCCAGGCCTCCTGCTCGGAGCAGCCGGTGCGGCGCATGAGGATCCCCTTCGCGCGCTCGATGATCTTCCGCTCCTCGAGCAGCCGCTGGGCCTTCTCGGCCTCCTTGCGGGCCGTCTCCGACTCCCGCGCCCGCGAGACCGCCAGGCGGAGGGTGGAGTCGATGAGGGGCGGCGGGGCGGGCTTGGGGAGGACGGCGTGGGCGCCGCTCTTCTCGACCTCGTCGCTCGTCAACTCCAGCGTGGCGTCGCCGGTGAACAGCACCACGGCCGTGCCGGGGCGCGCGGCGGTGATCGCCGCCGCGGCCTCGGTCCCCGTGCCGTCGGGCATGTGCACGTCGAGCAGGACGACGTCGGGGGCCAGTCCGGCGACGAGGCTCGCGGCCTCGTTCCCGGTGGCGACGGTGGCGACGACGCTGTGGCCGAGCGCGGCGAGCAGCTCGGCGAGCGTGGCCCGCGCGTCCTCGTCGTCCTCGGCGAGCAGGACCCGGAGCCTGGGGGTGGGCGCCATGCGTTCGTTAGGCAGGGGCGGGGGGGCGGGGGGGGCGGGGGGCGTCACGCGGTCCCGGGCGCGTCGGCGGCCGCGTCGGCGGCCACGATCGCCAGCAGGTCCTGGACGCGCACCGGCTTGCGGAGGGTGAAGTGGGCCTGCCCGGTGTCCACGCTGTGCGGCTCCCAGCCGGTCACGACGCCGGCGCGGACGTTAGGCCAGCGCGCGCGCGCGGCGGCGATCACCTCCCACCCGCTGCCGTCGGGGAGCCCGATGTCGGTCACCACCACGTCGACCGGCGACTCCAGCCGCGCCAGCGCGTCGCGGACGCAGCCGACGGCGTCCACCGCGTGGCCGTCCGAGGCCAGCAGGGCGCGCATGAACTCCCGCCCGTCCACGTGGTCCTCGACGATCAGCACCCGCTTGGGCACGCGGCGCGTCGGCGCCGACGCGGGGGGCGCCGCGACGCCGCCCGCCGGCGCGACCAGCGGGAAGACCAGGCGGACCGTGGTGCCGCGCCCGGGCGCCGACTCGATCTCGGCGCGGCCGCGGTGGCGGCGCACGATGCCGTACACCTCGGAGAGCCCGAGCCCGGAGCCGGCGACGCCCTTGGTCGTGAAGAAGGGCTCGAACGCCCGCTCGCGCACCTCGGCCGTCATGCCGATCCCGGTGTCGCGCACCTCGACCGTCACCCCGCCGACGCCGGCGCCCGCGCACAGGCTCAGCGTGCCCCCGTCGGGCATGGCGTCGACGGCGTTGTAGACGAGGTTGAGCAGCGCCGCGCGCAGCTCCCCCTCGACGCCGCGCACCACCGCCCCCGGCGGGCAGTCGAACACGAGCTGCACGCGGCCGGCGGCGCGCATCGACCAGACGGGGCGCGTCATCGCCACCACCTCGTCGGCCAGCACCGACAGGTCCACGACCTGCTCGGCGGCGCCGGGGAGCGGGTCCTGGCGGATGAAGCGCCCGACGCGGGCGGCGGTGGCGGCGCCGCTCTCGGCCGCCTTGGCGATCCGGCGCGCGTAGTCGCACACCGCCGCCGGGTCGTCGGCGCGGAGGGTGAGCAGGTGCGCCGCGGCGACGATCGGGTTCAGGCAGTTGTTGACGTCGTGCATGACGCCGGCGGCGAGCTGGCCGACTGCCGCCAGCCGTCGGTCGCGCGCGTGCTTCTCCTGGAGCCGCAGCAGCTCGTGCGCGCGCGCGTCGGCGATCTGCTCCAGGCGGTCGCGCTCGCCCAGCATGTACTCGTAGAGCGCGTTCCCGACGCGGAACTGCTCCTCCAGGTCCTCGGCGAGCTCCTGCTGCCGCTGCTCGGCCTGGGTGATGTCGAGGAGGGTGGCCAGGAAGCCGCCGCCGGGGAGCGGCACCAGCGTCAGCTCGGCGGTCACCGCCCCGGGCCCCCGGGCGGGCCCGCGCGGGCCGTTCGCCGAGCCGCCGCCGGCGGCGCTCAGCACGAGGCGGTGCGTCGGCGGGTGCGCGCCGCGGAGCGCGGCGTCGGCGGCGGCTCGGAGCGCGTCCGCGCCCTGCGCGCCGCCCAGGAGGTCGTCAAGGGTGCGGCCGGCGTACGACGGCGCCCCCAGCAGCTCGCGGAGGCGGCGGTTGACGCGCGTGGCCCGCCCCAACCCGTCGAAGGCCGCGGCACCTAACGGCAGCGCGTCCCACAGGGCTTCGAGATGCGGGGCCCTCTCGGCCGGCCGCACCCCGCGAGCGGTCTCCTGCCGCCCGGCAGAATCCATTAGTGGTTGCGGCACCGCCGCGGCAGCCGGTCGGCATCGACGTCACCGGCGGTGAGCAGACACCCATCCGCCCCGCCTGCGTCGGCGGCGCGCATCGTCATCATAGAGTTAGGCGTGGGAAGAAGTCAACGCCGGGACGGAGCCGGGAAGGAGTGGCGTGCGGGAAATGCGCGGACGGGACGCCGGATGGTTATCCGGATGGTTAGACGGCCGCCGCTCGAAATTTCGCACCCCCGCCGCTGCGCACGCCGCGCTGGAAGGCCACGTAGGCCCACGCCCACTGCACGAGCACGCTCACCCGGCTGCGGACGTGGCGGCGTGCGTCACGACGCTACGGCATGTACAGGATCGGGTGGTCCAGGATCAGCGTCGACCGGTACGCCATCGTCACCTTCCACAGCGTGGCGTGGGTCTGGCCGGTGGCGGTCTGACTCGAGCCCACCACCCAGTGCGAGGCGTTGATCGCGTACGCCTCGCTGCGCCGGGCCGCCGTCGCGCCGAGCGGCGGGAGCGCCACCTTGCCCATGAGCGACCGCCAGACGAACGCGCGCCGCGTGGAGTCGGCATCCACGATCGCGTCGCTCCACCCCACGATCACGCCGGCGTCGTTCACGTCCTCGGCGCTGCTCTCGGCCCCGCCGGCGAGCGTCCCCAGATCCTGGATCCCGGCCGCGTCCGACCAGCGGAAGGCGTGGCGGCGCGGGTATCCCGACGGCATGGCGTTCGCCTGGCCGACGACGACGCCCGAGTCGTTGATGCCGTAGGCGGCGTCCTTGTACGGAGTTCCGCCGAGCAGCGGCAGGTACTCGACCACGCCGCCCCGCCGGATGAACGCGCGCTCCGACGACAGGGTGCGGCCGACGATGTGGTGCAGGTTGTTGGCGTCGTACGCCGTCGCGGGCGTGAACGGCGTGATGACGGGGTGCAGGACCGGCGAGGTCCCCCACCAGTAGTTCGCCGAGAGGTCCACGTTGCCCACGACCAGCCCCCAGTCGGTGATCGCGCGGCCGTAGCTGTTCGTCTCCGGCTCCTCCCAGTCGCTCGCGCCGAGGTCGTACATCCCGATGGCGGGCACCCACACGAACGCGTGGTAGTTGCCGGTCGCCAGCCGGGAGTAGCCCGTGATCCGGCCGGCCTCGTTGATCCCGCGCGCCGAGCCGCCGCCGCCGCCGAGCGAGCCGAGCCCGCTGACGACGCCCGGCGCGGTCCACCGCACGGGGACCGTGACCCCGAACAGCGTGCTGCTCTCGCCGACGATGACGCCGGCGTCGTTGATGTCGAAGGCGGCGCTGTAGCTCCCGCCGGGGAGCGTCCCCAGGTCGATCGTCTCGACGCCCGTGACTACCCACTGGTACAGCGACGCCGAGACCCGCGCGCCGTCGCCAGCGACGGTCTCGGGAGCGGTGGGCGCGGGAGCGACGGAGTCGCGGCACGCGGCGGCAAGTACGGTGAGCGCGGCGGCGGAGAGCGCGCGGACGATCGCACGGTGCGTCATGGGAGCCCCCAGCGAGAGATGTCAGGTGGCGGGACCGGGAGGGAGCTCCCCATGCGGCGAACCAGCCGAGCGGCGCTCCCGATAGCTCAGGCGACGGGCGGCGCGGAAAGCGGACAGCCGTCAGCTGCCGGTGACGACCACCGGGCCGCTGATCTCCTCGCGAAGCGTCACCTTCCACAGCGTCGCGCGGCGCTCGCCGCTCAGCTTCGTGCTGGTACCCACCACCCAGTTGGACTTGTTGATCCCGTACGCCTGGCTGTACGCGTACCCGGGCAGGGGCGGCAGTGCCTTCATGCCCATCCCCTCGCGCCAGATGAACGCGCGGTAGACCGGAAGGAAGTTCACATACACATCGCTCCAGCCGACGATCGTGCCATCTTCGTTGACGTCGCTCGCGCGACTGTTTCTCCCGCCGAGGGTCCCGAGGTCCTGAACGGCGTACGTGGAGTTCAGCGGAATCGGGTGCGTCCACCGGAGGGCGTGGGACGGCATCTCCTCGGGGTCGTCACCTTCGTGCCATGTCGCTTCCGTCCAGCCGACGATCACGTCCTGATTGTTGATGCGTTCCGCCTGGCCGTACGTCGGACCGGATGCGTGCGGGGGCAAGGGCAGCTTCTCCCACTGGCCCCAGAACGAGAAGAACGGCCGCGTATTCGTGCCGTGAACGTGCCCAACCACGATCCCGGCGTTGTTCACGTCCCGCGCGGTTCCGGGCAGCTCCGTGGGGTAGAGGGCTGCCGACGTGGATTGTGCGCTGCTGGACTCCCACCTCACGGCGTGCTCAGGCTGTTGTCCACTGAGAGAGATGAAGATCATGCCGGCGATAGCACCGTTGTCACTGATCCCGTTGGCCTCCGACGTGAGGCACGGTGCGCCCGGCGGGCACACGGGCCACTCGCTGCGCAGCTCCGTCATGTTGCCGTCCGACCAGACGAACGCGCGCGTGAGGCCGTGGGAGTTAGCGCTGTAGCCCACGATGGTCCCTTCATTGTTGATCGCCTCCGCCGCTCCTTCGATGCCACCAAGGCCGCCGAGCTTGTGGATGACGCCA
>DATFPD010000180.1:0-2136 GCA_035265005.1 Gemmatimonadaceae bacterium | reverse complement strand
TACGCTCTCGAACATCTGCGCGAGCACGCCGCCCACCTCCTGCTCGCGGTCCGGCGCGGGCGTGAAGGCTGCCGGGTGCGCCACTACGGTCCGGGCGACGGCCTGATAGTACTTCTCCGTCGTGCCGCGGTTCGGCCTCGTCTCAACGAGGCGAATCACGCCGATGCGCTCCAGCGCCTCCACGTGGTGGTAGAGGCGAGTGGGCTTCTCGCCGAGTCGCTCAGCCACCTGCTTCGTGGTCAGCGGCTCCCCGCGCTTCAGGATCTCGAGGATGCGCAGGCGCAGCGGGTCGGCGAGCACCCGCACCTGCTCCAGGTCGGTGAGTGTCAGGACGTCGTCCATCACGGCGGCCGGTTGGGGATCGGATCACGGAATTGCTCGTCGGTGAGTGAATATTCAAATTACATTGAATAAAGGCAAGCGGTGCCCCGCTCGGGCGGGCCTTCATTGGAGACCGGCGCCAGGGGCGCCCGGTCGTCCCTCCCCCGGTCCCGCTGGTCCCGTCACCACTCCCCTTCGCCCGCGCTCGTTGCGCGGCGGGGCGCCGCCACCTAGCGTGGCTCCGTGACGACCACCCGTCCCGCCCACGCTCCTGCCGTCAGACCGGCCCGACCTCGCCGCGCGCACGCCGCCCGCGGCGCGCTGGCCGCGTTCGCGGTGTTCAGCGCCCTCGGGCTGCTGCGCTTCAGCTACCTGTACCTCGACGACCTCGTTCGCGACCGGCCCGGCACGTTCCTCGAGCGGCTCATCGAGGAGTCGACGGGGGCATACGCCGCGCTGCTGCTGTTCGCGGGCGTCGTGTGGCTCTTCCGCCGCTTCCCGCTCGACCGGCCGGGCTGGCGGCGCCGCGTTCCCGTCCACGTACTCGGCGTCGCCGTCTACTCGGCAACGCACACCTCGATGCTGTGGGGGTCGCGCGTCGCCCTCTTCCCGCCCGCCGGGCTCGGCGCGTACGACTACGGGCGCATGCCCATGCGCTACGCGATGGAGTTCGCCAACGACGTCATCACGTACGCCGTGTACGTCAGCGTCATCGTCGCGTTCCGCTACTACGCCGAGCTGCGGGAGCGCGAGCTGCGGGCGGCGGAGCTGGAGCGGGGGCTCGCGCAGGCGGAGCTGCGGAACCTGCGCCTGCAGCTCCAGCCGCACTTCCTCTTCAACGCCCTCAACACCATCTCGGCCACCATGTACGACGCGCCGGAGGCCGCCGACACGATGATCGGCCAGCTCTCCGACCTCCTCCGCCTGTCGCTGCGCACGGCGCACACGCACGAGGTGCCGCTCCGCGCCGAGCTGGAGACGCTCGATCTGTACGCCGCGATCATGCGCGCCCGCTTCGGCGACCGCCTGCGCATCGACGTGGACGCCGAGCCGGCGGCGGGCGACGCGCTCGTACCGTCGCTCCTGCTGCAGCCGCTGGTGGAGAACGCCGTCCGCCACGGCAACGCGACGCGACTCGGTTTCGGCGCCGTCAGTGTGCGCGCGCGCCGGCAGGGCGCCGAGCTGCTGCTCGAGGTGGTGGACGACGGGCCCGGCGTCGCGCCCGGCCGCGACGCGCTGGGCGCGGGGCTCGGCCTCTCCGCCACGGCCAGCCGGCTGCGACTCCTGTACGGCGACGCGCACCGGTTCGCGGCGGCGAACGTGCCGGATGGCGGCTTCGCCGTGACCATAGCCGTCCCCTTCGCCACCGCGGTCGGCGCGAGTGCGCCGACCGCTGCTCGCGCCGAAGACGCCGGAGACGCCGCGCATCGCACGCTCGCCGGCCCCGCCGTGCCCGCGACACCACTGCATGCGAGTCCTGATCGCTGACGACGAGGCGCCGGCGCGCCAGAAGTTGCGCCGGCTGCTCGCCGGCGAGCGGGACGTGGAGATCGTCGGCGAGGCGGAGACGGGGGCGGAGGCGGTCCGCGCGATCCGCGAGCAGTCGCCCGACGTCGTCTTCCTCGACGTGCAGATGCCGGTGCTCGACGGCTTCGGCGTGGTGGCCGAGGTGGGCGTGGACGCCATGCCGTACGTGGTGTTCGTCACGGCCTACGACGAGCACGCGCTGCGCGCCTTCGAGGTTCGCGCGCTCGACTACCTGCTCAAGCCCGTCACGCCGGACCGCTTCCGGGCGATGCTGGAGCGCGTACGCGC
>DATFPD010000179.1:0-2431 GCA_035265005.1 Gemmatimonadaceae bacterium | reverse complement strand
GGTGCTCGCGCCCGACCAGTGGTCGAACCTGATCGCACGCCTGCGCGAGATCGAGAACCCGGTCGTGCCGACGAAGCCGTCCAAATACGCGCTGCCCGCGAAGCGCAAGCGCGCCAGCAACGCCCACCAGGGCGAGTAGGGCCACGGCCTCACCCGGCGACCGCGACGGCCCCTTCGGCTTCGTACAGCTCGAGTTCGGCTTCCTGCTCGGTCCGCCCGACGGGCGCTACCTGGTCCGCCCGGCCGCCGACGCGCTCGTCGAGTCGGTGCTGGTGCTGTCGACGTTGGGCGCGCCCCAGCGCGCTCGGCTGAGAGGCGGCCGCTCTCGCTCGATCTCGACCGCCGCGCCGGAACCGGTTCCCATTTCGCGGGCGACGATCGTCTCGGCCACCTCCCTCTCCTCGCCAGCCGGCTGGCTCGCCGCCCTAGACCGCGACGCCGAGGTCGCCAGCGCCGTGGCCGTTCTCAACCGCGCCCTGCGTGCGCACCGCGCCGCCGCCGCGGATCCATATGTCGCGGAGGTGTCCCGCGAACGTGCACTAGTGGTGCGGATCGGTTATGGAAGCGGTGAAGAGGTAGCCGAGGGACGCTTTGGTGAGGCCGTCGAACTGCCGCGTTTCACCGGGGGACGCGTGAAGCGCTCGATGGAGGCGCCGGAGGAGCGCTTCGCGGCGCTCTTGGGCGGACGGGAGGAGGTCCACCCCGCTGAGGAACTGGTGCTGCGGGCGCGGGCGGATTTGAATGCCGGCCGACCGGCGGAGGCGGCGCTGCAGTGCCGGGTGGCGATTGAGGCGCTGCTGGAACTGCTTAAAGACAGTGACGAGGGGGCGCGGGTCGGGGCCCATCGCGAGGCCGTGGCGGCGGCGGCGAATGAAGCCGTGCGCGGCGCCATCGCGGCCGGCAGCGCGGCGGCGCTAGAGGATGCCGTCGCCGCGATGGAGCAGGCACTGAAGCGCCGCCGCCTCGGGGCTAGGAGCTAGAGGGCGGCTAGGACGGCGCGAAGCTCTGTTACCACGTCGCCGTCCAGTTTCACTTCGGCGTCTTCGTCGTAGGGGGTCGGACCCTGCGTTACGAGCACCAGGCGGCCGCCGCCTCCGTGCGTGATCGCGGGTAGGCCGGCCACCGGGTAGACCTCAAGCGACGAGCCGACGCAAAGCATCAGGTCCGCGTCCATCGCCAGCTGCTGCGCCTCGGCCAGGGCGCGCCCTGGCAGCAGCTCGCCGAAGAGCACGACGTCCGGCTTGAGGGGCGCGATGCAGGCCGGGCAGAGCGGCGCGCCGTCGTCCTCGGCGAGCAGCTCGAGCACGCGGTTGATCGGCAGCTTGCCGCCGCATTCCATGCAGACGCTCTGGTCGATCGACCCGTGCACCTCGATCAGCCGCTCAGTGCCCGCGAGCCGGTGAAGGCGGTCGATGTTCTGAGTGATCACCGCCCTGACCAATCCCCGCCGCTCGAGCTCCGCCACCGCCAGATGTGCCTCATTCGGTGCCCTTTCCACCAGCGACGCAAAGCGCTGGGCGTAGAAGCTCCAGAAGCGGTCGGGGTCGCGGCGCCAAGCTTCGATGTGCGCAACCTCCATCGGGTCGACGTTCTCCCACAGGCCGGTGCCGGGCGAGCGGAAGTCGGGGATGCCGGACGGCACCGAGATGCCCGCGCCAGTGAGCACGACGGCCCGCTCGGAATCGCGAAGCAGGCCGGCGACCTGCTCGACGCGGGTGGTCACGGCGCGCTGGCGGCCGCTCGGCGCCTTCACTGTCCGCCGAACCGCGGCGCGGTCACTTGCCCTTGAACCGCGGCGCGGTCACTTGCCCTTGAACCGCGGCCGACGCTTCGTCAGGAATGCGGAGATCCCCTCGCGCGCGTCATCGGAGCCGAAGGCCCGTGCGAACCCCTCGCCCTCCACGCGAAGTCCCTCGTCGAGCGACGGCTGCGCGGAGCGCTTCTTGATCTCCTCCACCGCAATCGGCGCCTGCTCGGCCAGCTTCCGCGCCCATGCCAGAGCCGTGTCGAACAGCTCGTGATCCGGCACGACCTGGTTCGCGAGGCCCACGCGATGCGCCTCGTAGGCATCGATCGGGTCGCCGGTGAGGTTCATCTCGAGCGCCTTCGGCTCGCCCACGAGCCGGGGCAGCCGCTGGGTGCCGCCGAAGCCCGGGATGATCCCGAGGTTGATCTCCGGCTGACCGAACGTGGCCGACTCCGCCGCGACCCGGAAGTCGCACGCCATCGCGAGCTCGCAGCCGCCGCCGAAGGCGATCGAGTTCACCGCCGCGATGGTCACCGTGGACGACTGCTCCATGCCGCGCATGAAGCGGTGGGCGTCCTCCACGAGCTGGGCGCCCTCGGCGTCGGGGGACATCTTCGTGAACTCCTTGATGTCCGCGCCGGCGCAGAAGGTGAAGATGTTCGACGACGCAATCACGAGCGCCCG
>DATFPD010000178.1:0-4315 GCA_035265005.1 Gemmatimonadaceae bacterium | reverse complement strand
ATGCGCTTCTTGGTGATCCGGACGTTGCAGGGCGGGCGCTTGCGGCGGCGGCGGGGCACGGCGGGAAGCTCCTGCGGTGGAGGGAGGGTGGTAGCGCCTGACGAGCGGGGCCTGACGATGGCGGCGCGAGCGCCTGCCCGCAACCCGGGCGTGTCGCCTACTTCTGGCACGGCCGTCGCAGTCCCGCCCTGAGCCGGACGGCCGCGGCGCGGCGCTGCGGCGGCCTCAGCAGCGGCGTTCGCCCCGCGGCGCGGCGGGGCGGGGCCGAGAGCATGACATCAGGAGAACGGACCACATGAAGCAGCAGCTCGGCTCGGCGCTCGTCTGTCTGTCCCTCGCGGCCTGCGTGCCACCGCAACCCCCGGCCCCGCCGGTGGAGCGGTCGACGACGACAGTCGCCGCCTCATTCGGCCAGACGTGGGATGCGGTGATTGACTGGTTCGCGACAAAGAATATCCCCATCCGCAACGTGGAGCGAGCGTCGGGGCTCATCGTGGCAGAGCCCATGAAGATGGGGCTGGGACTCCGCGAGGCGCATACGCAGAAGTTCGCCGACTGCGGGACCGACTTCATGGGAACGCGCGGCGTACCGACCGACGCGATCTACAACGTCCTCGTGCGGGGCGACAGCGCGCAGTCCACCGTACGCATGACGGTGCGCTACGTCGCGGCGGACGCGTCAACAACCAAGACGTGCAGCACGATGGGCACGTTCGAGACGGAGGCCGAGACAATGATTAAGCAGAACGCCGAAGCGAAGGCGGCCAATAGGCGGCTGACGACACCGCCCTGATCGTATCATCCGGGGTGAGTCCGAAGTGAGTCCGCGGGGGCGGAAAAGGTCGGCAGAAACCCCGCCGCAAGTCGGCAGGGCAGGGGAGCCCTGAGAGGGGAGCGGCACGCCGTGCCGAGTACCTAACGGGGCCGAGCGTCGAACTGGGAGATCTGAGCGATCGACGTCGCGCCAGCCGCCGGCGCGGCTCACGTCCACGTCGTCGTCGAGTACCGGGATGTCGGGTTCCGGCCGCGCGGTGCGCATAGCTGAGACACCGAGCGACGCCCACCCATGTGCGAGCCGGTCCCAACGAGCCGGTCCCAACCCCGCGAGGCCCCATGTTGACCTATCCGACGAGCCAGTCCGCGCGCACCGAGACGTCCGAGATGGAGACCCTGAGCTCGGCCGCACCCGCCGGCGAGTCCATCGTCGCCCTGGAATACCTGTGGCTGGCGACCATTCTGTCGATCGGCCTGGCGGTCGGCTTGTAATCGGCTGGTGATCGGCTGACGCCCCGCGGACGCCCCACACTATGCTCGCGCCACGCCGTCTCCCCCGGCGTGGCGCGATCCGCGTTATGCGCCCGTCTTCCGCTGGGCCTGGTCCTTCGTTTGGCGGCTCTCGCTCGAGCAGCGGCGCGTCCGGCCTGACACGCCGGCGCGGGTCGCACGACTCGAATGCCAGCGGCCTGCCCGAGAACCCGGGATCGGCGCGCGTGCCGGAGAAGTTCGGCGTTCGCCGCGAGGGACTGCTGCGGCAGAGCCTCCGGAACCACGGGAGCTGGCGCGACAGCTACCTGTACGCGCTGCTCGCCGAGGAGTCTCCGAGTCGGTAGTGGGTCAGTTTGAGGCGACGGTAACAGCTTTGACAGGATGCACAGGATGCACAGGATGCGCAGGATGCACAGGATGACGGCCCCGGGGAGCGACGCCGCCCGGGGCCCGTCATCCTGTTCACCATCCTGCGCATCCTGTGCATCCTGTCCAAATGCCGTTGCCCTCGCCGTCGCGGCGGCTGCTCTCGAACTGACCCACTACCCTCCGAGTCGGTCCGATTGACCGCCGCGCGCCGCGGTGCTCTAATCAGTCATGCACACGCCAACGCGCGGCCAGGCCACGAGCGATTCACACACCGGCACGCTGGTGCTCACGCGCGGCGACGTCTGCCGTCTGCTCGGCGTGGCCGAGTGCATCGAGGCGGTGGAGTGGGCGTTCCGGATGCACGCCGAGGGGCGCACGATCGCGCCCGGCGTGCTGGGCGCGCACGTGCCGGGCGGCGGCTTCCACATCAAGGTCGCCGGGATCGCGCGTGGGCGGACGTACTTCGCGGCGAAGGTGAACGCGAACTTCCCGGACAACCCGCGCCTGCGGAGCCTGCCGACGATCCAGGGCGTCATCGCCCTGTTCGACGCCGAGTCGGGCGAGCTCCTGGCGCTGCTCGACTCGATCGAGATCACGAGCCTGCGCACCGCGGCCGCGAGCGCCGTGGCGGCGAAGTACCTGGCGCGCGAGGACGCCGCGGTCGTCGCCGTCTGCGGGTGCGGCGAGCAGGGGCGCAGCCAGCTGCGGGCGCTCGCGTGCGTCCGTCCGCTGCGCACCGTGTTCGCCTTCGACACCGACGCCGAGCGCGCCGACCGGTACGCCCGGGAGATGGGCGCGGAGCTCGCTCTCGACGTGCGGCCGGTGCGCGAGCTGGCCGCGGCGACGCGCGGCAGCGACATCTGCGTGACCTGCACGCCGGCGCGCCAGTACTTCCTCGGCCGCGAGCACGTTCGACCCGGGACGTTCGTGGCCGCGGTGGGCGCGGACAGCCCCGTGAAGCAGGAGATCGACCCGGCGCTCATGGCGGCGAGCGCCGTCGTCACCGACCTGACCGAGCAGTGCGCGGCGATCGGGGACCTGAACCACGCCATCGCCGCCGGGGTGATGCGGCGCGAGGACGTGCGCGCCGAGCTGGCGGACGTCGTCGCCGGTCGGGTCGCCGGCCGCCGGACGGCGGACGAAGTCATCGTCTTCGACAGCACCGGCACGGCGCTCCAGGACGTGGCCGCCGCGGCGCTCGTGTACCAGCGCGCGTCCGACCAGAGCGCCGAGGATGCGGCGCGACGGGGCACTGTCGTCGAGCTCGGTGCCTGACGACCGCGCCTCCCGCTTGCCCGGGAGCAGAACGGGGCGTAGCGTCGGTTCGACGGACGCCGCACCGACCACCCATCCCAGCTCTCAGCGCTCGACGTCTCGATGGCGATGCGCACCTTCCGCGACACCACTGGCGCGACGTGGACCGTGTGGGACACGGTCCGCAGCTCCGACACGCCCGTGACCGCCGCGCTCGCGGACGGGTGGCTCACCTTCGAGTCGGCGTCGGGGAAGCGGCGCCTGGCGCCGATCCCGCACGAGTGGGTCGCCGCGTCGGAGTCCGAGCTGTCGCGTCTGCTCCAGCGGGCGGAGGCGGTCGCGCCGGCGCGACCGGACTCGCCGGCGAGCTCCGATCCGAGCGACCGGCCGCCGCCGCCCGCGCCGCGCACGGAGACGGCGCCGTCGCTTCGCACCTTTACCGACGGCGCCGGGCTCTCGTGGAGCGTATGGGCCGTGCGTCCCGGCACCGGGCCTAACGCCGGACAGCCGGTGGACCGCCGCCGCGGCCTCGGCTTGTCCGCCGGGGCGCCCTCGCAGGCCGAGCGCAGGCTCCAGGTGCGCTCCGAGTTCTCGGGCGGGTGGCTGGCGTTCCACGCCGCCAACGGCGCCCGGCGCCGCCTGATCCCGATCCCCGAGCGCTGGGAGGCCCTGCCCGACGCGGAGCTCGAGCGCCGGTGCCGCGAGGCGCGCCCGATGCCCGACGTCCAGCGGTGAGGCCGGCGGCCGGCGAGGCCGGCGGGCCGTCCGGCGCCGCGGTACGCCGCATGCGCCAGCTTGGCCGGGCCATGAGCGCCGAGACGCGAACGTTTACGAGCCCGAGCGGCCGCACCTGGACGGCGGCCCTCTTCAGCGGTGTCCCGGGCACGGCCCCGGTGCTCCGCTTCCGGTCGGGAGATGTGGTGCTGGACCTCTCCGAGTTCCCGGCCGATTGGGCGCGGCTGCCGGACGCCGCCCTGGTCGCGCTGGCGCGCCGCGGGGAGCCGCCCCGGTTCGCGCCCCCGGTGTCCGCCCCGCCCAGCGCCGGGGCCGCCGTCGCCGCGGCGCCGATCCCGAATCAGGCGATCGACTTCCCGGAGATGACCGTCGCCGAGGGCGACGACACGTTCGCCAACCGGATGGCGCTGGCGTTCCTCTCGCTCCAGGTGCGCAGCGGCTCCGCCGGCCGCATCGAGCGCGTCTCGCCGGGGGCGTTCGCGGCGCTCGTGCAGGAGCGACTGCGGGCGGCCGCGGGCCCGCGGGAGGTCTCGCCGAGCGAGGTCGTGTCGTGGTTCGCGGAAGCGCTCCCGGACCTCCGCACCGTGCAAGCGATCGCGGAGGCCTGCGGGGTCGACCCGGGCTGGCTGGCGTTCGGGGCGGCGTCCCGGGCGCCGTCACCAACGTCGACCCTGGGCGTGCCGACCGCCAC
>DATFPD010000177.1:0-3814 GCA_035265005.1 Gemmatimonadaceae bacterium | reverse complement strand
CGGCCCCGCGTCTGCCACGGCCGCCGCGACTGCACCGCCCGAGGACTCCATCCTCCAGCCGAAGGCGCCGCTCGTCGCCACGCCGGACCCGCTGCGCGGGCTCTACGTGAACCGCTGGCAGGCGCTCGGCGAGGCGATGTGGAAGCTCGTCGACGTCGCGAAGACCACCGAGGTCAACGCGCTCGTCATCGACGTGAAGGACGACCGCGGCTACGTGCTCTACCGGTCGCGCGTCCCGCTGGCCGTCGAGATCGGCGCCGACACCAACCGGCCGATGTCGCCCGCCCGCGTCCGCGCCGTCCTCGACACGATGCGCGCGCACCGGATCTACCCGATCGCCCGCATCGTCGTGGCGAAGGACCCGCTGCTCGCCGAGCGGAAGCTGGAGTGGGCGATCCGGCGGAAGGACGACCCGTCGAAGCCGTGGCTCGACAAGAATGGGAAGCCCTGGCTCGACGCGCACCATCCCGAGGTGTGGAAGTACGCGGCGGACCTGGCGAAGGAGGCCGTCGACCTGGGCTTCAGCGAGGTCCAGTTCGACTACGTCCGCTTCCCGGACGAGAAGCGCATCGCGTCGGAGACCGTGTACCCGCTCGCGAACGGGCGCGTGCGGGCGCAGGTGATCCGCGACCAGCTCGGCTACGCGCGCGGGCTGCTGAAGGACGCGGGCGTGCCGTTCACGATCGACGTGTTCGGCCTCACGACGTCCGACACGACCGACATGGGGATCGGGCAGCGCTGGGAGATGTTCGTCGACCAGGCCGACGTCGTGCTGCCGATGGCGTATCCGTCGCACTACGCGCCGGGGAGCTACCACATCGGCAGCCCGAACGCGCACCCGTACCAGATCATCGACCACGCGCTCGACGACGCCAGGCGGCGCAGCGCGGGGATCACCGGGGCGGCGAAGGTCATCCCCTGGTACCAGGACTTCACCCTCGGGCCGCCCCACTACACCGCCGAGCACGTGCGGGCGCAGATGAAGGCCGGATACGACAACGGGGTCCAGAGCTGGATCCTCTGGAACCCCCGCAGCGACTACACCCTCTCGGCGCTGTCGCCGGAGGGCCGGTAGGGCCTCTCGCGCGCGACCTACCGCCGCCGGTTGGCCGCGGCGACGATGCGGTCGTGGATCGACCGCACCTCGGCGAAGAGCTGGGCGTTCTCCTCGCTGATCGGGATCGCGTTCTGAGGCTGGTTCGTGCGCGTCGAGTCGCCGCTCGCGGTGCGCATCGCGCCGCCCTGCGTGGTGGCGGTCGGGACGATGAAGCCCGCGACGCGGACGCGGGTGCCGCTGAAGAAGCGCGGGTTGGTCGCCGTCACCTGCACGACCCACTGCTGCCCCCTCGACATTGCCGCGCTGTCGCGCAGGTTTTCCGGGATGTCCCGCGGCATCGTGAAGACGATGCCGCTGGTGTCGTAGACGGTCTGGTAGCCCTGGCTCCGCAGCTCCGTCTGGGCGACGCGCAGCACCGAGTCGATCGACACCCCCACGTTCGCCGTGACGTCGGTGGCGGCGCCGAACGGCGACCGGGCGCAGGCCGTGCCGAGCAGCGCGAATGCGACCAGCATGAGCGAGACCGTGCGCGAGCGCATAGAGCCGTGTCCTCAGGAGGAGTGCGAGTGGCTGGATCAGCCGAACGTACAGTGCACGCCGCGGGCCAGAAACGACCGCTGACAGCCGGTAGCTCACAGCCTGGAGTCCCCTTACCCAACCCTCATGTCGGTATCGCCTTCGCTCGGAATCCCCGAGCTCGCGGGGATCGCCACCTACCACGACGCCGCCCGGCTCGGCTACCCGGTGGACGAGAACGTCCGGCGCCTGGTCCGCTATCACTGGGTCGCGAAGCGGCTCATGCAGATCGGAGTGGCCCACATCCCGGGGACGCCGGAGTGGGAGGTGAAGTGCGGCCTGTCGCTCCACCAGTGGCAGGACGCCGAGCAGGCGGACGCGCTGCGGCGCCGCGTCGCCGAGATGCGGAGCCCCGCGCCGCCGATGGACGCCGCGCCCGACGCCGCGCTGGACGCGTTCCTGGAGGAGCTGCTGCGCGCGCGAGACACGGTCGAGCTGCTGGCCGGGATCTACCGGGTGGCGCGCCCCGCGCTCGCGGCCGCCTACCGGGAGCACATCGCCGAAACGAATCCGCTCGTCGACCACCCCACGCGGCGCGTCCTGCGCTTCGCCGTGCTCGAGCTGGACGAGGCCGTGGCGTGGGGCGAGGCCGCGCTCCGCGCCCTGGTCGGCGCCCGGCCGGACGGGGCCGAGCGCGCCGCGGCGTGGGAGACGCATCTGCGGGCCTACCTCGACGCGGCTGGAGGCGTCGCCGGCGCGCCCGCCGAGCCTGACGAGGCGAATGCCGGGCGGCCGGCGACGCCACCGCCGCCACCGCCGCCACCGACGCTCCCTGCCCCGCGGGCCGCCGCCGGCCGGTTCGTGCCGGACATGCATCCGCGGCGGGACGCGCGCTTCCGCGGGCTCTACAACTTCAACTTCCCGCCGCACGTCGTGTACAGCATGCCGGGCGTGCCGCCTGACGAGCGCAACCTGGCGCTGCTGTGCAAGCGCACGCTCGAGATGGACGTGCCTGAGATGATGGCGTCGATCGTGACCGAGCGTCTGGCCGACGCCGGCTCCGCGCCGCCGTGGGAGTTCTTCCGCGACTTCGCCCGCCAGCTCTGGGACGAGTGCCGCCACGCCATGATGGGCACCGTGGCGTTCGAGGCGCGGGGGGTGGACTGGACGCGCATCCCCCTCAACATCTCCTTCGCGCTCCGCCTCAACCTCCACGCCGCCGCCCTCGACCGACAGTGTCTGCTGTTCGCGATCGAGCAGAGCCTGATGCCCGGCGACACCGGCAAGCGCGCCGAGTACCGCACGGCCGTGGAGGCCGGCGACCCGCTCTCGGCGCGATTCCACGACTACGACTGGGCGGATGAGGTGCTGCACACGCAGATCGGCCGCCGCTGGCTCCGCCACGAGGGCCTGACCGTCACCGACGCCAGGGCGCGCGCGCAGGCGGCGCACGAGCACAGCTGGGCCGCCCTCGACCGCTACCGCGATCGCGACCCGCAGTCGGAGTGGTGGTCGGAGTTCGTCCGCGCCGTCCTCGGCAAGGAGAGCGCGGTGCGCGAGTCCGCGCTGGGGCGGCCCGAGGTGATCGGCGAGTAGCTCGAGACGGCCTCGATCCAGCGAGGCCTCGACGCCGCTAGAGCAGTTCTCGGCTCCATCAAGAGAAGCCGAACCACGGAGGGCACTGGGGGCGCCCCTCCGCGCCCCCCTGATTCAATCGCTCTCGATTGACTCGAGAAGGGCGCTAGTATCTGCGGCTCCGCCCCGCGCTCATGTCCCGAATCATCCGCGCGGCCGGCTCCTTCGTCACGAGCTGCGCGTTCGCGCGAAGCCAGCGGCGCAGGCGGCGGCGGGCGAAGGTGGAGTGCCGGTCCCAGTCGTCCCGCGTGGGCAGGCCTTCGTAGAAGGCGAAGTATTCCTCCGCGGTCATGAGCTCCTCGCCGGCCGGGATGCTGTCGCTCGTGCCCGCCCAGTGGTCGCGCTCCCGCGACGGCACGTACAGGTGCGGCGTGGCGTAGACGTCCACCGTCGGCCGGCCGCCGACCCACCGGTCGCGGGCTCGGAGCATGCCGGAGACGAAGACGTGCTCGCCGGGCTGCGTCCCCAGCACGTCGGGCGGGAGCGCCACCGGCCGGCAGTCGCCCACCGAGCCCCAGAACACCAGCACCGCTTCGGGCGCGTCGTCGAGCGACGCGGCCGGCGCGCCCGCGGGCTGCGCGGCCGCCGGCGTTCGTCCCGCGCGAA
>DATFPD010000176.1:0-14050 GCA_035265005.1 Gemmatimonadaceae bacterium | reverse complement strand
GGACGGTGCACTACGGCCACACGCCGCTCGTGCGCAGCCTTCGCATCATCCCGGTAGTGCAGGCGGCGATGCTCGGGCTGATCATCCTCGCGGCCGCGTACGCCTTCCGCACCCGCGCCGGCGCCGAGCGCGAGCGCGTCTGGGCCGGGATGGCGCGCGAGTCGGCGCACCAGCTCGGCACGCCGCTCTCCAGCCTGCACGGGTGGCTGGAGCTGCTGGAGGAGCACGCCGAGGGCGAGCCGTTCGCCGCCAACGCCGTGCAGCACATGCGGGGCGACATCGAGCGGCTGGGCCGCGTGGCGCACCGCTTCGAGCGGATCGGGCGGCCGCCGCGGCGCGACCCGGTGGACGTCGGCGCGGTCACGACGCGTGTCGCCGAGTACTTCCGCGCCCGCGTCCCCACACTCGCCCACGCGGTGCGGATCAGCGCCGAGGTGACGCCACCGCCGGGCGGCGGGACGCTCGGCGTGAAGGGCGACGAGGTGCTGCTCGAGTGGGCGCTCGAGTCGCTGGTGAAGAACGCCGTGGACGCGCTCGCCGGCCGCGGCGGCAGCGTCCGCCTCTCCGCCGAGCCGCTCCCGGAGGGCGGCGCGCGCGTTCGCGTGGCCGACGACGGCCCCGGCGTGCCGCGCGAGCTCCGGGCGCGGATCTTCGAGGCCGGCTTCTCGACCAAGCAGAGCGGCTGGGGGATCGGCCTGCCGCTCACGCGCCGCATCGTCGAGGAGAGTCACGGCGGCCGGCTGATGCTGCTCCACACCGACCGCGGCGCGACGTTCGACGTTATCTTACCGGCATGACGATCAGCAGCGCCCACAGCGCCCCCGACGCCGAAGCCGCCGACCCGCTCCTCTCCGGCCTCAACCCCGCCCAGCGCGACGCGGTCGCGCACTTCGAGGGCCCGCTGCTGGTGATCGCCGGCGCCGGCTCGGGAAAGACCCGCGTGCTGACGACGCGCATCGCGCGCCTGATCGAGCACCACGGCGTCGACCCGCGCCACATCCTCGCGGTGACATTCACCAACAAGGCGGCCGGCGAGATGCGCGAGCGGATCTCGCGCCTCCTCGGCGCCGAGCCGACGGGGATGTGGATGGGAACGTTCCACGCCATCGGCGCCCGAATGCTCCGCGCCGGCGCCGCGCTCGTCGGCCGGACGCCCAGCTTCACGATCTACGACGAGGACGACGCACTCAACGTCGTCAAGCGGCTGATGGAGCGCCACGGCGTGAAGCCCAAGGAGTACGCGCCGAAGCTCATCCTGTCCGCGATCTCAGACGCCAAGAACGCGCTGGTCCTGCCTGACGAGTACGCGTCGCTGGCGATGGACCCGTTCACGCGCACCGTCGCCCCGATCTACCGGGACATGGAGCCGATGCTCCGGCAGCAGAACGCGGCGACGTTCGACGACCTGCTGCTGCTGCCGGTCGAGCTGCTGCGCCACAACCCGCACAAGCTCGAGGAGTACCGCCGCCGCTTCCACTTCCTCCTGGTCGACGAGTACCAGGACACCAACCGCGCGCAGTACCAGCTGATCAAGATGCTCGCCGGCGAGCGCGGGAACGTGATGGTGGTCGGCGACGATGACCAGTGCCTGAGCCGCGGGACTCCCGTGCGGATGGCCGACGGGAGCGAGCGGCCGATCGAGCGCATCCGCCCCGGCGACCTCGTCCTGTCCAGCTACGGGAGCGGCGAGTTCCGGTCGGCGCGCGTCAACGCGGTTCACGAACGCCGAGGGCGGCGCGGTGGCGTCCGCATCCGTACGCGCGGCGGCCGCGAGATCGTCAGCACGCCGGAGCACACGCACTTCGCGGGATACGGGACGGCAACCGGGGAGGAAGTCGAGGGAGGCGGTGACGTCGACGCGTCCTCGCGACGCGAGGTCGTAGTCACGTTGTGCGGAGACCGCCCCGGGCCGACGCCGATGCACCGCATCTCGATGGATGGTGACGACGAGGACGGGTCGGCCGCGCTGCGCCGACTGGGGCTCGGCGTCCGGCCGGCGAAGGCGGGGTCGGCGAGCTGGCGGCACGACACCGCCAGCGCGGATTACGGCCAGCTGCGCGAGACCGTCGCTCTGATGCGCCGCGAGCTCGAAGTCAACGTCGTCCAGATGGCGCGGCTCGGGCGGAACGGCGACGAGGGAGTGCCCGAGTCGAGCTCGCTGCCGTTCGTTCCGGCGGGCTCGGTGACGCCCGGGATGCTGATGTTCGACGAATCGGGAGGATACGACATCGTCGACGCGGTGGACCGCGTCGAGCTGATGGGCGCGGTCTACGACCTCGACGTCGAGTCCACGCACAACTACGTCGCCGCGGGACTCGTCACGCACAACTCGATCTACGGCTGGCGTGGCGCGGACATCCGCAACATTCTCGACTTCGAGAAGGACTTCCCGAACGCGGGCGTCGTCAGGCTGGAGGAGAACTACCGCTCGACGCCGGAGATCCTGACCGTCGCCAACGCCGCCATCGCGCCGAACATCGAGCGGCGCGGCAAGACGCTGCGCGCCACGCGCTCCGGCGGCGAGCGGCCGACGCTCGTCGGCGCGCTGGACGACCGCGACGAGGCGGAGTGGGTGCTGGAGGAGATCCAGCAGCGGCGGCGGTCGAGCGGCGGGCAGCTCATGCTCCGCGACTTCGCGATCCTGTACCGCACGAACGCGCAGAGCCGCACCCTGGAGGAGTCGATGCGGCGGCACGGGCTGCCGTACCGGCTGATCGGCGCCGTGCGCTTCTACGACCGGCGCGAGATCCGCGACCTGATGAGCTACCTCAAGCTCATCGCCAACCCGGCCGACGACGAGGCCTTCCGCCGCGCGATCAACGTCCCGCGCCGCGGGCTCGGCGACACGACTGTCGACGCGCTGGCCCAGGCGGCCGCCGCGGCGCGCGTGCCGATGCTGGAGGCCGCCGGTCGCGGCGACCTGACGGAAGAGCTGCGCGGCGCCCAGCGCGCGGCGCTGACCGCGTTCGCCGCCCTCATCGGCCGGCTGCGAGAGCGCGCGGTGCAGGCCGGCGTCGACGAGCTGCTGCGCGAGCTGATCGACGCGGTTCGCTACGGCGACTACCTGCGCGCCGAGGGCCCGGAGTCCGCCGAGCGGATCGAGAACGTGCGCGAGCTGGTGGCGGGCGCGGCCGAGACGGTGGCCGAGGAGGGAGGCGAGGTGGGCCTGACGCCGCTCGACCACTTCCTCCAGCGCGCGTCGCTTGTGGCCGAGACCGACAAGCTCGACCCGAACGCGGACGCCATCACCATGATGACGCTGCACAACGCGAAGGGGCTCGAGTTCCCGGTCGTCTTCATCACCGGGCTGGAGGACGGGCTCTTCCCGCTCAGTCGCGCCTTCGAGCAGCCGTCGCTGCTGGAGGAGGAGCGTCGGCTGTTCTACGTCGGCATCACCCGCGCCGAGCGGAAGCTGTACCTGAGCCACGCCCGCAGCCGCCGCCGCAACGGCGAGACGCTGCCGTCCATCCCGTCCAGCTTCCTGGCGGGCATCCCGGCCGACCTGCTGGAGCAGCGCGCGACGATGAAGCTCCGCGCTACGGGCCGCGCCGTCCTCCCGCAGACGCCGGGCGCGCGCCGCCCGGGCACGCCGGTGTCGTTCGCGCAGCGGGGCGCGCCGGCGCGCGTGCAGAGCGAGGAGGAGGCGTCGCAGGACTCGCCGCGCTACGTGAAGGGCGAGCGCGTCCGGCACAAGCGCTTCGGCGCCGGCACCATCGCCGAGCTCTCGGGCACCGGCTCCGACACGAAGGTCACCGTGGACTTCGACGACGAGTCGGTGGGCCGCAAGCGGCTGGTGGTGGCCTACGCGGGGCTGGAGAAGGACTGGGACTGAGGACAACATGCCGGTAACCGAAGACGACCTGCGCCGCGTCGCGGCGCTCGCCCGGCTCGGCGTGCCTGACGAGCGCGTCGCCGAGCTGACGGCGCAGCTGAGCGGGATCCTGGACCACATGGAGGTGCTCTCCAGGGTCGACACCTCGCGCACGACGGCGGCGATCGGCGTCAGCGCGGGCGGCACGCCGCTGCGCGTGGACCTGGGGCCGCCGCTGCCGCTGCGGCACGCGCGCGAGCGGTTCGCGCCCCGCGTGCGCGACAACTTCTTCGTCGTGCCGCGGCTGGCGACGCACGAGGACCCGGAGCAGTCGACGTCGTTCGACGACGGCGAGAACGTGGTCGACGAGAGCGTGCTCGACGAGGACAAGCAGCGCCACCAGGCGGACGCGCTCGGCGAGTCGCAGCGCGAGTCCACCGAGAAGGCGGAGAAGTCCAACGAGCGCGTGGACGAGGCCAAGGCGAAGGGGGCAGAGTGAACGAGGGGAACGGGGGATCACCGCTCGAGCTGGACGCGGCGACGCTGGCGAACATGGTCGCCGGCAACGAGGTCGACCCGATCGACGTGACGCGCGAGGCGTTTCGCCTCGCGCGCGACCATCGGCTCGGGCCGGAGGGGCTCAACGCCGTGCTCTGGTCCGACCAGCGCGACTCTGTGAACGAGGCGCGCGCGCTGCACTCGCGCCTCGCCGAGGGGCTGGGCCGGCGCGCCGACGACGGCGAGCCCGAGCTGCTGCTGGCCGGCGTCCCGTACCTCGCCAAGGACAACATCGCGACGCTCACCCTCAAGACCACCTGCGGCTCGAAGATCCTCGCCGACTACGTGAGCCCGTACGAGGCCACGGTCGTCCAGCGGCTGCGCGCGGCGGGCGCGGTGCTGGTGGGCAAGACGAACATGGACGAGTTCGCGATGGGCTCCTCGACCGAGCACAGCGCCTGGCGGCCGACGCTCAACCCGGTCGACCAGTCGCGGGTGCCGGGGGGCTCGTCAGGCGGCTCGGCGGCCGCCGTCGCCGCCGGGATGGTCCGCATCGCGCTGGGCTCCGAGACCGGCGGCTCGGTGCGGCAGCCGGCGGCGTTCTGCGGCATCGTCGGCGTGAAGCCGACCTACGGGCGCGTGAGCCGCTACGGGCTGGTGGCCTTCGCGTCGTCGCTCGACCAGGTGGGCGTCTTCGGCCGCACGGTGAACGACGCCGCCGTGGCGCTGGAGGCCATCGCCGGCCACGACCCGCTCGACTCGACGAGCGCGATCGGCCAGCCGGTGCCGCACTACCGCGAGGCGGCCCGCGAAGCGCTCGGCGGCGTGGTGATCGGGCGGCCGAAGGAATACTTCCCGGACTCGCTCGACGCGCGCGTCCGCGAGCGCTGCGACCGTGCGCTGGAGCACCTCGAGGGCGCCGGCGCGGTCGTGCGCGAGGTCTCGCTGCCGCACACCGAGCTCGCGATCCCGGTCTACTACATTGTCGCCCCCGCCGAGGCCTCGTCGAACCTCGCGCGCTTCGACGGCGTGCGCTATGGCCTGCGCGCCGACCCGGGGCGGGGGACGCGCGGGATGTACGAGGCCACGCGCTCGCTCGGCTTCGGACCCGAGGTGACGCGGCGCATCCTGCTCGGCACCTACGTGCTCTCGGCCGGCTACTACGACGCGTACTACAAGCGGGCGCAGGAGGTGCGCTCGCTGATCGCCGACGACTTCGCGAAGGTGTTCAACTCGGGGGTGCACCTGCTCTTCACCCCGACTACGCCCACGCCGGCGTTCACGTTCGGCGCCAAGAAGGACCCGTACGAGATGTACATGAGCGACATCTTCACCGCGACCGCGAACCTCGCCGGCGTCCCGGCGATGTCGGTGCCGATCGGCGACGTGGACGGGCTGCCGGTGGGGGGCCAGCTCATCGCCCCGCACTTCGCCGAGCGCGACATGTTCCGCGCCGCCTACGCCCTGGAGCGCGCGCTCTCGGCCGCCGCGGAGGTCGGCCGATGACCGCGACCCGCACGACCGCCGCCGGATCGACCGCCGCCGCCGCGACCGCCGGCCCGGGGCTCGCCGCGCTGCGCGAGAAGTACGAGATGGTGGTGGGGCTCGAGGTGCACGTGCAGCTCAAGACCCGCACCAAGGCGTTCTGCAACTGCTCGACCGAGTACGGCGCCCCGCCTAACTCCAACACCTGCCCGGTCTGCCTGGCGCTGCCCGGCGCGCTGCCGGTGCTCAACCAGCACGCGGTCGAGCTGGCGGTCCGCACCGCGCTCGCGCTGGGCTGCGTGGTGCACCCGCTCTCCATCTTCGCCCGCAAGAACTACTTCTACCCGGACCTCCCGAAGGGCTACCAGATCTCGCAGTACGACCAGCCGCTCGCGACCGGCGGCGCGCTGCGCATCGGGACGAAGGCTGACGGCACGCCGCTCCAGATCGCGATCACGCGCGTGCACATGGAGGAGGACGCGGGGAAGTCGATCCACGACCGCTACCCGGGTGAGACCGCGGTCGACCTCAACCGCGCCGGCGTGCCGCTGATCGAGATAGTGAGCGAGCCCGAGATTCGCTCGTCCGACGAGGCGTACGCCTACCTGTTCGCCCTCAAGCAGCTCCTCCGCTACCTCGACGTCAGCGACGTCAACATGGAGGAGGGAAGCCTGCGGGTCGACGCGAACGTCAGCGCTCGGCTCCGCGGCGAGGTGAACCTCGGCACGAAGACCGAGCTCAAGAACCTGAACTCGTTCGCCGGCGTGCAGCGGGCGCTGGACGCGGAGTTCGACCGCCAGATCGCGCTGCTCGAGGCGAACGGGAGAGTCGAGCAGCAGACGATGATCTGGAACGGGAAGACCGTGCGACCGGCGCGCTCGAAGGAGCAGTCGCACGACTACCGGTACTTCCCCGAGCCCGACCTGCCCCCACTCGTGCTCGGCGGGGACTTCATCGCCGACGTCCGGAAGAAGCTCCCCGAGCTCCCCGAGGCCAAGCGCAAGCGGATCGCCGAGCGCTACAAGCTCGGCGAGCAGGACGTGACCGTGCTGACCGACGACGCCCTCATCGCCGACTACTTCGAGAACGTCGCCAACCAGCACAAGGGCGACCCGAAGACGGCCGCCAACTGGGTGATGGGCGAGGTGATGGCCACGCTCAACGCGCAGGGGGTCACCATCGAGCGCTTCAGCGTTCGCCCGGCGGACCTGGCCGAGCTGCTGGACATGGTCTACGATGGCACGCTCAGCCACGCCGCGGCGAAGAGCGTCTTCGCGCACATGGTCCGCACCGGCGACCGCGCCGCCACGCTGGCCGAGCGCGAGGGGCTGCTCAAGGTGACGGACGACGGCCAGCTCGACATCTGGGTCCGCGAAGTGCTGGCCGAGCATCCGCTCGAGGCCACGCGCTTCCTGAACGGCGAGAAGAAGCTGCAGGGCGTGCTGGTCGGGCACGTGATGAAGAAGTCGAAGGGGAGCGCGGACCCCAGGCGCGTCAACCAGCTTCTCACCCTCCACGCCGCCCCGAAGCCCGCGCCCGCGAAGGACGTCAGCTCCACCGTGATCCACACGGTGCGCTACGACGCCAAGAGCGAGATGATGGAGGTGCAGCTGCTGGAAGGCGGCGAGGTCCGCCGCCACCTCCGCGTCCCGCCGGACGTCTACGCCGCGCTCATGAGCGCGGACTCGAAGGGGTCGTACTACTTCGCCAACATCGCCGAGATCTACGCGCGGGACGACTGACGGCGCGTCAGTCCTCCGCGCGCAGGGGCGGGTAGAGCGGCCGCTCCAGTCCGGACGCGAACGTGAGGAACGTCGTCGGCATCCCGAAGTGGCGGTCGGCTTCCTCCACGACCAGCTCCTCGCCGCCGCGGCGGAGCGCCGAGCGGCGGAGCTGCTTGGCGAGTCGCAGCGGCTCGTCGCCGCTGGGGTCGAGCGTGTGCGGCTCCGAGCCGTCGAAGCGGTTCAGGAAGTCCATGATGAAGTCGTACGAGCGCGCGACGTACGCGCCGACGTGCGCGTCAGGCAGGTCCCAGCGGCTGTTCTCCTTCACGATCTGGAAGATCCGCTGCCACGACTCGGTGTCGGTCACGTACACCATGCCGCGAAAGAGCCGGCGGTTGGTGGACGTGCTGAAGATCGTCGGGCTCAGGATCCGGTCGAGGTGCTCGTCCGAGCGGGAGTGGTCGAGCAGGATGACTTCCTTCGCGCGGCGGGCGAACCGCTCGCCCAGGTGCGTCTCGAAGCGGCTCTCCCAGTAGCTGTGGCCGAGCGCGGCGGTGCTCGACGTGACCGCGAGCTGACGCGGCACGAAGTAGTTGTGCGCGACCGCGTCCGCGGCCAGGTGCGCCAGGTAGCCTAGCGCGAACGCGCGCAGCGGCTCGTCGCGGGCGCCGTCCAGGATCTCGAAGCCGACGTTCCAGGAGTGGCAGTGCCGGCCGGCCGGCGCGTACTTCTTGGCGATGCTCGTGTCGGCGGCGATCGACCCGTAGAGGAAGTCGTACGGGAACGCCACCAGCAGCTCACCGATGCCGGTCGGCAGCAGCGCCAGCGAGCGGATGACCGCCTCGCCCAGGTAGATGTGCGTCCCCGGCGTCCAGGCGTACGCCGGCTCGGGAAGCAGGACGAGCGCCGCGATGGCCAACAGCACCGCGGCGCCCACCCACTTCGACGTCCGATTCGTCGGACTAGAGCCCGAGCTTGCGGCGCTGCCGGCGGATGGACTTCCGGAGGTCGGCCAGCTCCTCCTCCACCGTGCGCTGGATGCTGGTGCGGGCGTCGTCCAGGTACTCGCGGATGTCGTCCCGAGGAACGCGGTCCCAGAGCTCCTCCCCTCGATCCGCCGCCCACCGGGCGCCGCGGGATCCGTGCTTGCCGGCCCAGCGTGCGCCGCGGCCGGCCGCCTTGAGCATCGGGACCACCGGCCGCGAGCCAGTCGGTCCGCGGCGGAGCAACAGCGTGGCAGATGCACCGACGACTACCCCGAGCAGCGCCGCCGTGAGCAGGTCGAACTGCTCCTCACGCGCGTCCGCCTCTCGCTCCGCGCCGCGGCCGGATCCGCGGCTTCTCTTCCCCGCGCCCGGGCGTGGCCGTGCTGCTGTACCCATCGTTCAGTTCCCCCAGAGTTGAGTCGGTGATCGCACTGCCGTCGTGCACGTCCTCCTCGTCCAGCTCCAGCTCCGCCTTCAGCGGCTCGTCGGACCCCTCATCGTCCATTTCGTCCAGCTCGTCCAGCTCGTCCACGTCATCGACGTCGTCGAGCGTGGCCTCGGCCAGCTCGTCCTCGGCGATCAGCAGCCGCTGCTCCTCGCGCAGCTCCTGATCGGCGAACGCCTCCTCGCGGAAGGTCAGCGCGCCGACGCGGACCCCGCGTACGGTGGCGGCGGTGCTCACGAACACGTCCTCCGCCTCGCGCTGCACCACGTCGATCAGCGCGTTGAACTCCTTGACGCGCTCCTCGGTGACCTTCACCGCCTCCAGCAGCCGATCGTTCGCGGTCGCGATCGTCTGGTTGACGAGCTGGAGGTCTACCCGGATCGACGTCGTGATGTAGTCCAGGTTGTCCGTGACGTTGTGCGCGTGCCGGACGAGGGGGTTGATGTCCCCGTACACGCGGTCCAGCAGGTCGTTGAACTTCTTGTAGCTCTTGCGCGAGTTCCAGGCCGCCGGCAGCAGCCCCACCGTGAGGGCGATCAGCGCGATCGAGATGACAATGCTCGCCAGGCTCGTGAGCGTGTCGAACCAGTCGCGCTGCGGCTTGACCACGGCCTGCGGCACCGCCTGCTGCGCCGCCTGCAGGAGCAGCCAGAACCCTGTCTCTGCGCTCAGCACCGTGTCGATGGTCCTCGTCGGAAAAGGGGACGGTCGGCCGTCGTGCGGCGGCGGTCGGGGCGCTCCGCGCCTCCGTGACGCGCGAGCCCGCTGTGTCCGGTGACGGCTGCAAGGCTAGGGCCACGCTTCGGCTCGCCGGCCGCGGCCCGGCGCGATCGCGCGCTCACGATTCCAGCTCCGGCGACAGCCCAACCACCCGGTCCACCGGCAGCGTGAACACGATCCCGCGCCCCGGCGCGTCGAGGCTCCCGCACACTTCCTGGATGACGCCGATCGCCGAGTCGATCTTGGCGTCGTCGGCGACGCAGAAGAGCGTTCGGTTCGCCGCGCGCGACATCGCGCTCAGCGCGCGCACGCCCGCGAAGATCGGGACCTCCCGGCTCAGCACGCGGCCCATCCCCTTGCTCTCGATCACCGTGGCCCCAGTGATCCCGAGCTCGATGAACGCCGCGAGGATGTCGTCCACGCACTCCTCGTTGTTGATCACGGCCACGAGAAGTCGCATGCGCGGGATCGTATGCCCGGGCCGTGGGGGTGTCAAGGAAGGCCGACGCCAAGTGAGCGCAGCCCAATGCCGCGCGCGGGGGGTCAACGTCGCCGACTGTTGTGTTAGGTTGTAGGCGCGCGTAGCCCCCGGGGACCCGGCACCTAACACCTAGCACCGCTACTACATGGCCGCTGCGCAATTCATCGTCGAGGGTGGACGCAAGCTTGCCGGCACGATTCGGGCGGCCGGCAACAAGAACGCCGCGCTCCCGATCGTCGCGGGGACGCTCGTCACCGACCAGCCGGTGACGCTGGAGAACGTTCCACGCATCCGCGACATCGAAGTACTGGTCGACGTCCTGCGCTCGATGGGCGCCCAGGCCGAGTGGTCCGGGCGCAACCAGCTCGCGGTCCACGCGAAGGAGATCGACCCGGACGAGCTCGACCACAGGCTCTCGGCGAAGATTCGCGGCTCCATCCTGCTCGCCGGACCGCTGCTCGGACGCTGTGGCCGCGTCACGCTCCCGCCGCCCGGGGGCGACGTCATCGGACGCCGCCGGCTCGACACGCACTTCCTCGCGCTGGAGCAGCTCGGCGCGCACTTCGAGCTCTCCGACGTGATCTCGATGAAGACCCAGGGCCTCCGCGGCGCCGACGTCTTCCTGGATGAGCCGAGCGTCACCGGCACCGAGAACGCGCTGATGGCCGCGGCGCTCGCGAAGGGAACGACCGTGCTGCGCAACGCGGCGAGCGAGCCGCACGTGCAGGACCTCGCGAAGTTCCTCGTCGCGATGGGCGCGCACATCGAGGGGATCGGCAGCAACGTGCTCACCATCCACGGCGGCGGCGGCCCCCTGCGCGGCGCCACGCACTCGATCGGCCCCGATCACATCGAGGTCGGCTCGTTCATCGGACTCGCCGCCGTCACGCGCTCCGAGCTGCGCATCGAGGCCGCCGGCGTCGAGCACCTCCGCTCGGTGCTAATGGGCTTCGAGCGGATGGGCATTCGCTGCAAGACCGCGGGCGACGACCTGATCGTGCCGAAGGATCAGGAGATGGTCATCCAGAGCGACCTCGGTGGCCACGTGCCGAAGCTCGAGGACCAGCCCTGGCCGGCGTTCCCGGCCGACGTGATGTCGATCGCGATCGTGACCGCAACGCAGTGCGAGGGGATGATCCTCATGCACGAGAAGATGTTCGAGTCGCGAATGTTCTTCGTGGACAAGCTGATCGGCATGGGCGCGCGGATAGTGCTCTGCGACCCGCACCGCGCGATCGTCTCCGGGCCCACGCAGCTCCGCGGCGCGACCGTCGAGTCCCCGGACATCCGTGCGGGCATGGCGATGCTCCTCGCCGCGCTCTGCGCCCGCGGCAAGAGCACGATCAATAACGTCGGCCAGATCGAGCGCGGCTACGAGCGGATCGACGAGCGCCTCAACGCACTCGGCGCCGACATCACGCGGGTCGAGGAGCGGCGTGCAGGGAGCTGACGTCCACGAGCCGATCTTACGAGAGCAGGCGCTGGAGCCAATCGAGGACTTCGCCCGGTTCGGCGTGCGCGCGTTCACGACGACGCGCGCCGCCGGCAGCTTCGGGACGGCGAGCGACGAGCCGGTCGGGACGGTCATGGCGCGCTGGGACGCGCTGCGCCGGCACCTCGCGCCCAGCGGCCCGCGCCTGGCGAGCGCGCGCCAGGTGCACGGCAACCGGGTCGTCGTACACTCGCCGACCTGGGAGGGCTGGCTCCGCATCGACGACGCCGACGGTCACGCCTCGCTTTCGCGCGGCACCGGAATGGTGGTGTCTGTGGCGGACTGCGTGCCGGTCTTCCTCGCACACCCGTCGGGCGCGATCGCGCTCCTGCACTCGGGGTGGCGCGGGACCGCGGGCCGGATCGTGGAGCGGGGAATCGCCGCGCTCTCCGAGGGCGGCGCGGACGCGCGCGAGATTCGCCTGCACCTGGGCCCCGCGATCTGCGGCCGCTGCTACGAGGTGAGCCCGGACGTGTTCGGCCAGCTCACCGGACGCGCGGTGGATCGCCCGAGCTGCGTGGACCTTCGCGCGCTGATCGCCGACCACGCGCGCGCGGCCGGCGTGCGCGAGATCTCGACCTCGCCGCTCTGCACGCGGTGCGACAACGACCGGCTCTACTCGCACCGCGCGGGCGACGCCGGGCGTCAGCTCGGAGTGATGATCGCCGAGCAGTGAACGGCGAGTTGTAAGTCGTCAGTTGAAGTTGCGAGTGGTCGGTAGCACCGGGTGCTCAGGATGCCGACTGCTGCCGACGACTGAAAGCGTCAACAGACAACTCGCAACGCCCCGGTAGTGGGTCAGTTCGAGGGCAGCCGCCGCGACGGCAACGGCAACGACCACGGCAACGGCAACGGCAACGGCAACGGCAACGGCATTTTGACAGGATGCACAGGATGGTGGACAGGATGACGGGCCCCGGGAGGCCTCCCGAGCGGTCCTCATCCTGTTCACCATCCTGTGCATCCTGTCAAAATGCCGTTGCCGTCGCCGTTGCAGTTGCAGTTGTCGTTGCCTCAAACTGACCCACTACCAACGCCCCGGTCAGCTTGACGCGCCCTAGGTACATATCTACATTATAGTTGCTGCGCGGGACTGGGCCCGCGAGCTGGAATGTGGGGGAGTTCTCCCCACATTTTTTTGTTCTCGTTGAGTCCCTGGTCCGGGCTGCGATTCGACGTGAACCCTGAGCTGGAAGGGCTTATCACCGCCGAGCTTGACGCGCTCGGCTACGACCTCGTCGACATTCGGCGAGGCGGGTCGAAGGGCCGGCCGGTGGTCGAGGTCCGGATCGATCGGCGGGACGGCGCGGGCGTCACCGTGGCCGACTGCACGACGGCATCGCGCGCGATCGAGGCACGCCTCGACGAGCGCGAGGATCTGGTGGGCGAACGGTACGTGCTGGAGGTTTCGTCGCCGGGCGTCGAGCGGCCGCTCAAGCGCGCCGCCGACTGGCGCCGATTCGCCGGACAGCGCGCGAGCGTGAAGAGCGACGCGCTTGGCGGGCGGAGGGAAGTGGCGATCGTCGGATTGGAAGAGGACGCTGGTGGAGCGGGGGGCGGCGAGATCGTCGTCCTCGAAGGGGACAAGGGAGAGCGGTTCAGGGTACCGCTGACAGAGGTCAAGGAAGCGCGGCTGGTCTTCAAGTGGTAGCGCCGAGGGCGCTCGGGAGACCGCGGGAAGACTGACAGGATACCTGGGTGGGAGTGCTATGGTCGGATCGGCTGAGATTCTGACGGCGATTCGTGAGCTGACGAACTCGAAACAGATCGACCGCGCGGAGCTGCACGGCTTGCTCGAGGACGGCATCATCGCCGCCCTCGCCAAGAAGTACGGCCCCAACGTGAAGGCCGAGGTCGACATCGACGAGGACCGCGGCGAGATCCGGATCGTGGTCATCAAGACTGTCGCGGAGACCGTGACCGATCCGAGCAACGAGATCTCGCTCGAGGAGGCGCGCTTCGAGGACCCGGAGTTCCAGGTCGGCGACGGCTACGAGATTCCCGTCGAATTCGCGGAGTTCGGCCGCAGCGCCGTTCAGGCCGCCAAGCAGCGCATCATTCAGCGCGTGCGGGAAGGGGAGCGCACCAAGATCCGCGACGAGTTCGCCGGCCGGGTCGGTGACCTGCTCTCGGGCGAGGTGCAGCAGATCGAGCGCGGCAAGCTCGTGGTCATGCTCAACAAGTTCCGCGAGGCCGAAGCGATCATCCCGTACCGCGAGCAGAACCACCGCGAGCACTACCACCAGGGCGACCCGCTCCGAGCGGTTCTCAAGCGCGTCGAGGAGACGCCGAAGGGCCCGCGGCTCATCCTGAGCCGCGCCGACGCGCTCTTCGTGAAGGCACTCTTCAAGCTCGAGGTCCCCGAGATCCAGCAGGGGATCGTGGAGATCCGCGCCGCGGCCCGCGAG
>DATFPD010000175.1:0-13080 GCA_035265005.1 Gemmatimonadaceae bacterium | reverse complement strand
TCCCGCGTCCCGCGTCCCGCGTCCCGCGTCCCGCATCATTCCGCGCCCCCTCGGCGCCACGTACGTTCCGGACGCGTCGCATCCCACCCGAGCACGCGGAGACACCATGCCCGTCGGCGAGCAGCTCGTCCAGGACGTCCGCCATGCGGTCCGCACCTTCCGGCGCGGCCCGGGCTTCGCGGCGGCCGCCGTCGTCACGCTGGGGCTGGGCCTCGCGGCGGTCGTCACCGTCGTCAGCTTCGTCGACACCGTCTTTCTGCGGCCGCTGCCGGTGGCGACCGCCGACCGCCTGGTGCGGGTCCACTTCGTCCACCAGCGCGGCGCGGGCGAGGGGGTGCTCGGCTTCGCCGCCTCGCGCTACCTGCGGGCGCAGGCACGCTCGTTCGACCTCGTGGCGGCCCACTACTCCACGGCGCCGCTCTACGTCGGCATCGGCGGCGAGTCGCGGGAGGTGCAGGGCGCGGTGGTCTCCGCCGAGTACTTCCCGATGCTCGGGCTCACGCCCCGGCTCGGCCGGTTCTTCCTCGCCGGCGAGGACTCCGTCCCCGACCGCGACGCGGTGGCGGTGATCAGCCACGCGATGTGGAGCGCGCGATTCGGCGGTGACCCGCGCGTGCTCGGCCGGCGCATCACGATCAACCAGCGCGCGTTCGAGATCATCGGCGTGGCGCCGGCGGGGTTCGACGGCGTGCTGCCGGGCGCGGCGGCGAACGAGATCTGGATCCCCACCGCCATGCTGCGCCTGGGGTACCGATGGTGCGACGCGCTCTCCTCGCAGCCGCCGTGCGCGGTCACCGAGGTGCTGGCGCGGCTGGCGCCGGGCGCCACGCTGGCGCGCGCCCGCGCCGAGGTCGCGGGGATGACGCCGCGGCTCATCGCGCTCTCCGACCCGACCGACTCGCTCCGCACCGCGGTCGCGGCGCCGGCGACGGGCGTGCGGCCGGCCGACCGGGACGCGTTCCGCGGGGTGGCGCAGCTCCTGGCCGCGATCGCCGCCACGCTGCTCGCCGTGGCCTGCACCAACGTCAGCGGGCTCCTGCTCGCCCGCGGGATCGCGCGCGGCCGTGAGATCGCCCTCCGCAGCGCGCTCGGCGCCGGCCGCGGGCGACTCGTCAGGCAGCTGCTCGCCGAGAGCGCGGTCCTGGCGCTGGCCGGGGGCGCGCTGGGCGTGGGACTCTCGTGCCTGGCGACGCCGCTGCTCGTGCGGCTGTTCGACGCGGGCGGCGAGGGGTACGCGCACTTCTCCGACACGGGGCCCGGGTGGCGGGTGCTGGCCGCCGCGGCGGGCGTGCTCGGCCTGACGGTGCTCGCCTTCGGGCTGCTCCCGGCGCTGTACGCCTCGCGCGCGGACGGCGCGGAGCTCGTCAGGCAGGGCGCGGGCGGCGGCCGCGGGGCGCGAAGCCGGCTGCGGGGGGCGCTCGTGTCGACGCAGGTGGCGCTCTCGCTCGCGCTGCTGGTGGGCGCGGGGCTCCTGCTGCGGAGCTTCTCCCGGGCGACCGGCTGGCAGCAGCTCGACGGGCGTCGGGTCGCCCTGCTGCGGCTGCGGCCGCGACTGGTGGGGTACGAGCCGGCCCGCGCCCAGGCGTTCGTGCGTGATGCGGTCGCCCGGCTGCGCGAGATGCCGGCGGTGGAGGCCGTGGCCTACGCGCGCGGGGTCGGGCTGGTCTGGGGGAGCACCGGCAACCGCAGCGTCGCCCGCCCCGGCGACGCGCCGCACGCCCCGGGCGAAGCGCCGCGGGTCGAGTACCACGAGATCTCGCCCGGGTTCTTCTCGGCGCTGCGGGTGCCGCTGCTCGCCGGCCGCGAGTTCACCGACCGGGACAGCGCCGGCGCCCCGCGGGTCGCGGTCGTGAACGCGACGCTCGCCAGTCGGCTCTGGCCCGAGGGCCCGGCGGTCGGTCGGACCATCCGGCTGGACAGCGTCACGCTCCAGGTGGTCGGCGTGGTGCGCGACTACCGGCTGCACACGGCGACCGAGCCGGCGCCGACGATGGCGTTCGTCCCGTTCTGGCAGCACAGCTTCGAGCCGCAGGTGGACGCGCGGCTCGCGGTGCGCGTCCGCGGCGACCCCGGGGCGGCGCTGCCGGCGCTGCGGCGCGCGATCGCGGACGTCGACCCGGCGGTGCCGGTGACGGAAGCCGTGCCGATGGTTACGCAGGTGGGCGCCGCGTACGCGAGCGTGCGGCTGGGCGGGGCGGTGCTCGCCGCCGCGGCGACGCTCGCCCTCATCCTCAGCGGCATCGGGCTCTACGGCGTGGTCGCGTTCGTCGTCGCGCGGCAGACGCGGGAGATCGGCATCCGCATGGCGATCGGGGCCCGGCCGGCGCAGGTCGCGCGGCACTTTCTCCGGGAAGGCCTCCGCGCGGCGACGATCGGCGGCGCGGCGGGGCTGGCGCTCGCCCTGCTCGCCGGCCGCCTGCTCGGGACGTGGCTCGTCGGCGTGTCGCCGGCCGACGTCGCCGTGCTCGCCGCCGCGTCAGGCAGCGTCGCCGCGGTGGCCCTCATCGCCAGCTACATCCCGTCGCGCCGCGCGGCGCGCGTGGACCCGGTGGCGGCGCTGAGGAGCGAATGAGCGAACGAGCGATTCGCGATTCGCGGGGCGCGATTCGCGAATCGCTTCTTACAGCTTCACCGCGATCTCCCGGATCGCCTTCGCCGGGTCGCTGCTCGACGCGTCGACGTTCGAGTCCCACCAGTAGACGCTGACGTCGGGGAGGTTGTCGGCGGCGCCGAAGACCTCGGCGTGCGGGACGCGCGCGGAGCCGCCCGGGGCGAGGGAGTGGCATCCCGCCAGGCTAGCGTCGGTGCAGGTCGCCCAGTCTCCCAGGAAGCGCGGGTTGACGACCATGTAGAAGATCCGGCGGCTGGATCCGTTGTGGATCTCGATGCCGCCGTTCACCGCGGAGGCGGTGACCTCGGTCTTCGCGGTCCGGGCAGCGCGGTCGGTGGACGCGGGGTCCGACGCGGCGGACGAGCAGGCGACGGTGCCAAGGGCGCCAAGCGCGACGAGGCAGGACGTTCCGAGCAGGCGACGCACGACGGTCATACGATCCATCTCCGAAGTTCGGGACCAGGGGGGTCCACCCGCCGCGGCGCGCGGCGGTGAGCGTCACGCTATAGGAACCCGGCGATCGGGGCCGGCGTCACCGCGGGATGCGGGATGCGGGATGACGTCCTCGGCCATCCCCCGTCCCGCGTCCCGCATCCCGCTACAGCTTCACCACCACCGACTGCATGTTCTCCGCGCGCCAGTTGCCGGCGGCGTCGGAGACCGGGGTCCACCAGTAGACGATCGCTTCCTTCTCCCCCGGGTCGTAGCCGTTGATGCTCTGGTAGGGGACGTGAAGGGTCTGCCCCGCGTCGACGCCGCCGGCGCAGCGGACGTTCGGCAGGGGGAGGCAGGGGGCCCAGTCGATGAGCGTCGCCGTCGTGCGCTCGACGGCGAAGGTGAAGATCGGCCGCTCGGTGCCGTTGCGAATCTCGATCGCGCCGTCGCCGGCGACGACGGTCACGCTGCCGGCTGCGATCGTGGTGGTGCCGGCCGGCGTCGCCGAGCGGTCGTCAGGCGTGGACGGGGCCGCGCAGGCGGCCGCGGCGGCGGCGGCACTCAGGGTGACGAGGCAGGCGGCCCGGCTGATGCGGCGGGGGAGGGGCATGTCGGGAGCTCGGTTCGGGATCGGGGAGGCCGGGTGGCGTGTCGTACGACAGGGAACCCCACCTCCCCCACCTGCGTCACCAGCCTATTCCGCGCCCAGCTCGTCAACGTAGCACCACTTCCAGTGCTCGCCGGGCTCGAACGAGCGCACCACCGGATGCGCGGTCGCGCGGAAGTGCTTCGTCGCGTGCTTGTTCGGCGACGAGTCGCAGCAGCCGACGTGGCCGCACTCCAGGCACAGCCGGAGGTGAACCCACCGGCTCCCCATCTTCAGGCACTCCTCGCAGCCGCGGCTGTGGGGCTGGGTGGCGTCGTTGGCTTGCTGGAGGTGGGTGCAGGTCTGTTCCATTGGGCGTGTGGGGGTCCAGGGAGGCGAGTTGCCGGTTGTCAGTAGCAGCAGGCATCCGGAATGCTTAGAGGGCGAGGCGTGCCTCGCCCCTGCTGGCAACTCGCAACTTCAACTGACAACCGGCAACTCGAAGTTCGGCGGGCGAGCGGAGTCACCCCTCGCCGAGATACCGGTGCGTGAACTGCACCGCGATCGACCCCTCGCCCACGGCCGACGCCACGCGCTTGACCGACGCGTGCCTGACGTCGCCGGCGACGAAGATGCCGGGGATGCTCGCCTCGAGCAGGTAGGGGTCGCGCGCCAGCGGCCAGTTCGGCGGGCGCTTGCCGCCCTCGAGCAGGTCCGGGCCGGTGACGATGAAGCCGTGCTGGTCGCGCTCGACGACGCCGGCCAGCCAGTCGGTGCGCGGCGCGGCGCCGATGAAGACGAACAGCGAGCTCGCCGGCAGCGTCTCGCGCTGCCCGTCGGGGCCGGCGATGGTGACCTCGCGCAGGCGCTCGTCGCCGTGCACTTCCACCACCTGCGTGCACAGTCGCACGTCGATGTTCGGCGTCGCCTCGATCTGGTCCACCAGATATTGCGACATCGACTCGGCGATGCTCCGCCCGCGCACGAGCAGCGTCGCGCGGGACGCGTACTGCGCGAAGTGCATCGCCGCCTGCCCCGCCGAGTTGCCGGCGCCGACGAGGAAGACGTCCTCGTCGCGGCAGGAGAGGGCCTCGGTGAGCGAGGCGCCGTAGTAGACGCCGGCGCCGGTCAGCGCCTCGGCGCCCGGCACGCCGAGCTTGCGGTAGCTGACGCCGCTGGCGACGAGCAGCACGCGGCTGTTGATCTCGCTCCCGTCGGCCAGCACGAGCACCTTGTACTGCCCGTCCACGCGCAGCGCCGAGACGTCCTGCGGCGTCAGCAGCTCGGCGCCGAACTTGTGCGCCTGCGCCACCGCGCGCCGCGACAGGTCGGCGCCCGTGAGGCCGGACGGGAAGCCCAGGTAGTTCTCGATGCGCGAGCTGGTGCCGGCCTGCCCGCCCGGGGCCTCGCGCTCGAGGAGCACCGTCTTCAGCCCCTCCGAGGCGCCGTAGACCGCCGCCGCCAGCCCCGCCGGCCCGCCGCCGACGATCGCCAGGTCGTAGAACGGCCGCTCGGCGCGCGTGCGGAGCCCCACCCGCTCGGCCACCGCGCGCGGCGAGGGGTCGGCGATGTGCGTGCCGTCCGGGAAGACGACCAGCGGCAGCATCGCGGCCGCGGCGGTCGTGTCAGGCACCGGCATCGACGGGGCGTCGTCAGGCCCGTTCCCGCCGGCCGACTCGCGCGCCACCCGCGCCAGCAGCTCCTTCCCTTCGGCGCTCTGCTCGACGTCCAGCCACTTGAACGGCACCAGGTTTCGGCCGAGGAAGTCGCGGAGCGCGTGCGACCGCGGCGACCAGCGGTGGCCGAGCACGCGGATCCCCTCGAACGCCGGGTGGTACGACGCGCGCCACTCCTCCAGCAGGTCGTCGAGCACCGGGAAGAGGTTCGCCTCCGGCGGGTCCCACGGCTTCATGAGGTAGTAGTGGACCTTCGCCTCGTTGATCGCGTGGATCGCGGCGTCGGTGTCGGCGTAGGCGGTGAGCAGCGCCCGCTTCGCCCCCGGCGCCAGGTCGCCCGCCACCCGCTCCAGCAGCTCGACGCCGGTCATGCCGGGCATCCGCTGGTCGGCGAGCACCAGCGCCACCGGGTCGCCGCGCAGCGCCAGCCGGTCCAGGAGCTTGAGCGCCTGGTCCCCCGACTCCGCCGCCAGCACGCGGTAGTCGGCGGCGTACTTCCGCTTGAGGTCGCGCTCGATCGTGCGCAGAACCTGAGGGTCGTCGTCGACGGTGAGGAGGGCGGGCTTTGTCATGAAGAGCGGGGACGGGGGACGGGGCATGGGGGATGAACGGCGAGTGCCTCGGAATCCTTCGCTTCGCTCAGGACAGGCTATCCCGGGGCACGGCATCCCCCATCCCCCGTCCCCCGTCCCCTCTTCACAGTGGCAGCCTCACGATGAACCTCGTCTCCCCCGGCCGCGACTCCACGTCGATCGCGCCGCCGTGCTGCTGGACGATGATGCGGCGGGCGATGTCGAGGCCGAGGCCGGTGCCCTGGCCGACGGGCTTGGTGGTGAAGAAGGGTTCCCAGATGCGGGAGAGGACCGCGGGCGGGATGCCGGGGCCGTCGTCGCGGATCTCGACGGCCACGGTGCCGTTCTCGCGCGACGTGCGGACCACGACGTGCCCGCCGGGGGGCGCGGCGTCGAGGGCGTTGTCGAGCAGGTTCGTCCAGACCTGGTTCAGCTCCCCCGGGTAGGCGCTCACCGGCGGCAGGCCGCGCGCGAAGTCCCGCTCCAGCGCCACCTTCTTCTCGCGCACCTTGTGGGCGAAGATCGCGATCGTGCTCTCGAGCCCCGCGTGCACGTCCACCGGCCGCCGGTCGCGCCCCTGGTCCATGTGCGTGTACGCCTTCACCGCGCCCACCAGGTCGGCGATGCGCTGGGTGCTCGCCTCGACCGTACGCGCCAGGGCGTCGGCGGCGATCGCGGCCTCCAGCCAGCCTAACGCGGCCGGGCAGCCGCCGGCGCCGGCGGCCTCCAGGTCGTCGCAGGTGAGTCCGGCGGCGACGAACGTCCCCGCCGCCACCCACGGCTCCTCGAGCCCGGCCCGCTCCAGCCATCGGGCCAGCACATCCTCGCGGTCGCTCCGCTCGAGCGCGTCGAGCGCCGCGTGGTCCGGGGGCGCCGTCTCGAGCACGCGGCGGCGCAGCGCGTCGAGCGCGCGGATCGTGACCGCCGCGTCGGGCCCTTCGGCGGCGAGGGCCATGCCGTGGCGGGCCAGCGCGTCGAGCCGGCCGTGCAGCTCGGCCGCCGAACGGCGCGCCGCCGAGGCGGGGTTGTTCAGCTCGTGCGCCAGCCCAGCCGAGAGCTTGCCGAGCGCGGTCAGCTTCTCGTACTGCTCGTCGCGGCGCGTCGAGTCGCGCACGCGGTCGGTCAGCAGCGCGACCAGCCGCGGCTCCAGCGCCGGGATGCGGCGCAGCATCTCGCCGAACTCGCGCTTGTGCAGCCGGGCCACCCGCGCGCGCGTGACGGCGCGCGCCACCGACGGGTAGGCCGTCATGCGCGAGAAGGGGACCATGCCGCTGACCTCGCCGGCGTGGAGGACGAACGGATTCGCGTCGGCGCTGCTCCGCCGCGCCTCGAGCATCCCTTCGACCGTCATCAGCATCCAGTCCGCCGGCGTCCCGGCCTCGAACAGCACGTCGCCGGGCTCGAGCACGACCTGGTCGCAGCGCTCGGCCATCCACGCCAGGTCGTCGTCGCCCAGGTCGGCGAAGATCTGGATGCGCCGCAGGTCGTCAGCCGTGACAGATGCGCTACTGGTTGGGCTCATGGCACGGATGGCACGGAGGGCTGGTCGGCAGCTTACCACGGATGACACGGATAGAAGCATGGATGAACACGGATGCGTCCCGTGGCGAGGGGAGCTTTGCACTGCGCGCGGGAAGAGCCGTGTTCATCCGTGCCCTGTCCGTGTCATCCATGTCCTGCTGTTACTCTGCGCCGGGCCGAAGCAAAAAGTTCCCCCGCCACAACGTGCGGGGGAACTAGTCGTTCGGATAGGGAGTGTAGCGGCGCTACGGCCGCCGCGGGCGGTCGCCGCCGCCGCCGGCGTTCCCCATGCCGGGGAGGTTCATCTGGCGCGGGTTCTTCACGCGCTCGGGGAGCCTGGCCCACTGCTCGGGGGTCAGGATCGCCTGGGCCTCGGTGAGCGCGTGCTGGATGTTCGTGCGCCCCTGCTGGAGCCTGGGGTTGAGGATGCCCCACAGCGCGGCCATGTCGGGGTTGGCGCCGGCGCCCTGGATGGTCTCGCGCATCGACTCGGCCAGCGCGCCGTTGCGGGCGTCGAGCGAGTCGGCGATCACCGTTAGGCGCATGACCTGGTCGCCGGCGAGGGCGAGCGAGTCGCGGCGCTCGAGGATGGTGCGCACCGGGTTGGGGAGCACGCGGGCGAAGCGCGAGGCGAAGTCCCCCGGGCTCCCGCCCGCGCCGGGGCCGCCGCCGGGGCCGCCGGCGCCGCCGCCGCCCAGCACGCCCGCCTGGCGGGCGAGCGCCTGGATGCGGTCGCGCGTCTGGTCGGGGCCGATGACGTAGCGCGCCTGGAGCCCGAGCTGGAACGGGACGCGGAGCGTGGCCCCGCGCGTGGCGCCGAAGCGCTCGTTGACGCGGTAGACGTAGTGCGGGTCGGCGGGGTCGGGGTCGAAGCCCTCGACCGCGAGCAGCACCGGGTCCTGCTGGCGCGGCGCCGCCCAGCCGCGGAGCCCCTGCTCGCCGTGCAGCACGTAGTCGAGCCCGCCCAGCAGGTTGGTGGTGGTGAGCGACAGCGTCAGGCGCCGGTCGAGCCCCAGCCACCCCGGGCGGAAGTTCGCCTGGAGGTCGAGCGACGGCTGCCAGGGGCGCCGGCAGCTGTTGCGCCCCGCGATCTCGCCGAGCTGCGCGCGCAGGCAGCCGCGCACCGACGACGGCGCGGCGGAGAGCAGCCGCGCCATCCCGTTCGCCAGCGCGGTGTCGCCGGTGGACGCGGGGTCGAAGACGAACGCGCGGTCGTTGCGCGAGCCGTCGCCGTTGATGTCGGAGCCCACGAGCGGCGTCAGCGGCGAGCCCGAGGTGAGGCGGCCGATCGCCGTCAGCTCGAACGCCAGCCCGAACGGGCGCGTCATCGTCCCCAGGAGCTGGTGGCGGCGGTCCATGTCGCTCGTCGCCCAGCCGCGCGCGTTCGGGTCGCCGGCGGTGGGGGAGCGGAAGTCGGACTCGTCGCGCGTGCGGGCGAGCGTGTACGACAGGTTGAGGATCGTGCCGCGCCGCGTCAGGCCGTTCATCGACAGCGTGAGCTGCCGCTGGTCGGTGTGGCGGTCCGAGGTGTAGGCCAGCACCTGCCCGAAGGCCGGGTCGCGCCGCGTGGCGAGCGGGTTCACCGCCCCGGACGCGGGGGCGATCGTCGCCGCCGGGACGAACACGGGGCGACCGTCCTCGCCGGCGAGGGTGAACTGCGGCGCGGCCGACAGGTTGAGGTCGCGGCTCCCCGCCTGCGCGGTGCCGCGCGCCCAGCTCGCCTCGGCGTTGAACAGCCAGCGGTCCAGCACCCGGCGCTGCACCCCGAGCGAGGTGCGCCAGGTGCGCGGCGCGCCGAAGTCGGGGTCGAAGACGGTGACGTTGGCGCGCCGCCCGGTCTGCCCGGGCTGGGGCGTCGGCGTCGTCAGGCAGGCGGTCGGGATGGCGGACGGGTCGGCGAGGTAGGCCGCCCAGTCCGGCGTCGGCACCGCGTCGCCGGTGCAGACGATCTGCGCCTCGCTCTCGCTCAGCCCCGTCGCGCCCTGCGCCGCCGCCAGCAGCTGCGTCGGGAAGGTGCCGCGGAAGACGCCGAAGCCGCCGCGCACGACCGTGAGCGAGCCGGGCGGGCCGAAGCCCCCGGGGCCGCCTCGGCCACCACCGCCTCGGGCACCGCCCCCACCCCCACCCCCGCCGCCGCCGCCGCGCCGCCGGCCCTCGCCGCCCGGCTCGCCCTGCTGCGGGCCGCCGGCGTTCCCGCCGGGGCGCGCGGCGCTGCCGCCTAACGTCCAGCTGAAGCCGAGCCGCGGGGTCACCGCGACCTCGGACGGCAGCCGGTCGGTGCGGTAGCCGAACGCCTCCTCGACCGCCGGGTTGTACGCGGGCGCGCCGGCGAAGCGCGAGCCCTCGAGGCGCAGGCCGTAGGTGAGCTGGAGGGCGCGGCTCCGGCGCCAGCTGTCGGCGACGTAGAGCCCGGAGTTCATCGCCGTCCCGGCGCGCAGCCGCGGCGTGAGCGTGCGCTGGAAGCTCGCCGGGCGCCCCATCTCGAGCGCCTCCAGCGCCGAGATCGGCTCGGCCTCGCCCGGCACGGCGCCGGTGTCGATCGGCTGGAAGGTGAAGGTCCCGAAGCGGTTGTTGGTGACGTCGCGGCTGAAGCGCGAGCTGTTGAACAGCCCGCCGATCTTGATCCGGTGCGACGCGTCGCCGGGCATCCACGACAGCTCGTCGGTGAGCTCGACGTTCGTGCTGCGGCCGCTCTGCGGGAGCCCCGGGTTGCCGCCGAACTGGAGCGTCGAGATGGCGTTGGTGCTCGAGTCGCGCACCTGCACGCGGCCGGCGGGGAGCGCCAGGAAGGAGCTGGTGCGGTTGCGGTCGGTGGAGACGTAGGCACGCCCCTCGTTGATGAAATGCACGCCGAAGCGCGAGGTGAGCGCCGCCATCCCGCCCCCGCCCGAGCCGCGCTGCTCACCGCCGGTCTGCGGCAGGGCGAGCTGCCCGATGCGCGTGGGGTCGTCGAAGCTGCCGCGCCAGTCGCCGCGCAGCATCAGGCTGTGCGCGTCGCTCACCACGTAGTCCACGCGCAGCAGCGCCGTCAGGTTGTCGCTCGCGCGGTCGTCGTCCACCACCGGCGCCGACGGCGGGATGCCGTTCGCGCTCACGATCCGGAGGAAGCTCGACAGCGTCTGCTCGCTCACGCCGAGCTGGGCGAGCGACGCCGGGTCGGCGGCGAGCAGCGACTGGAGCGGGTCCGAGCGGACGCGCCCCTGCGCCGACCCGAAGGCGAACAGCCGGTTCCGGATCAGCGGCCCGCCGAAGCCGCCGCCGAGCTGGTTCTGCGTGTACGCGCGCCCGAACGCGCTGCGCGCCGAGCCGGCGCCGATGGACGCGTCCGACGCGCCCGGCTCCCAGGCCAGCTCGGGGCTGCGCAGCGAGTAGGTGAAGGAGCCCTGCTTGCGGTTGGTCCCCTGCCGCGTGGTGCTCGCCACCTGCGCGCCGCTGAACTGCCCGCGCGCCGCGTCGTAGGTGTTGGTGATGACGCGCGTCTGCCGCACCGCGTCCTGCGGCACCGTCGCGCTCCCCGCGGTGAGCCCGTCGAGCGTGATGTTGTTCGACTGCGCCGACTGGCCGGCCACCGAGAAGCCGGCGCCGGTGGTGTCCGTCCCCTCGACCGCGACGACGCCGGGCGCGAGCGTGGCCAGCGCGTTCAGGTCGCCGGCGTCGATCGGCAGCCGCGCCGCGAGGTCGGGGTTGATGTTGCGCTCGGTGGAGCCCGGGGTCGGCGGGTCGGTGGGGCCGCGGGGCGCCTGGCGCGCTCGCACCTGGACCTCGGAGAGCTGCACCGGCGCCTGGGTCAGGTTGACGTTGGCGACGATGCGGTCCTCGTCGCTCTCGCGCGCCGCGGTGGTGGTGTACGGGGTGAGCCCCACCCGCCTGACGACGAGCGTGTAGCGCCCGCCGCCGTCGGGGAAGAGGATGGTGTAGCGCCCCTTCTCGTTCGTCGTCCCCTTGCGCGTGATCTGCGTCTCGACCGACGTCGCCTCCACCGTCGCGCCCGCCACCGGCAGCCCGCCCGGCCCGGTCACGACGCCGGTGAGGATGTCGGTGCTGCTGCCCACCTGGGCGCGGGCGGCGGCCGCGTGCGGCGCGAGAGCGGGCGCGAGGACGAACAGCGCGGCCGAGAGCAGGAGCGCGCGAAGACGCAAATGCATGAGCTGGGCGGAGCGGGAGCGCGGAGGGTGCTGCGGGTCCATCTGTCTTAACGGCTGAGCGGCGTGGGGCGTTTAGCACAAAAGCAAGTTGCTCGCCGGGGATGGTGCGGGATGACAGGGACGGGTTCGTCCCGCCGTCCCGCTCTCTCCCTCGCGCTTACGCCTATCCACTCACCCTCACGACGCCCTCCGCGACGGCCTTGTTCAGCACCGCCGCCGGGATCAGAAACCGCCGGATCGGCGGCCGCTCCACCACCGCCTCCCACGTGCCGTCGTCGCCCTCGGTGTACGCCGTCTGCACCCACTCGTAGCGGCCGAGCCGCGCGGCGTCGCCCTCCCAGCGCACGCGGAGCACCGAGCCGCCGGAGGTGCGGTCGTCGAGCGGGAGCGGGGCGTCGGTGAGCAGCACGCGGCGCGTGCGGCGCTTGTCGTTCACCCGGTCCGGGAATCCCTCGGCGGTGCGCGAGTGCTCCAGCACGACCTCGTGCACCTGGTTCAGGAAGCCGCGCTCGAGCACCCGCCGCGCGACCGGCGCCGTCGCATGATAGTAGAGGTCGATCCCGTGCTCGTCGCGCGCGAGGAGCGCTCGGAGCTGCTCGGGCTGGAAGCGGAAGCGCAGCGGCGGCACGCCGTCGGCCGAGAGGCTGAGCACGGCCTCGGCGTCGTCCCCCTCGACGCCGTACTGGATGTCGGCGTCGGGCGTCGCCTCGTCGAGCACGCGCTCGCCGAACAGCGCCGCCAGCCCGTCGAGCGCGCCCTCGATCGAGTGCGCCACGTCGTCGCCGTAGCGGTCGGCGACCACGTGGAAGAGCGCGTCGTACAGGTCCTCGGTGAACTCCGCGAGCACGGCCTCGGCGTCGTCGTCCGAGCCGCTGCCCGAGGCCATCTCGCCGTCGTCCTCCCGCTCGTCCGGCTGGGCATCGCCTTCCTCGTCGACGTCGCCTTCGTCGTCGTCGTCCTCCTCATCACTCCCCTCGTCGCCGCCCTCCACGCCGCGCGTGCCGAGCATGACCTGGACGAGGTCGTGCAGGTGCAGGTCGAGCATCGCCGCGCCCAGCCGCCAGAGGTCGGGGAGGACCTTCTCGAGCGTCTCGACGGTCAGCTCCTTGGCGTCGAGGCTCGTCTTGTAGCGCACCGTGCCGTCGTCGGGGTCGACCTCGAAGTTGCCGAGCAGCAGGTCGTCGTTCGCCTGCACCGCCCACAGCACCACGTCGCCGACGCTCCCCTCCGGCGCGCGGACGCCGGCCGTCGCGTAGAAGGCGATGATGCGGTTCTCGGAGACGAGCCCGGCCACGGGGTACACGCCGTAGTCGCCGGCGACGGTGAACTCGACGACGTTCCCGTCGCGCACGTGCGAGGTGATCCCCTGGCCGGCCAGGATGCGGCGGAGCGTGGCGACGAGGTTGCGGCGAGCCATGTGGAAGCTGATCCGTGCTGCGTGCTGCGTGTTGCGTGGGGGTAACCGGTCAAGTCCGTGGTACTACGTCGAATGATAATGCCGCGGTAGAGGGGTGTGGCGGTCAGCGCTCGAACC
>DATFPD010000174.1:0-6177 GCA_035265005.1 Gemmatimonadaceae bacterium | reverse complement strand
CTCCAAGCTCGTGAGCTCGTTTCCGGGACTGCTGGTACAGGAGGTCGACGGCTGCGATCTCCTCGCGAGCTACGAGGTGCTGAAGAAGGCGGTGGACTACGCGCGGAAGCGGAAGGGACCCGCGCTGGTGCACGCGAAGGTCATCCGCCCGTACTCGCACTCGCTCTCCGACGACGAGACGATGTACCGGCCGCCCGAGGAGCGCGACGCCGACGCGGCGCGCGACCCGGTGACCAACTTCCCCAAGTGGCTGGTGGACGAGGGGCACGCCAGCGAGGCCGAGATCAAGCAGATCCAGGAGGAGGTGGAGCAGACGGTGCTCGCCGCCACCGACCTGGCGCTCTCCCAGGAGCAGCCCGGCCCCGAGACGGTGCACTACGCCGTTTACTCGCCGGACGTGGACCCGGCGGGCGAGCAGTTCGACACCGAGGACGACCCGCAGTTCTCGGGAAACGAGACGACGATGGTGGACCTGCTCAACGCCTGCATGAAGGACGAGATGCGGCGCGACCCGCGGATCGTTGTCTTCGGCGAGGACGTGGCGGACGTCTCGCGCGAGGCGTACCTGGGGAAGGTCAAGGGGAAGGGCGGCGTCTTCAAGGTGACGTGGGGACTCCAGAAGGAGTTCGGCGGCGCGCGCGTCTTCAACTCGCCGCTCGCCGAGGCCAACATCATTGGCCGCGCAATCGGGCTGGCGCTGCGCGGGTTCAAGCCGGTGGTCGAGATCCAGTTCTTCGACTACATCTGGCCCGCCTACATGCAGCTCCGGAACGAGCTGGCGACGATGCGCTGGCGCTCGAATAACGCCTTCTCGTCGCCGATGGTGGTGCGGGTGACGTACGGCGGCTACATCCGCGGCGCGATCTACCACTCGCAGACCGGCGCCTCGCTGTTCACGCACTGCCCCGGGCTCCGCGTCGTCTGCCCCAGCACGGCGCTCGACGCGAACGGGCTGCTGCGCACCGCGATCCGCTGCGACGACCCGGTGATGTTCCTGGAGCACAAGCACCTGTACCGGCAGACGTACAACAAGGGCGCCTATCCGGGCCCGAACTTCATGATCCCCTTCGGCAAGGCGAAGGTGGTGCGCCAGGGGACGGACCTCACGGTCGTCACCTACGGCGCGACGGTGCAGCGCGCGCTCACGGCCGCGAACCAGGCCGCCGAGCAGGGCGGGCCGAGCGTCGAGGTGATCGACCTCCGCACGCTCGCGCCGTGGGACCGCGAGGCGGTGTTCGAGAGCGTGAAGAAGACGAGCCGCGTGATCGTGGCCTACGAGGACTCGCTCTCGTGGGGCTACGGCGCCGAGATCGCCGCCGCGATCGCCGACGAGTGCTTCGCCTGGCTCGACGCCCCGGTGCGCCGCGTGGCGTCGACCGACACCTTCGTCGGCTACGCGCCGCGGCTGGAGGACGCCATTCTGCCGCAGGTGGAGACGTTCCGGAAGGCGTACGAGGAGATCGTGCGGTTCTGAGACGGCCGCGATCGGCGAGCGGGGGCGGCCCCGGAGCCAGCACGTGGCTCCGGGGCCGGTTCACGAATGCGCTAACGCATTGACAGCCAGGCACCATTCCCTACCGTGGGGCGAGCACCGCCTCCGCTGATCCCCCCCTCGATTCCTCCCCCGATGGTCCCCTCCACGCCTCGCCAGCGCCGCCAGCGCCGCCCGCGGCGGGCGCTCGCCGTCGCGCTCGCCGTCGCGCTCGCGCTCCTGGCGCTCGCCGCGCCCGCCCGCGCGCAGCTCGGCGCGCTCGTCTCCGGCGCCAAGGCTGGACTCCTGGAATCGCAGGCGCGCGATCTCTTCCGCACGGCGAAGAAGGAGGGCGAATTCCTTAGAGCCGCGCGGGAGTACGGCAGGATCGCGGCGAGCTGGGAGAAGGCGGGCAACCGCGGCGGCCAGGCGTCCGCGCAGTATTTCGTGGGGCGCTCGTACTTCCTCGCCGGCCGGCCGGATTCCGCGCTCGCCGCGTACGAGCTCGGCCTCCGCGCGCTACGCACCCCCTGGCGGGAGTCGAAGTCGTCCCGGCTCGGATGGTTCCTCGAGAGGCAGGAGCAGCAGAAGTCGCCCGAGCCCGCCGGACCCTCGGATTCGCTCATCGCGCGCTCCCTGCGCCGGGAGATCGGAGCGGTCTACCTGAGCCTTGGACGGCCGGACTCGGCGCTCGCGCAGTTCCTAGGCGCGCAGGACGGGTGCCTGGACAAGCAGCACCTGGATCCACGGGTCCTCTACGACTACGCGGTGGACTCGGCGCGGCAGAACGCGAAGAAGGGCGACGAGATCCCGGACTACCCGAGCTTCTACTGCCTGACGACGCACGCCTACATCTGGCCCGCGATCGGCGCGGCGTTCCTGGACGTGGAGCAGCCCGACTCCGCGCTGGAGTACTTCCGGCGCGCCGCAGCGGAGGCGCACGGCGACGGGCGGGGCGGCGCGCTCGGCGCCGCCGGGCGCCGGATGACGGACGCGTTCTCGGACCTGTTCTTCACGTCGCCGCGATTCGCGAACGAGTCGCGCGTGCGCAGCGGGATGGCGGAGGCGTTCGTGCGCCTGGGCCAGCCGGACTCCGCGATGCGGCAGTTCCGGCGCGTGCTCGCCATCGACAAGCCGGGCGCGAGGCTGCTGCAGACGAGCGATTGGCGCGGCCTCACCCGCTCGCTCGTCGGCATCGGCGACATCATGCTGGCGCGCGGCCAGCGCGACTCCGCGGGCGCGTACTTCGCGAAGGCGCTCGACCTGACGCGCAACACCGGCGACCTCGCGATGGAGGCGCTGTCGCTGCACCGCCTGGCCCGCTACCACGAGGGCGCGCCCGACGCCGCGCAGCGCGCGCGGGCGCTCGCCTACTTCGACTCGGCGTCGGCGGCGAATGCGCGCAGCCGCACGCGCGCCCCCGGGGACGAGAACCGCCTCGCCCTCGCCGAGCGCAACCTCGGCATCGAGGGCGAGTGGGCACTCGCGTTCCTGCGCGGCGACGCCGGACCGCCTGACGACGCCGCCGCGCGGACGAGGGCACTCTCGGCGCTGGCGGCGGTGGAGCGGGGGCGCGCGCGGGCGCTGCTCGAGTTCCTCCAGGACAGCGCCGCCGAGCGCGCCGCCGGCGCGGGCGCGGACCTCGCCGCCGCGGGGGACTCGCTGGCGCGGGCCGCGGTGCGCGGCGGCCGAGTGGTGCTCACGTTCGCGCACGCGCGCGACACGCTGCTCACCTGGCTCGTCGCCCCGGACGGGCGCGTCGCGGTCACCCGGCGGCCGATCGCCGCCGACTCGCTCTGGGGGCTCGTGGAGGAGCTGCGCGCGGCGCTCGGCGTGGCGGACGCGCCGGCGCGTGGCCTCCTACCGCGCGACGAGCCGCCGGGGACGCGCGGCGCGCTTGCCGGGCGGTCACGGCGGCTGGACCCCGCCGCCGCGGGGCGCGCGCTCTCGGCGGCCATCCTGCCGCCGGAGCTGGCGCCGCTTCTCCAGCAGCCGGGCACCGAGCTGCTCGTCGTGCCCTCAGGCGTGCTGCACGTCGTACCGTTCGCCGCGCTTCCGGTCGCCGGCGCGGACGAGCTGCTCGGCGCCATCGTTCCACTGCGCGTCGCGCCCTCGCTCGCCGTGGCCGCGCAGCTCTCGGCGGCCAGCGCGGGCGCGTCGGCGAAGCGCGCCGCGGCGCGGCCGCTGCTCGTCGGCAACCCGCAGATGCCGCTCGTGCGGCCGCCGGACGGGCGGGCGCCGCAGCCGCTGCCGCCGCTCCCCGGCGCGGAGAGCGAGGTCCGCTGGCTCGCCCAGCGGCTCGGCGCGCGCGCGCTGACCGGGAAGGACGCCACGCGGAGCGCGGTGCTCGCGCAGCTCCGCACGAGCTCCCTCGTGCACTTCGCCACGCACGGCTTCGCGTACGCGTCGAACGAGCTCGCGCGCTCGTCGTTCCTCGCGGTGGCGCCGGAGGGGATGCACTCGGGGATGCTGACCGCGGGCGAGCTGCTCGACTCCGACGTGTCCATGAGCGCGGAGCTGGTCGTGCTCAGCGCCTGCCAGACCGCGCTCGGCGGCATTCGCGCGTCGGAGGGCGTCGTCGGCCTGCAGCGGGCGTTTCTCGCGAAGGGCGCGCGCGGCGTGCTCGCGAGCCTGTGGAGCGTGTCCGACGAGGCGACCCGCCTGCTGATGGAGCGGTTCTACATCCACTGGCTGGACGACGCCGACGCCCCGACGACGGCCGAGGCGCTGCGGCGCGCCGCGCGCGACGTGCGCACGACGCCAGGTTTCGACCACCCGCGCTTCTGGGCAGCGTTCCAGCTCGTGGGTGGCGCGTAAGGCGGCGCGTAAGGCGGCGCGGCGCGCGCCCGCTCTAGTTGCTCATCAGCACGAAGTACGTGTCGGCCCCGTTGTTCCGCACGCGCAGCGTGAGCACGCCGGTCTGCGTCTGCTGCCACTCGACGGAGCAGCTGCCCTCGCGCCCCTCGTCGTGGGCGGCGAGCTTGCCCTTGTCGTAGAGGTAGCAGTCGAGGTCCGCACGCGGGTTGCTGGCCGAGACGTCCACTCGATTCCGGACGCGGCCGCCCTGGAAGCGCACCTTGAATTCGGCCGTCCGCCCGGTCCCGATGCTCCCGTCGGCCCAGATCGGGCCGCTCGCCGCGCCGCGCGTTCCCTCGATCGCCTGCGCGGCGCGGCGCAGCTCGTCGGCCAGCGCGGGGTTGCCGACGCCGACGTCCCGGCTCTCCGCCAGCCGCGCGGCCATGCTCGCGCTCAGCGTGTCCTTCTGCTCGACCGCGATCCGCGACGCCAGCCGCAGGAGCCCGCGGGCCGTCAGCCCGCCGAGCGGGGCGAGCTCGCGGAGGAGGGCGGTGTCGGAGGCCGCCGGCCCGGCCGCCGAGTCGCCGTTCGGCGCTGGCGGGGCATCCTTGCCCCGCTCCTCCGGGCGCGGCGCGTCCACCCCCTCGCGCTCCACGCGCTCCACGCGCGCCGAGGGACGCTCCGCGAGCACCATGAGCTGCGCGGCCGCCAGCACCGCTCGCGCGTCGCCGGTCGCCGCGCCGGAGCGTGCCAGCGTCGCGGCCGCCTCCCGCAGGCTCGCGGGGGAAGTGCCCTGGGCCAGCGCCGCGGAGAGCGGGACCGCTGCGGCGAGCACCGCGGCGAGCACCGCGGCGAGGAACGTCGTCGTCACGAATCGGCGTGCTGTGCGGTACACGGAGTGCCTTGGATGGAGTGGTGGCCTGCTACGCCGGCAGTCGGTCGAGGCAGTCGCGCTCCCGCGCCCACCGCGCGCGGATCGCCGCCGGGAGCACGCGCCCGTAGCGGCCCACGTCGCGGGCCGCGGTGTCGGCCGCCTGACGAGTCCGCAGTGCCGCGAGCGCCTGCGCGCGCGCCGCCGCGCTCCAGCGCGCGGAGTCGGCGGCCGCGCGCAGCCAGCGCTCTCGCGCGGGGCTCGGGCCGGCCACGAGCTCGCGCGGGTTCAGGCAGCCGCCGTCCCAAAGCGCGTCCAGTGCGCGCCGGCGGACGCCGGGGGCCAGCAGCGAGTCGCCGACCAACCCGGCGAACGCCCCCAGCCGCGCCGGGTCGGCCGCCATCCCCGCCGCGCCGTCGCGCCACGGCACGCTCCCGGCGAAGTCGTCCAGCGCGTCGGCGGCCTCTCGGAGCGCCCGCGCGCGCGCCAGGTCCCCGCGCGCCTCCTCCACTTCGGCCAGCGGCAGCAGCGCGAGCGTGCGCACGATCCCTACGCCGGCGTGGTTCGCGAACTCCGACGGGGCGCGAACCAGCTGCTCGGCGGCCGCGGCGTTCTCGGCCAGCCGCCGGCCGGCGGTCCGGTAGTCGCGCCGCGAGAGGGCGAGCGCCGCCGCGAGCGCGTTGGCATGCGCCGCCTCGGACAGCGCGGCGACCCGCCGCGCGACCGTCCCGGGCGCGTCGTCCTCCGCCCGGTCGGCCTGGCCCGCGGGCGCGCCCCCCGCCAGTCGGCGGAACCGCTGCGTCCGCGGATGCGCGTCGAGCGTGGCGATGAGCCGGGCCGTGTCGGCGCCGAGCCCGGCAGCCGCGCGGCGAAGCAACGCCGCCGCCGATCCCAGCTCGCCCGACGTGTCCATGAACAGCGCGCGCGGCGAGGTGGCGTACGGGTCGCCGCCGCCGGCCAGCGAATCCAGGAGCGCGGCGGGCGAGGCGGCGGCCCTCGAGTCGCTGGCCGGCGGGGCGTACCCGCGGAGCGCGTCGCG
>DATFPD010000173.1:0-5634 GCA_035265005.1 Gemmatimonadaceae bacterium | reverse complement strand
GGATGACCAGGGCGCCGTTCGCCGCGCCCTCGGCCTCGATCCCGCGCACGAGAGCGATCGTCCCCGGCTCGTCCACGTACGCCTGCTGCTCGTCGTTGACCGTCGTGCGCCAGACCTCGACGCCCCACTTCGACCGGTCGAGCGCCGGGCCGTCGAAGTCGTCGAAGAAGACCACGTCGCCGGCCGCCGGCGCGCGCGCGCCGGCGCGCCCTCCCGCCCCCGCACACCCCGCTGCCGCGAGCATCGTCAGGCCGGCGGCCGCCAGCGCTCGCACCAGCCGCACCTCGGTGCCCACGCGCCGCCAGCCGAGCTTCTCGTTCACTCGCAGCATCGCCCCGCTCCCGGTGTTCGTGTGGAGCGCGGGCACGCCGTGCGCCCGCGCGTGGGCCATCACCCGCAGCTTGAGCGCGGTCGCGACGCCGGCGTTCCGCCGCGCGGGATGCACGCCGGTGGGGGCCCCGAGTCCGGCGAATCCTACGTAGCGCTCCCCTTCGACCGCCAGGAAGAGGCCGTCGGGGGAGGCGCCCGCCGGCAGGAGGATCTGGCGCAGCCGCTCGGCCGCCGGCGGCTGGCGGGCCCCGGGCGCGTCGTCGTCAGGCGCCGGGTCCGGGTCCGGCCATCCCTCCTGCACGTCGCCGTACAGCGTGCGCAGGCGCTCCCAGACGTCGTCCTCGCCGCGCCCCGCGCGCGCCGCCGCCGAGAGCTCGCCGGCGAGCGTCGTCAGGCGGAGCCCGCGCGCCGCGATCCGCGCCTCGGCCGCCGCCAGCGGCGCGATGTCGGCGTCGGCCACGGCCAGCTCCAGGCGGTGCATGCGCATCGTCTCGCGGAATCCGCGCCGCTCGAGGAAGCCCAGCGCCTCGGCGTCGCGGGCGTCGGCGCGGGCCTGGAGCGTCATGGCGCCGAGCGTGGGGGCGGCGTCGACCAGCGTCGCGAGCAGCCGCGTGCCGACGCCGAGCCGGCGGCGCGCGGGGTGGACGATCGCGTCGATCCGGAATCGCCGGTCGCGCACCCGCCAGAGCGCCGCGTAGCCGGCCGCGTGGGGCCCGTCGGCCGCCAGCCACCGCCGCGTCGGCCGGTCGTCCTCGGCCTCCCAGCTGTCCGGCCGCTGCGCGCCGGCCCCGCCGCACGCGGCGTCGAACAGCGCCAGCGCCGCGCCGGCGTCGTCAGGCAGGAGGAGGGGGCGGACGTCGATCAATGGCGGGACGCGGGCCGCAGACGGATCACCGCCGACGTGGCAGCGCCGGCCGTCCTCCGCGCTCGCGCTCCTCGACCGCCGCGCGGACCTCGGCGGCGAGGTCCTCGGTCAGCGTGCGCAGCACGCGCTCGCGCGCGTCCACGGTGCGGGTGTAGCCGAAGCGGGTGAGGCCGTAGGCGCTGGCGACCCAGGCCGCCAGGGCGCCGGCCGCGGCGACTGGCGCGTGCGTGACCGCCAGGATGCCGACGAAGATCGCCATCCCGGCGCCCGTGCCGGCGCCGCCCACGACCCCGCCGAACAGCCCGCCGGCGAGCATGCCGAGCCTCTCGGTGACGCGGACGGTGGTGCGGCCGGCGCGGATCTGCGTCACGACCTGGATCTTCCGGTTCGGGTCGGAGGAGCTCCAGGCGAGCGATCGGCCGACCGCGCTCACGAGCCCGACGTCGCCCAGCCCGCGGCGCGCCGCCTCGACCAGCCGGTCGAAGTCGCGCTCGTCCATCTCGCCGTCCACCACCGCCTCGAACTCGATCTTGGTCGTCGCGCCCAGAAAGGACGACGCCGGCGTCGTGCGGTCCTCGACCCCGACCGGCGCCAGCGTGCCCGCGGTCCCTCCTCCGGTCGGCGCCGGCACCAGCCCCCGCGCCTCGGCCAGCCCGCGCTCGGCCAGCGCGCGGTCGATGAACTCGGTGCCGATCCCCGCCTCGCGCGCCGACTCGCGGACGACGTCCGCGCGGTAGCCGGAGGTGGTCGAGGCAGGCGGCAGGCGCCGCTCGTCAGGCGCAGCGGGCGGCGGCGGCGCTGGCGCGTTCGGCCGCGCCTGGAGCTCGGCGGCGCGCTCCCAGACGCGCTGGGCGGCGGTCTCGGAAAGGAGATCCGGCCGGGCCGGCGGTTCCGACATCCGGGCCGCAACGCTACCTAACGCCACGGCGAACGCGGCGCAGGAATCGAAGCGGTCGGCGGGGCTCTTCGCCAGGCAGCGGTCCACCAGCTCGGCCAGCGCCGGCGGGACCCGCGGCGCGACGTCCCGGAGCCGCGGCGCGGGCTTGGTCACGTGGGCGACCAGCACCGCCGACGCGGACTCGCTCTCGAACGGGAAGCGGCCGGCCAGCGCGTGGAAGGCGACGACGCCGAGCGAGTACAGGTCGCTGCGCCCGTCCACCGGGTCGTTCGACACCTGCTCGGGGCTCATGTAGTAGACCGTGCCGAGGACGAGCCCGGTCGCGGTGAGCGGCCCCGCCTCGGCCAGGCGCGCGATGCCGAAGTCGGTGACCATGGCGCGCCCGCTCTCCCGCTCGAGGAGGATGTTCTCCTCCTTCACGTCGCGGTGGATGACGCCGCGCCCGTGCGCCGCCTGCAGAGCGAGCGCGACGTCCCCGAGCAGCGCGGCCACCTCGGCCGGCGGGAGCGGGCCGCGCGCGCGCACGCGGTCGGCGAGCGACTCGCCGTCCACGTAGCCCATGACGAAGAACACCTGCCCCGCGATCTCGTCGGCCCGGTGGATGGGCACGATGCTGGGGTGCGACAGGCGGGCGGCGGTGCGGGCCTCGCGCAGGAAGCGCTCGCGCACGCGCGGGTCGCTGGCGAGGTGCGGCAGCAGCGTCTTGACCGCCACCGGCCGGTCGAGCTTCAGGTCGCGCGCCAGGAAGACGACCCCCATCCCGCCGCGCCCCAGCTCGCGCTCGAGCGCGTACTGGCCGGCGAGCGCGGCGGCCAGCTCCGGGAACTCGCGGGCGACGCGCCGCGACTCGCCGCTGTCCGTGCTGCCGATGCTGCTGCTACTCGTAGCCATTCGGGTGTCGTCGCGAATGATGGGCGAGCCAATATAGACCACGGAGACACAGAGACACAGAGGACGTGCACACGGAAGAGGCGCCCTCGCTCGGTCGGCTTCGCTGAAGAGCAGGTCGACCACAGAGGCACAGAGAACACAGAGGACGGGCACACGGGAGAATGTCCCCCGGCCGGGACGAGATGCTTGAAGTGCTGGGGAGAGCCCTGCGGCCGCGACCCCTGTCAGGATTCTCACATATCATCCCGAGAGAGGGACTCCCTCCCGTGTGCCCTCCTCTGCGTCCTCCGCGTCCTCTGCGGTTCAATCGTTCTTCGGCAAAGCCGACCGGCCAGGGGCCCCTCGTCCGTGTGCCGTTCCTCTGTGTCTCTCTGCCTCCGTGGTCGATCTTCTCTCAGCCGGCATCCGCGTAGAGCCTAACGCCGAGCGGCTCCGGCGCCGCGACCGCGTCCTCCACCGCCAGCCGGACGCGCCGCAGCGCCATGGGCGGGAAGCGATGCAGTCGGGCGTAGCCGATCGTCGTGCCGCGGGCGAGCTCGCGCCACTCGCCGCCGGCCGGGCCCTGGCCGTAGAGGGCGTGGCGCGCCACCGCCTGGCCGCTCTCGATGTGCTCTTCCAGCCGCGCGACGCCCGCGGTCACGGGGGCGCCGAGGTCGAGCTCGGCCACCGCCGAACGCTTGCCGGTGCGGCGCCAGGCGGGTTTCGCCCCCGCCGCCAGCTCCGCCGCGAAGAGCGCGTCCAGGCGCCGGCGGAACTCGGCGAGCCGCGCGACGTCGGTGGCGTGGAGGAGCCCGTCGCGCGTCGGCGGCACGTTGAGCAGCAGCTTCGCGTTCCGCCCCACCGACGTGAAGTAGAGCTCGGCCAGCTCCTCGGCGCTCCGCACGCGGTCGTCCTCGGCCGGGTGGTAGAACCACCCCGGGCGGATCGACACGTCCGCCTCGGCGGGGCGCCACACCGCGCCGGCCGGGTCGCCGTGCTGGAGCGCGGGGACCACCTCCGGCCCGTCGGCGCCCGGGTAGGCGACGACGGCCGGGTCCACCGTGGACCAGTTCGGGTCGCCCGCGCGGCCGGCCTCGTTGCCGCACCAGCGCACGTCGGGGCCGGCGTCGGAGAAGACGACCGCCCCCGGCTGGAGCCGGCGCACCAGGGCGAAGACGCGCGGCCAGTCGTAGCGCTGCCGCTTCCCGTTAGGCCCCTCGCCGTTGGCGCCGTCGAACCAGACCTCGGCCAGGGAGCCGTAGCGCGTGAGCAGCTCGCCGAGCTGCGCCGCGTAGAGATCGTTGTAGCGCGGCGAGTCGCCGTACGCCGGGCTATTGCGGTCCCACGGCGAGAGGTAGAGCCCCGGCCGCAGCCCCTCGGCGCGGCAGGCGTCCACGAACTCGCGCACCACGTCGCCCCGCCCGCCGCGCCACGGGCTGGCCGCGACCGTGTGGCTGGTGGTCGCGCTCGGCCACAGGCAGAAGCCGTCGTGGTGCTTGGCGGTGAGGACCATCGCGCGGAAGCCCGCGGCGCGGGCGGCGCGCGCCCACTGCCGCGCGTCCAGCCGAGCCGGGTCGAAGATCGCCGGGTCCTCGCGGCCGTCGCCCCACTCCCGGTCGGTGAAGGTGTTCACGCCGAAGTGGAGGAACATCGCCAGCTCGTCGCGCTGCCAGGCGAGCTGGGCGGGTGTGGGGCGCGGCCGTGCGGCCGAGCGCCCGGGCAGCGTCACACCGGCCAGCCCGGCGGCGCCGGCAATCAGAAATGAGCGGCGATCCATCGGATGCATCCGTGTCCATCCGTGCTTCTCATCCGTGTTCATCCGTGTCCTGCTCTTCATGCCCTGGTAGCTGCCCACGTTATCGGGCGGCGCCCCGGTCGGCAATGCGGCGTGAGGTGAATAGCTTACAGCCCATGACGACCGAATCACCCCCGCGCCCGCTGGCGGTCCTGCGGGCGATGATCGACGCGCTCGACCGCGACCTGCTGCAGACGGCCGCGCGGCGCATGGCGCTGGTGGCGGAGGTCGCGGCGTACAAGCGGCTGCACGGCCTCCACGTGCGCGACCCGCAGCGCGAGCGCGAGCTGATCGCCGACCGCGTGCGGCGCGCCGAGGAGCTGGGGCTGCCGCGCGGCGAGGTCGAGTCGATCTTCCGGCTGCTGCTGCGGGCGAGCCGCGACCACCAGTCGGCGCTCCGGGCCGAGGTGGCGACGGACGCGCAGCCGCGCACCGTGGCGGTGATCGGCGGGCGCGGTCGGATCGGCCAGGTGCTGGCGCGGCTGTTCGAGGACCTGGGGCACTCGGTGATCGTCGCCGACCTGGACTCGGAGATGAGCGCGGCCGACGCGGCGGCGGCGGCGGACGTGACGGTGATCAGCGTGCCGATCGGGGTGACCGAGGAGGTGATCCGCGCGGTCGGACCGCACGTGCCCGAGGACGGACTCCTCATGGACGTGACGAGCATCAAGGCGGCGCCGGTCGCGGTGATGCTCGCGTCCACGCGCGCGAGCGTGGTCGGCACGCACCCGATGTTCGGCCCGAGCGTGCACACCCTCCAGGGGCAGCGCGTGGTGGTGTGCCGCGCGCGCGGGAACGCCTGGGCGGACTGGGTGGCGCAGTCGTTCGTGGCGCGCGGGCTGGTGGTGACCGAGACGACGCCCGAGCAGCACGACC
>DATFPD010000172.1:0-2866 GCA_035265005.1 Gemmatimonadaceae bacterium | reverse complement strand
CAGGTCGCAGAGCCTGTCCTGAGCGAAGCGAAGGATCGCAGCTCGTAGTGCTCATTCCGGCCGCAGCTGCGCCTTCAGGAACTCCACCGTCGCCCGCACCGCGCGCTCGACGTTAGGCGGCGGCGGGTCGGACATCGGGTGGGCGGCGCCGTAGGTGTGGCCGGCGCCCTCGACCGGGAGGAACGTCGCCACGCCGGGCGCGGCGGCGGCGCGCAGGCGCTCGGCGTCGCCGAACGAGACCGTCTCGTCCTCGGTGCCGTGGACGATCAGCCACGGCGCGCGCACGCGGGCTGCGGCGGCGACGATGTTGAGCCGCGTGTCGCGCAGCTGCTCGACCTCGTCCAGCATCGTCCGGCCGAGGCGGAAGATCTGCTTCGTGCGCGAGTTCTCGACCTCCGTGTAGCCGCGCTCGCGCCAGCGCCGGAGCTCATCGGACGGCCAGCGCCCCACGTCGGCGATCGCCGACCAGGTGACGAGCGCCCCCAGCCGATCGCTCTGCGCGGCGTGCAGCACGGCGATCCCGCCGCCGCGCGAGTGCCCCACGAGGCCGTAGCGCGCGCCCAGCCAGCCGCGCCGGCGCGCCTCGGCCTCCACCGTCGCCAGGTCGTCGAGCTCGCGGGTGTAGCTGTTCTGCTCGAAGCCCGCGAAGTCGGTGAAGGTCTTCCCGTCGGGGCCGATGCCGGAGCCGGCGAAGTTGAAGCTGATGGCGTGGAAGCCGGCGAGCGCGATCTGCCGCGTCAGGTGCGGGAAGAAGCCCCACTTCGAGAAGCCCTTGAAGCCGTGGCAGATGATGACGCAGGTCATCGCCTCGGGGCTCAGCAGTGCGCGCCCGCGAATCACGCCCCCGTGCCGGCTCCTCAGCTCCAGCAGCTCGCGCGCGATCACCGCTCGATCTCGCCGCCGGCGTCGGCCCACCCGCGAATCCCCTGCGCCATCGACGCCACGTCCCCGTACCCCAGCTCCCGCATGACGTCCGCGGCCAGCGCCGAGCGGTTCCCGCGCGCGCAGTAGATGACCACCCGGCGGTCGCGCGGCACGACGGCCGCGACTTCCTCGGCGACGCGCCCGAGCGGGAGGAGGACCGCGCCGGGCAGCCGCCCCTGGTCCCACTCCTTCGGCTCTCGCACGTCTAGGTACACCGTGCCCGCGTCCGCGCCGCGCCGCCGCTCCTCGATCATCTGCGCGGGCGTGACCTCCCGGATCCGCGTCTTGGCCTCGGCGACGCGTTCTTCGTAGGACTTCTCAGTCATGGGGTGGAGTGAGCACGATAGACTCGCGATCGGCGCACGAAGGCATCCCGACCAGGAAGGCTCATGAAACTACTCGCACCCACCCCTCCTCCGCATCCACCTCCGCGTCGGCGCCGAGTGGGAGCGTCCACTGGTCGTCGATGTGGCCGACCGGGACGCCGGCCAGGCACGGGATGTCGAGGAGCTCGGCGGCTTCGGCGAGCACGTCGTCGAGGCTGCGCGCGCCGTCGTCGCTCTCTTCCGCGCAGCTCGTGCAGTGGCCGAAGACGATCGCGCGGCAGCCGCGCAGCAGGCCGGCGAGCAGGAGCTGCCGCAGCATGCGGTCGACGCGGTAGACGGCCTCGTTCACGTCCTCCAGGACGAGGATCGCGCCGTCGAGGACCGGCGCGAAGGCAGTGCCGGCGAGCGCGGCCACGAGCGCCAGGTTGCCCCCGGCGAGCCGGCCGCGCGCGCGGCCCGGGCGGATCGTGCGCGCGCCGTCGGCGCGTCCGCAGGGGTCGGCGCCCGCGCAGCCGACCGCGCGCCAGAGCGCGTCGCGCGAGAACGGCGTCAGGTCGGCGCGCGCCGTCGGGCCGTGAAAGGTGACGAGGCCGCAGCGCACGCCGACCGCCGCGTGCAGCGCCGTGATGTCCGAGTAGCCGACGAGGGCCTTCGGGTGCCGCGCGAGCGCCGCGTAATCGATCCCCTCGAGGAGCCGCATGGCGCCGTAGCCGCCGCGCACGCACCAGACGCCGTCCACGTCGTCCGCCGCGAGCGCGCGGTTGAGGTCGGCGAGGCGCGCGTCGTCCGGGCCGGCGAAGTAGCCCTGGCGCGCCAGCGCGTGCTCGCCGACGACCGGCTCCCAGCCGAAGTCGCGCGCGTTCTGGACGGCGCGGTCGAGGTCGGCCGCACCCCGCAGTGGACCGGCCGGCGAGACGAGCGCGACGCGCGCGCCGGCGGCGAGCAGCGGGGGTCGATGCATGACGAGCGGAACGTAGGCGGGCACGAAATACGGGTCAATCGGTACGGCCGTGCACGCTCCATGCGGGGATAAGCGCACCCTTCCCGGGCGTGCCGGCGCGAATGTCGGCCCCGGGACGGAAGCACTCACTCGCCACACGGAGGATAACGGGATGGCGGACCAGAACAGGAACCAAGGCGGGCAAGGCGATCCAACGCAGCTCGAGGGTGAGGCTGCGGCACGCAGCGGCTCCTCGGCCGGCGGCCGGACGGAGTCGCAAGGCGACGGGTTCGGTGATCGCTCGCAGGGGCTCCGGGGTACGCAGGGTGGCCAGGGCGGGCAGAGCAAGCAGAGCCAGGAGAGCGCCAGAAGCGGCAGCAGCGACGCCAGCTCTGACGACCTCGACAGCTCGAGCTTCAGCGCCCGCAGCGGCGGGGGCGGCGGCTCGAGCGGCGGCAGCGGCGGCGGCTCTGGCGGCGGCTCTGGCGGCTCGGGGGGCGGTGGTGGTTCCGGTGGCGGCGGCCGCAGCGGCGGCGGGGGCGGTGGCTCCTCCGGTGGTGGCTCCGGCGGTGGCGGCTCGTCCGGCGGTAGTGGTGGCGGCAGTGGCGGCGGCGGCGGCGGTCGCCCCGGCGGCGGCGGCTCGGGCGGTGGCTCGGGCGGCGGTGGCTCGTCCGGC
>DATFPD010000171.1:0-7030 GCA_035265005.1 Gemmatimonadaceae bacterium | reverse complement strand
TTCCTCGTGCTCGCGACGAGCGGGCCGGGCGGGCTGGACGCCTCGCCGCGCGGCGACCCGGCGGGCTTCGTGGCGGTCGAGGACGAGCACACGCTGCTCCTGCCCGAGCGGCGGGGCAACAACCGGGTCGACAGTCTGCGGAACCTGCTGGTCGACCCGCGCGTGGCGCTGCTCTTCCTGATCCCGGGCGTCGGCGAGTCGCTGCGCGTCAACGGCACGGCGTCGATCTCGATCGAGCCGGCGCTGCTGGAGCGGTTCCGGATGCAGGGTCAGCCGCCGAAGTGCGTGCTGGTGATCCGCGTGGAGCACGTGTACTTCCAGTGCGCGCGCGCGATCCTGCGCTCCCGCCTCTGGGAGCCGGCGGCGCCCGGCGTCCGCGAGCGCGTGCCGAGCCCCGGCGCGATCCTCGAGGCGATCACCGACGCGCGGATCGACGGCGCGGCGTACGACCGGGAGCTCCCCGAACGGCTGCGCACCACACTGTACTGAGGGCGCTGAGGGCGCGCGGTCCGCCTATCGCTCCTGAGCCAGCGGGAGCCGCAGCGTGAACGTCGAGCCGGCGCCCGGCTGGCTCTGCACGGTGATCTCCCCGCCCATCGCGCGCGCCAGGTCGCGGCTGATGGCGAGGCCGAGCCCGGTGCCCTCGCGCATGCTCGTGAGCGTGCGCCCCACCTGCACGAACGGCTCGAAGATCGCCTCCGTCTGGTCGGCCGGGATGCCGACGCCCGAGTCGCGCACGGTGAACAGGGCGGAGCCGCCGCTGTGGCCGCAGGAGAGCGACACCACGCCGCCGGCCTCGGTGAACTTCACCGCGTTCGAGAGCAAGTTGAGGAGGATCTGCTCCAGCTTCGACCGGTCGGCCCACGCCGCGACGCCGGGGGCGCAGCCGCTCCGCTCCAGCCGCAGCCCCTTCAGCTGCGCCTGCGGCGCGACCATCGGCGCCACCGACTCCACCATCGCGTGCAGCGGCACCGCGCTGAAGTCGTAGCTGAGCTGCCCGGCCTCGATTCGGCTGAAGTTCAGGATGTCGTTGATGATGCCGAGCAGGTGCTGCTGGCTGCGGCGGATGCGCTCGAGCTGCTCGCGCTGCTGGTCCGTCACCGGCCCGGAGATCCCCATCGCCAGCAGCTCGGCGTAGCCGCCGATGGCGTTGAGCGGGGTGCGCAGCTCGTGGCTCATCGCCGCCAGGAACTCGGCCTTCGCGCGGTTCGCCTTCTCCAGCTCCACCGTCTGCTGCCGGAGCTGGTCGGCGAGCGCGTGCAGCTCGCGCGCGCGCTCCTCGGCGCCGCGCCGCCCCGCCTCCTCGGTGGCCACGCGGCGCGCGTCCTCCAGCGCCCGCTCCTGCGACTCGCGCCGCTCCGTCAGGTCCCGCGTGACCTTGGCGAACCCCACCAGATGCCCGTCGTCGTTGCGCAGCGCCGTGATCACGACGTTCGCCCAGAAGCGGCTCCCGTCCTTCCGGATGCGCCACCCCTCTTCCTCGAAGGTGCCGCCGCGCATCGCGATCTCCAGCTCGTGGTCCACCTTGCCGCTGGCCACGTCCTCCCGCGGGTAGAAGATCGAGAAGTGCCTCCCGATGATCTCGTCCGCGGTGTAGCCCTTGATGCGCTCCGCCCCGTCGTTCCACGTCGCGATGTGTCCCGTGGGGTCGAGCAGGAAGATGGCGTAGTCTCGCACGCCCTGGACGAGCAGCCGGAAGCGCTCCTCGCTCGCCCGCAGCGCATCCTCGGCTATCCGGCGCTCGGAGAGGTCGCGCGTGACCTTGGCGAAGCCGACCAGCCGCCCCGTGTCGTCGCGCAGCGCCGTGATCACGACGTTCGCCCAGAATCGGGTGCCGTCCTTCCGGAGGCGCCACCCCTCGTCCTCGAAGCGCCCCGTACGCCCCGCGACCTCGAGCTCATACTGCGGAAAGTCCTGCGCGATCTTCTCGTGCGGGTAGAAGATCGAGAAGTGCTTCCCGACGATCTCGTCCGCCGAGTACCCCTTGATCCGCTCGGCGCCGGCGTTCCAGCTCAGGATGTAGCCGTTGGGGTCGAGCGCGAAGATCGCGTAGTCCTGCACGCTCTCGACGAGCAGCCGGTGCAGCTCGCCGGTCTCGTGCGCGATGCCGCCCGGCGACCGCGCGGCGTGGCCCCCCGGCACGTCGAAGGCAGGGTAGGCAACCCGGTGCGTGTGGTCGGGCGTGATCGCGGCGCCGCCGGGCGTCGGGTTCGGACTGGGCCGTCGGGGCGGGTTGGGGCGGTCAGTCACTCGGCTGTGGTATACGACGGGCCACGACGCACGACGAGTGGCCACCCAGGCCAGGCGGACTCGGTGTGTCGCTTACAAAGGCCGATCAACCCTCCACGCAACGCGTCACCCCGCCCCGTGCCCCGTCGTCCATAGCCCCGCGTTCGGAGATGGTCCGGCGCCGTACGTTTAGCATAGCGTGAGGGATTGCCTGACGCTACCGCACGCTACCGTACACTCTCGCGTATCGGGCTCGCGCTCCACCATCAGCTCCCGCGCATGCCTCGGGCCAGGTCGCGGCGCATGACAAAGGCAGCGGCGAACGTGCGCCTTCGTCGGTCGACTCCTCTTGGCGCGATCTGCCTCGGACGTTGATGCACGGCGAGGCGGTGGCGGAGTGGGACGGCCGGCGCTGGCGAGTCGTGGCCGACTCGTCCGCGGGCATCGCGCCGCGGGCGCCGGGGAGCCGCCCTCCTGAGCGACCCCGCGCATCGCCGACTCCTGTACTTCGGCGGCTGCGCCGATTTCAGCGCGGTGAAGAGACCCGGCACGCGCTGGACCTCATCGAGAATCGTCCGGGCGGGAAGGTCCGCGACGAACCCTACGGGGTCGGACTCGGCGGCGGCACAGACGACGTCCTCATCGAATGTGAGGCCATGGCGGCCGATTGTGACCCTGCGATTCGGCCAATTGCAAGGTTTGCCATCGGCCAATTGCAAGGTGTCGCCACGGCCGACCGCGGAACGGGGCGTGCGCAGCGGGCGTTCTTCTCCGGCGCCCTCCACGAGCGCCGTGTCGTCCTGTCCCCGGAGGCACCATGCAGCCCCGCCATCGCCGCGCCGCGCTCCTCGCCGCGCTCGCCCTCGCCGCGCTGGCCTGTGGTCCGCTGCGCCGCGGGGGCGGCCGGCCAGACGCCGTCATCATCTTCAACAACCAGTCGCTCGCGCAGGCGGACGTCTTCGCCGTGTCGAGCGGCGGCACGCGCTACCGGGTCGGCACCGTGTTCGCCGGCCGACGGGACACGCTGCGCGTCCCGAGCGGCGCGATGGGCGGCGGCAGCACGGTGAGCTTCGTCGCGCGGCTCCTCGCCACCCGGGGCACGCCGAGCTCCGGCCCGGTCACCATCCTGCCGGGCGACACGCTGGAGGTGACGCTGCCGTCCGACGGGAAGCTCCTCGGCGTACTCCCGGCGCGGCAGCCGTAGCCAGGCAACTGCATTTTGACAGGATGAACTGCGACGGGATGCACAGGATGTGAACAGGATGCGGGCCCCGGGAAGTGCAGTCTCCCGAGGCAGTCATCCTGTGTTCATCCTGTGCATCCTGTCGCAGTTCATCCTGTCAAAATGCAGTTGCCGTCGCCTCGAACTGAGGCTACTCGGCGGCCGGCGGCGCGGCTCAGCGCAGCTCGAGCACCACGATCGACTTCGGCGGGAGGCGCACGGTGAGCGTCTCGCCGGCGAGGGTCGCCCCGGCGAACGGCGCCGGGCGGACGGCGTTAGGCTGCTCGAAGGTGTTGTGCGCGCCCATCTGCTCCGCCGTCAGGATCCGCCCGCCGGCGACGGCCGAGACGCGCTGGCCGCGGATCGTCGCCGCCACCGTCCGCGGCTGGGTCGGGTCCACGTTCGTCATCGTCAGGTGGATGCGGCCCGCCCGGTCGCGCGACGCCGTGGCGCTCACCGCCGGCGCCGACCAGCCGCCGCGCTCGTAGCGCCCGGCGTCGAAGCGCGTCGGGAGCAGGACGGCGTCGTGGTGGACCGTGTAGAACTCGAAGACGTGGTAGGTGGGCGTCAGGATCATCTGCTCGCCCCGCGTCAGGATCATCGCCTGGAGCACGTTCACGGTCTGCGCGATGTTCGCCATCCGCACGCGGTCCGCGTGCCGGTTGAAGATGTCGAGCGACAGCGCCGCCGCGACCGCGTCCCGCAGGGAGTTCTGCTGGTACAGGAACCCGGGGTTGCTCCCCGGCTCCCCCTCGTGCCACGTCCCCCACTCGCCGACGATCAGCCAGACGCGCTTCGCCGGGTCGTAGCGGTCCATGATCGTCGAGTGCCGCGTGAGCAGCTCGTCGAAGAAGGCCGCCTTCTGCATCAGCTCCGCCCACTCCGCTTCGGTGAAATTCGTGGCGCTGCCCTTCTTCGCCCAGCTCCCGGTGAGGAGGTAGTGGTGCAGGTCGAGGCCGTCGATCATCGGGGCGGCCTCGCGCATCATGACTTCCGTCCAGTGGTAGTTGTCGCCGGGCGGGCCGGCGGCGATGCGGAACGGGCGGACGTCGCCGTAGGCGGGGAGGAACGAGGCGAAGCGCTTGTACACGTCGGCGTAGTACTCGGGGCGCATGCCGCCGCCGCACCCCCAGCTCTCGTTGCCGACGCCCCAGAAGCGGACGTTCCACGGCTCCGCGCGCCCATTGCGGCGCCGCAGGTCGGCCATCGGGCCGGGGCCCGGGTGGTTCACGTACTCCCACCACTGCCACATCTCGCGGACCGTGCCGCTCCCCACGTTGCCGACGATGAACGGCTCGGTGCCCAGCCGCCCCACGAGCTCCATGAACTCGTGCGTGCCGACGCCGTTGTCCTCGGTCACGCCCCCCCAGTTGTTGTTCACGATCGTCGGCCGCTCGGCGCGCGGGCCGATCCCGTCCTTCCACTGGTAGTAGTCGGCGAAGCAGCCGCCGGGCCACCGCAGGTTGGGAACGCGGATCGCGCGCAGCGCCTGCACCACGTCGTCGCGGATCCGCCACTCGCTCCCGCGCCTGATCCAGATCCCGTCATAGATCCCGCGCCCCAGGTGCTCGGCGAAGTGGCCGTAGAGGTGGCGGCTGATGGTGTCGCGCCCCTGGTCGGCGTCGACGACCATCGTCAGGGGACGCGGCGCGGCGGGCTGCGCGCCGGCCCCACCCAGGGCGATGGCGCCGAGCAGTATGAGAGTGGGCAGAGTCCGCATTGTGTCGCTCGACCGTGTGTCCGGGTGCCGTCTCCGTGTTCATCCGCGTCGATCCGTAGCCATGTTAGCCGATTCGGCCGCCGGCAGCACGAGGGTGAACGCCGAGCCGCGGCCTTCCTCGCTGCGCACGCGCAGGTCCCCGCCCTGCGCCCGCGCCAGGTCGCGGCTGATCGTGAGCCCCAGCCCGGTGCCCTCGGTCTGCCGAGTCAGGTTGCGGTGCGCCTGGACGAACGGGTCGAAGATCCCCTCCTGCCGGTCGCGCGGGATGCCGATCCCGGTGTCGCTGACGCGCAGGAAGACGCAGCCCGCCGGCTGGCCGTCGCGCGCCGGCGTGTCGATCTCGACCCGCCCGCCCTCGTTGGTGAACTTCACCGCGTTCGAGAGCAGGTTGAGCAGGATCTGCCGCAGCTTCTCGGGGTCGGCGCGCGCGACCGCGCCGGGGTCCACGCACACGACGTACGTGATGCCCTTGGCCGCTGCGCGTCCCTGCCCGCGGCGGGCGGGTGCGCGTAGCTTCCGCGCATGACCCAGGCGCTGATGATCCTGATCGCCGGCCCCTACCGCTCGGGCACCGGCGACGACCCCGCGAAGATGGCCGCCAACGTGGCGGCGATGGAGCGGGACGCGCTCCCGCTCTTCCGCGCCGGCCACGTCCCGATCGTGGCCGAGTGGCTGGCGCTCCCCCTGGTCGCGCTCGCCGGCTCGCGGCGCGTGGGCGACGCGGCCTTCGACGAGATCTTCCACCCCATCGCCGAGCGGCTCCTCACGCGCTGCGACGCGGTGCTGCGCGTGGGCGGCTCGTCGCAAGGCGCGGACGAGATGGTGCGCATCGCCCGCGAGCGCGGGCTCGCGGTGTACCACGCGCTGGACCAGGTGCCGGGATGCTCGGCGGACGGCGACGGCTACCCGCCGGCCGCGGCAGCCTCGTAGTAGCGCATTCGCAGGGCGCGCGCCGCCCGCCGGCCGACGACCTTCGGATCGGGAAAGCCTGCCGCGCTCAGCAGCTCCAGGACGCGGACTTCGGTGTTGTCGCGAAGGAGCGGGTTTCCGTGCACGCGCCGGCTCACGAATCCGTCACCGTCGGACGGCCCGTCGAAGTCCAGCAGGTGCAGGCGCCCTCCCGGCTTCAGCACGCGCCGGACCTCCCGCAGCGTCCGCTCCTTGTCCGGCCGGGACAGGTGATGGAACATCAGCGACGACGTCACGCGATCGAACGACTCGTCCGGGTAGGGCAGCGCGTCCGCGAACCCCTGGTCGAATCGAATCGAGACGCCGGACCGCTCCGCCTTGCGTCGCGCCATCGCGAGCGCCCGCGGATCCGGCTCCAGTCCCGTCACGGTCGCCTGCGGGTACCGCCGCTTGATCTCGATGGCGAGGGCGCCGGTGCCGGAGCCGATGTCGAGCACGCGGTCGCCGGGGCGCGGCGCGGCCTGCTCGACCAGCGCGCGCCGGGCCGGACCCGCGCCGAGCAGCGCCGCCATCAGGTCGTAGAGCGGAAGGCGCCAGTGCCGCCCGGCGGCCGGGATGTAATGCCTGTCGGTGTGTGTCATGGCTTCGGGTCCACGAAGGTGTCGGTCTCGAGGCGCGCGGTGAAGAGCCCATCTCGAAGTAGTGGGCGACCGCTGCGGCCCGCTCCCCACTCAGGAGCTCAGGAGCATGTCGCGGACGCGCGCGCCGTCATTCGGCCACCGCCCGTCCTCCCCGCGATCAATCGCCGGCGGCATACGACGCGCTCTCCAGCGGGCGTGGGCGGGCCATGCGGAACAGGTGCCTAACTACGAGCGACGCCGGCCGGGCGCGCCCGGAGCAGGGCGAGCGCGCCGAGAATGACGGCCGCCGCGGCGCATGGGGTTACTGGC
>DATFPD010000170.1:0-36913 GCA_035265005.1 Gemmatimonadaceae bacterium | reverse complement strand
GCTCAACGCCGACCGGCTGGCGAACCGCTTCTGGGACTATCCGCGTACGCTGCGGCGGATGCGAGACCGGTTCGACCTCTTCCACATCGTGGACCACAGCTACGCCCAGCTGGTGCACGAGCTGCCGCCGGGCCGCGCCGTCGTCACCTGCCACGACCTGGACACCTTCCGCTGCGTGCTCGAACCCGAGCGCGAGCCGCGCGGGCGAGCCTTTCGCGCGATGGTCGGGCGCACGCTCGCCGGCTTTCGCGCGGCCGCGCGCGTGCTGTGCGTGAGCGGCGCGACCCGCGACGCGGTGCTGGCGCACGGCTTGCTTCCGCCCGAGCGGGTCGTGGTCGCGCCGAACGGCGTGCATCCGAGCTGCACGACGCGCCCGGACCCGGAGGCGGACGCGGAGGCAGAGCGGCTCCTCGGCGTGCGGGACGCGCGCGTGCCGGTCGTGCTGCACGTCGGGAGCACGATCGCGCGGAAGCGGCTCGACGTCCTGCTGCGTCTGTACGCCGAGCTTCGGCGGGTCGTGCCCGGAGTGTGCCTGGCGCGCGTCGGCGGATTCACGCCGGAGCAAGGCCGGCTGCGGGCGCAGCTCGGGCTGGACGGCGCGGTTCGGGAGCTGCCGCCGCTCGACCGGCGCGTGCTGGCAGCGGTCTACCGGCGGGCCTCGGTGCTCGTGCAGCCGTCGGAGAGCGAGGGGTTCGGGCTCCCGGTCGTCGAGGCGATGGCGTGCGGCACGCCCGTCGTCGCCAGCGAGATCGCGGTGCTGCGAGAGGTGGGCGGCGCCGCGGCGACGTACTGTCCGGTGGGCGACGTCCCGCGCTGGACCGCGGCGGTGGAAGCGCTGCTCGCCGAGCGCGCCGCGGACCCGGAAGGGTGGGCCCGCCGGCGAGCGGCGGCGGTGGCGCGGGCGGGTGTGTTCAGCTGGTCCGAGAACGCGCGGCGGACCGTCGAGGTTTACATGGAGGTTCTCGGGAGCGCGCCCGCGTGAGCCGCGCCGCAGCGCCCGGCGGGCCGTGCATTTCGCGAGGAACGAACGAGTGAAGGTCATTATCACCGGCGGTGCGGGGTTCATCGGCTGCAACGCGGCGCGGCGCTACATGTCGCGCGGCGACGACGTGGTGGTCGTGGACGACCTGTCGCGCCGCGGCGCGGACAAGAACCTCCGCTGGCTGGAGACGCAGGGGGGGTTCACCTTCGAGCGCGTGGACATTCGTCAGGCGGAGCCGACCCGCCGCGTCTTCGAGGCGCACCGGGACGCGGGGCTCGTGCTGCACCTCGCCGGCCAGGTGGCGGTCACCCTGTCCGTGCGCGACCCGCGCGACGACTTCGAGGTCAACGCGCTCGGCACCTTCAACGTGCTGGAGGGGGCGCGCAACGCCGACATCCGCGCGCCCATGGTGTACTCCTCCACCAACAAGGTCTACGGCGGGATGGAGGACGTGGGCGTGGTGCTGCGCGACGGGCGCTACGCGTACGACGACCTGCCGCGGGGCGTCTCCGAGGAGCGGCCGCTGGACTTCCACTCGCCCTACGGCTGCTCGAAGGGCGCCGCCGACCAGTACTGGCGCGACTACCAGCGCATCTACGGGCTGCGTACGGTCGTCTTCCGGCAGTCGTGCATCTACGGCTACCGGCAGTTCGGGTTCGAGGACCAGGGGTGGGTGGCGTGGTTCACGATCGCCGCGCAGCTCGGGCGCGACATCACGGTCTACGGCGACGGCCGCCAGGTGCGGGACATCCTGTTCGTCGACGACCTGGTCGACGGGTTCGACTGCGCGGCGCGCCACATCGGCCGCACCGAGGGGCAGTGCTACAACATGGGCGGCGGTCCGGAGAACGTGATCTCGCTGCTCGACCTGCTGGCCTACCTGGAGGAGCGCATCGGGCGGAAGATCCCGCTCAGGTTCGACGACTGGCGCCCCGGCGACCAGCGCGTCTTCGTCGCCGACGTGAGCCGCGCGTCGCGGGAGATGGACTGGCGACCGCGCACGGGCTGGCGGCAGGGCCTCGAGAAGCTCTACGACTGGGTCGCCGCCAACAAGGGGCTGTTCGAGTGAGTACCCTGCGCGTCCTGCACGTCGGGAAGTTCTACCCGCCGCACATGGGCGGGATCGAGACGCATCTCCACGCGCTGTGCACGACGCTGCGCGATCGCGGCGTGGACGTGCGGGTCGTCGTGGCGAGCGACGACAAGCAGACGACGAGCGGCGTGGTGGACGGCGTGCCGGTCACCCGCCTCGGCACGCCGGTGAACCTGGCGGCGGCGCCGATCAACCCCGGCCTCGCACGGACCATCCGCGACGCCGGCGCCGACGTCGTCCACGTGCACCTGCCGCACCCGGCGGCGACCATCTCCTACCTGACGAGCCGCCACCGCGGCCCGCTGGTCGCCACCTACCACAGCGACATCGTCAGGCAGCGGGTGATGGGGGCGGCGTACGAGCCGGTGCAGCACCGATTCCTGTCGCGCTGCTCGGCGATCGTCGCGACGTCGCCCAACTACGTCGCCACCTCGCCGGTCCTCGCCAGGCACCGCGACCGCTGCCACGTCATCCCGTACGGCATCCCGCTCGACCACTTCGAGCGCGCCGACCCGGCGCGGGTCGCCGAGCTGCGCGCGCGCTTCGGCGACCGCGTGGTGATCAGCGTCGGCCGGCTGATCTACTACAAGGGCTTCGAGTTCCTGATCGACGCAATGCGCGAGGTGCGCGGGAAGCTGCTGATCGTCGGCAGCGGGCCGCTCCGCTCGGCGCTCGAGCAGCGCGCGCGCGACGCGGGCGTGGCGGACCGCGTCGAGCTGCTGGGGGAGATCCAGAACCAGGACACCGTCCCGTACTACCACGCGTCGGACGTGTTCGCGCTGGCGTCGATCGCCCGCAGCGAGGCGTTCGGCATCGTGCAGATCGAGGCGATGGCCTGCGGGCGGCCCGTCGTCAACACGTCGCTCGACTCGGGCGTGCCGTTCGTCTCGCTGGACGGCGTGAGCGGGCTCACCGTTCCGCCGCGCGACCCGCGGGCGCTGGCGGCGGCGATCAACCGGCTGCTGGACGACGCGGCGCTGCGCGCGCGACTCGGCGAGGGCGCCCGGCGGCGCGCGCGCGCCGAGTTCGACGTGAACACGATGACCGACCGGGTGATGGCGCTCTACGAGTCGGTGGTCGCCGCCGCCCCGCGCCGCGGCGCCGCGGCCGCCGCGGTGGTGTAGCGCCTGGCGTCGAGCTACTCGCCGGCGCCGAGGTAGAGGGCGCGGGCGGCGCGGTACGCCTCGCCGTCGGCGCCCTCCCACCACTCGGGGTGGTCGGCGTACCAGCGCACGGTCTCGCGCAGCCCCTCGGCCAGCGTGCGCCGCGGCGCCCAGCCCAGCTCCGCCGTGGCGCGCGAGACGTCCAGCGCATAACGCCGGTCGTGTCCCGGGCGGTCGGCGACGAAGCGGATGAGCGACTCGGGCTTCCCGAGCTCCGCGAGAACGGCGCGCACGAGCGCCAGGTTCGCGACCGCGCTCGCCGGCCCGCCGCCCACGTTGTACACCCGCCCGGCCGCGCTCCCGCGCACGCACGCCGCCCAGATCGCCTGGGCGGTGTCGTCCACGTGCAGCCACTCGCGCACGTGCAGGCCGTCGCCGTAGACCGGGAGCGGCAGCTCCCGCAGCGCCCGCGTCGCCATCAGCGGGACCAGCTTCTCGGGGAACTGGTAGGGCCCGTAGCTGTTGGACGGGCGGACGACGACGCAGGGGAGCCCGTACGTCCGAACGTAGGCGCGCACCAGACAGTCGGCGCCGGCCTTGGAGGCCGCGTACGGGCTGTTGGGGAGCAGCGGGTGCTCCTCGGTGAACGGCGCCTCGTCCGCCTCCAGCGCGCCGTACACCTCGTCCGTGCTCACGTGCACGAAGCGGAACGGCCGCGGGCGCCGATCCAGCTCGCGGCGCGCGGCGTCGAGCAGCACCTGCGTCCCCTGCACGTTGGTCGACACGAACTCGCCCGGGCCGATGATCGAGCGGTCGACGTGCGTCTCGGCGGCGAGATGCACGACCGCGTCGGGGAGGGGGAGGGGACCGTCGGCGTCGCGCTCGCCCGCCAGCAGCCGCGCGACGAGCGCGGCGTCCCTGACGTCGCCGCGCACGAAGCGATGCCGCGGCAGATCGTCCGCGTCCCGCGCGTCGTCGCAGCCCGCGAGGCGGTCGCGCCGGCCGGCGTAGGTCAGCGCGTCCAGGGTGACGACGTGGACGTCCGGGACCTCGCGCAGCAGCCAGCGCACGAGCCGCGCGCCGATGAATCCCGCCCCGCCCGTGACGAGCACGGCGCGCGGGCGGAACGGGGGCGTGGGCGCCGCCGCCGTCACGCGCGCGGGTCGCGCCCGGCGGCGGATGCCGGGACCGCGGCTTCGCCCGCCGCCAGGCGCAGCAGGTATGAGCCGTACTCGGTGTGATGGAACGGTTCGGCGAGCCGCCCGAGCTGTTCGGGGTCGATGAACCCCATGCGGAACGCCACCTCCTCGATGGCGCCGACCCAGAGGCCCTGCCGCTGCTCCAGCGCGTGGATGTAGTTCGCCGCGTCCAGCAGGGAGTCGTAGGTGCCGGTGTCGAACCACGTCGTGCCGCGGCCGAGGAGCTGCACGCGGAGCCGCCCGCGCCGGAGGTAGGTCATGTTGACGTCGGTGATCTCCAGCTCGCCGCGCGGCGACGGCTGGAGCCCCCGCGCGATGTCGATCACGTCGTTGTCGTAGAAGTAGAGGCCGGGCACGGCGTAGTTCGACGCCGGCCGCTCGGGCTTCTCGCGGATCTCGACCACGCGCCCCGCGCCGTCGAACTCGACGACGCCGTAGCGCGCCGGGTCGCGCACGTAGTAGCCGAACACGGTCGCCCCGCCCGGGTCCTTCACGATGGCGCGGAGCGTCTCCGGCAGCCGGTCGCCGTAGAACAGGTTGTCGCCGAGCACCAGGCAGACGCTGTCACGTCCGACGAAATCGGCGCCGACCACGAACGCGTGCGCCAGCCCCTCGGGCTCCGACTGGCTGGCGAACGTGAATCGCATCCCGAGTGACGAACCGTCGCCGAGCAAGGTCTCGTAGCGGGGCAGGTCGCCCGGGCTCGAGATGATCAGGATGTCCCGAAGTCCCGCGAGCATCAGCGTGGACAGCGGGTAGTACACCATCGGCTTGTTGTAGACGGGCAGGAGCTGCTTGCTGACCACCCGGGTGAGTGGGTGGAGGCGCGTTCCCGCCCCGCCGGCGAGGATGATGCCCTTCACGTCGTGTGGTCGCCTGGTCGATCGAAACCCGCGAGACGCAAAGGTACATCGGCGGACCGGATCGCGGCGCGGACTCGGACGGTCGAGCCCGCTGCGAGTGCATCGTTTCGTGTCACTGCTGCCAACGGCGAATGCGCCGCGCCGGACACACTTACATGCGTGCTGCGGCTGAACTAGGTTGCGCTAGCTCCCACAATGACGCGATCCCGACGCTGGGATTGACGCCCGGACGGCATTGATCGTCTATGCTCCGGAGACATTGCCGCCGGCAGGGGCACTTTGACCGTGCCCGGCCGTGACCTGGCATCCATGCAGCCGCAGAGGGACGGCGTGGCGGGTCGCACGCCGCCGTCGCGGTCCGCTCGTGCCCGGTCCGAACCGTTCATAACCCAGCTTCGATTACGTCTCAGGTCGAGGTGACCAGCGCGCCAGCACGTCGGGTTGACGAGGTTGTGCAACCCGAGTGCCCGAACGCGTCCTAGTCGCTGTCTTGGCCTCGCGTCATTCGTCGTTCCAGCTCCACGCCATGCCCCCCCTTCAAACTCGGACAGCGATCGGCCGCACCGGACGTCGGCCTGACTTCACCGGCAGCGTCCTGGATCCTCGCCCCACCTCGACGAGCGGCGAAGGTGTCGCGATCGGATCGGTCGACGCCCCCGACCCGCGGCTCACCCGAGACCTGTGGGCGAGCCGGCTCTGGCGTGAGTGGATCCGGCGCGCCGCCCGCGTCGCGGGTCTGCTGGCGGCGGACGGACTCGCCGCTATGGCGTCGGTCGTGATGGCGGACGCGCTCGTGCCGCGATTCGAGGCCGCCGCCCACCTCTTCCCCGCCGCGCTGCTCCTCACCCTGCTCGGCCAGGCGGTCGTGGGCACCTACGGCTCGGGCGCGCTGCGGCGGAGCTTCGGGCGGATGGTGCAGGGCGCGCTGCTCACCGCCGGCTGCTACTTCTGGATCTCGAACGCCTACGCGGAGCTCTCGGTTCCGGCGACGTGGACGGTCGCCTTCGCGCTGGTGCTGGTGGGCGCCGTGCGCGTCGGGCGCATGCTCGCCGAGCTGGCCGTGCGTGGGCTGCACCACTGCGGCGTGTCGCGCCGCCGCGCGCTGATCGTGGGCGTCGGGGCCGACGCCTGGGAGATCGTGGAGCACTTCCGGCGCGAGCACGAGCGGAGCATCACCATCCTCGGCCACCTGGCGCCGCGCCATCAGGTCGACCCGACCGCGCTCGGCGAGGTCCAGGAGCTCGGCCGCCTCATCGGCGAGCTGGACGTCGAGCACGTCATCGTCTCCGCGCGCGTGACGCCCGAGGAGTACCGGCTGGTGGCGCGCGAAGCGATTCTGCGCGGCGCGACGATCAGCGTCATCGCGGGCGTGCTCCCGGAGTCGCAGGGCTTCGTCACGACCAGCCGCGAGGTGGTCGGCTGGCCCGCACTCCAGCTGCGCGTGTCGTCGCGGCAGGCCATTCAGGTGGGCCTCAAGCGGGCGCTCGACATCGTTGGGGCGACGTTCGCGCTCGTGCTCTTCTCGCCGATCCTGCTGGCGGTCTCGGTGGCCGTGAAGCTGGACTCGCCGGGACCCGTGCTGTTCCGGCAGCGGCGCCCGGGGCTGGGTGGGCGTCCCTTCCACATGCTCAAGTTCCGCTCGATGCGGGCGGACGCGGAGCAGGTGCTGCGCGCGGACCCCGAGCTCTATCGTCGCTTCGTCGCCAACGGCTGCAAGCTCTCGCCGGCGGACGACCCGCGCATCTCGCGGCTCGGCCTGTTGCTGCGGCAGTCGAGCCTGGACGAGCTGCCTCAGCTGTTCAACGTGCTGCGCGGCGACATGTCGCTGGTGGGGCCGCGGCCGGTCGTCGGTCCGGAACTCGCAGACTTCGGGGAGCACGCGGAGCTGGTGCTGTGCGTGAAGCCCGGCATGACCGGTCACTGGCAGGTGAACGGTCGGAGCACCGTGAGCATTCCGGAACGTGCGCGACTGGATGCGGAATACATCACCGAGTGGTCGATCGCCCTGGACATCAAGATTCTCCTCCGGACCATCCCCGCGGTCATCCGGCGGACCGGCGCGCACTAACCCCGCGCGGCGGAGTAGGAGCTTGGTAGTACTAGCGCGGGCGGCGGCCGCGGCCCCCGCCGCGGCCGCCCGCCGCGGCGCGATAGGAGTCGAGAGTCAGTTCGGCCGTTCGGCGCCAGGTGAACTCTCGCTCGCGCACGCGGCCACGCCGCGCCAGGTCGGCCCGCAGCGTCTCGTCCGCCAGCAGCCGCTCGATCGCGTGGCGGATCGCCTCCACCGAGGTGGGGCTCACGAGCAGCGCCGCGTCCCCGGCGACCTCGGGCAGCGACGAGACGTTCGAGGTGATGACGGGCGCGCCCGCGGCCATCGCCTCGAGCAGCGGCAGGCCGAACCCCTCGTAGAGCGACGGGTAGGCGAAGACCGTCGCCGTCGAGTAGAGCGCCGAGAGCTCGTCCGGGGAGACGCGACCGAGCACGTGGATCCGCTCGCGCGCCGGCGACGCGGCCAGCACCTCGTCCAGCCCACCGGTCTTCCAGCCGCGCTGCCCCGCCAGCACGAGGTGCGCTCCGGCGAAGCGCTCCCCCATCCCTTCGAACGCGTGGACGAGCCGGGCGTGGTTCTTCCTCGGCTCCAGCGTCCCGACGGTGAGCACGAGCGGCGCGTCGCGGATGCCGAGCCGCTCGCGCAGCGCGCCGGCCAGTCCGCGCAGCTCGTCAGGCGCCGGGACGGCGGTCCATCCGCGCGCGAGCGGCGTCACGTCGATGCGCTCCGGGTCGGCGCCGCACATCTGCACGAGGTCGCGCTTGGTGGCCTCGGAGATGGTGATCATCCGGTCGGCGTGGCGCTGCGCCCAGCGCAGCTTCCGCATTCCGCGGAGCCGCGTCCCCACGGTGTGGTAGCGCGGGAAGAGCCGCGTCGTCAGGTCGAGCACGGACGCGACGACCGGCGTACCTTCGGGCAGCGGCCACACGAAGTCCCCGGCGTGGAAGATGTCCACCGGACCGGCGACGCGGGCGACGGTGCCGTGCCAGGGATACCACCACGCGTTGGGCGGAACGCCGGTCGTCCCGAGCCCGCCCCATCGCACGGTCGTTCGTGGACCCGCGAGCGCGTCGAGCACCACGCGTCCCGCCTCGCTCGGGCGGAACTGGCAGACCAGCGTCAGGCGCAACTCGGCGTCTATCTCGAGGAGCGCCTTGATGGTGTTGAAGAGGTATACGGCGGTCCCGCCGCCGAGTCCGTCACCGAAGTTCGAAACGTCTATGCCGACGCGCACCGATGGTTGGATTACCGGCGCATGCCGGAGGGCGTGTGGTCGAGCCGCGCAGTGGGACGGCGCGCGGCTTCGCCGGGTCGCAAGGTAAGTCTGGCCGGGAGCGGCTACAAGCTGGCGCGGCGGCGCGTGGTGCGGCGCGCGGTACGTCGCGCGAGCGTCGGCGCATGAAGTCGGAGCTCGCCGGCGCCCCCACCGCCGCGTCGACCGCCGCCGCGACCGCGTCCGCGGCGGAGCTCGCGGACGGCGGCATGGTCTCGGTCGCGCTGTCGCGGTTCCTCTCGCCGCGCAGCGCGAACGCGGTCGAGGCGCTGGCGCTGCGCGCGGTGGGTCTCGCGACCGCGTTCGCGGTGAGCGTGGGGCTCGGGCGGCTGCTCGGCGCGCGCGGCGCGGGCGAGTACTTCCTGTACAACACGTGGACGAACGTCCTCGGGACGATCTTCGCGCTCGGGCTGCCGCCGGCCGTGCTCCGGTGGGTGGCGCGGTTCGAGGAGCGGCGGGACTACGCGGCGTCGCGACGCATGGTGTGGGGCGCGGTCGGCGCGGTCGCGCTCGCGGGCGCCGTGGGCGCGGTGGCGGTGGGCGTCGCGCCCGAACGGCTCGCCGTGCTGCTGCTCGGCGATTCGGCGCTGACGTTCCTGCTGCGCATGGCGGTGCTGTCCGGCATCTTCACGGCGGTGCTGCGCGTGCTGGCAGACGCGCTCAAGAGCCGCGGCCGCGCGAGCGCCGGCCTAACGGTGGAGTTCAGCGTCGTGCCGTTCGGCGTCCTGCTCTGCCTGGCCGCGGCGGTGCTGGCCGGCGTCACCGTGCGCCCAGCGACGGCGATCTGGAGCTACGCGCTGGCGGCGGCGGCCGCAATCGCCATCGCCGCGCGGCTGCTCTTCCGCCGCTGGCCGCGCGCCACGGCCGCGGCGAGTGCGGCCGGTGCGGCGGCCGCGCTCAACGGCGAGCACGCCATCTCGCGGCGGGAGCTGGCCGGCTTCTGGGCGGTCGACCTGCTCGGCATCGTCCTCGTGAACTCGGCCTTCGTCGTGCTCCCGCACGTGGCCAGCCCGGCGGACGTCGGGCGCTTCGGCGTCGCGCACCGGCTGGTCTCGCTCGGCAGCGTGAGCCTGATGGCGTTCGCCAGCCTGTTCGCCCCGCAGTTCGCGCGACTGCACGAGTCGGGGGACCCGTCCGGGCTGCGAGGCGCGCTGCGGTCGTCGCAGTTTTATTGCGTGCTCGCGTTCGTGCCGCTGCTCCTCGTCTACGTCGTCCTCGGGCCGTACGTGCTGGCGGTGTTCGGCGCCGAGTTCCGCTCGGCCGCGCCGATGCTCTGGGTGATGAGCGCGGGACAGCTGATCGCCATGACGGCGGGCCTCTCCTCGTACTTCCTGCTCATGACCGGCCACCAGAACTGGGACGTGGGCGTGCTGGCGGTGAGTCTGGTCGTGACCGCCGCGCTGGCCGTGATCGGCGGGCGCGTCTGGGGCGCGTTTGGCGTCGCGGCGGCGTACGGCGCGAGCATCGCGCTGCGGGCGCTGCTCGCCTACTGCGCGGCCCGCGTCGCGCTGCGGGGCCTCTCCTCGACCGGGGCGGCTCGCGCGTGAGCGGCGCCGGCACGACGGAGCGTGGCGCGGCGGCCAGTGCGCCAGCGCGGCGCGCGCCAGGCCCCACGCGGACCCGGCGGATCACGATCGACCTCCGCATGCTCAACCACTCGGGCATCGGGACGTACCTGCGGAACACGGTGCCGGCGCTGATCGCCGAGCGTCCGGAGATACACTTCACGCTGCTCGGCGCGCCGGAGGAGCTCCGCACGCTGCCGGGCGCGGACGCGGCCAACTGCGAGCTGCGCGAGTTCCGCGCGCCGATCTACTCGATCGCCGAGCAGGTGGGGGCGTGGCGCCTGACGCCGCGCGGCACCGACCTGTACTGGTCGCCGCACTACACGATCCCGCTGCTGCGCCGCGGCAAGCTCCTCGTCACCGTCTGCGACGTCTGCCACCTCGCGCTCCCGCATCTGTTCGGCGGCCTGCACCGGCGGCTCTACGCGAAGCTCATGTTCGCCGCCGTGCGGCGGAAGGCGGACGCGATCATCACCATCTCGGAGTTCACGCGGCGCGAGTTCCTGCGGCTGGTGGGTCCCGCGCGCCAGGAGATCCACGCGATCACGCTCGCCGCGCCGGAGCGCTGGTTCTCCGTGCGGCCGACGCGGAACCCCGAGCCGGCGCCGTACGTGCTCTACGTGGGGAACGTGAAGCCGCACAAGAACCTCACGACGCTGCTCGAGGCGATGCGCCTCCTCCCCGACGACGTCGCGCACAACCTCGTGATCGTCGGCAAGGAGAGCGGCTTCCTCACGGGCGACCCGCGGGTGCGCGAGCGGGCGGCGGCGCTCGGCGACCGCGTCCGCTTCACCGGGCGCGTGAGCGACGAGGCGCTGGAGCAGTACGTGGCGCACGCGGACGCGCTCGTCTTCCCGTCGCTCTACGAGGGCTTCGGCCTGCCGCCACTCGAGGCGATGGCGTGCGGCTGCCCGGTGGTGGTGTCGAACGCCGCGTCGCTCCCCGAGGTGTGCGGAGACGCCGCGGTCTACATCGACCCGCTCGACCCGGCGGACCTGGCGCGGCAGCTCCGGCGGGTGCTCGGCGACGCGACGCTGCGGGAGGAGCTGCGCGCGCGCGGGCGGGCGCGGGCGAGGCAGTTCAGCTACGACGACTGCGTGCGGCGGACGCTCGCCGTCGTCGACGAGCTGCTGGCGCGATGAAGGTCGCGATCGTCCACGACTGGACCGTCGGCTACGCCGGGTCCGAGCGCGTCCTGGAGCAGATGCTGCGCGTCCTCCCGGACGCCGACCTCTACGCCGTCGCCGACTTCGTGCCGGAGCGCGAGCGCGCGTTCCTGGGCGGGCGCGCCGTCCGCACGACGTTCATCCAGCGCCTGCCCTTCGCCCGCACCAAGTACCGGAGCTACCTGCCGCTGATGCCGCTGGCGGTCGAGCAGCTCGACATGTCGGCGTACGACCTGGTCGTCTCCAGCTCGCACGCGGTGGCGAAGGGCGTACTCACCGGGCCGGACCAGCTGCACGTCTGCATGTGCTACTCGCCGATCCGCTACGCCTGGGACCTGCAGCACGAGTACCTCGCCGAGTCCGGGCTGACGAGCGGCGCCAAGTCGTGGGCCGCGCGCTTCATCCTGCACCGCCTCCGGCAGTGGGACGTGCGGACCGCGAACGGCGTGGACGAGTTCATCGGCATCTCCGAGTTCATTGCGCGGCGCATCTGGAAGACGTACCGGCGCCCGGCGGCGGTGATCTACCCGCCGGTGGACACCGACGCGTTCGCCCCGCGCGAGCGGAAGGAGGACTTCTACTTCACCGCGTCGCGGATGGTGCCGTACAAGCGCATGGACTTGATCGTCGAGGCCTTCTCGGCAATGCCCTCGCGCCGGCTGGTGGTGATCGGCGACGGGCCGGACTTCGCCAAGGTGCGCGCGAAGGCCGGACCTAACGTGACGCTCATGGGCTGGCAGCGGTTCGACGTGCTGCGCGACCACCTGCAGCGCGCGCGCGCCTTCGTCTTCGCGGCCGTCGAGGACTTCGGCATCGCCCCGGTGGAGGCGCAGGCGTGCGGCACGCCGGTGATCGCGTACGGACGGGGCGCGGTGCTGGAGACGATCCGCGCCGACGGCGACCGGCCGACCGGCGTGCTGTTCGGCGAGCGCACGGTGCCGGCGATCGTCGAGGCGGTGGAGGCGTTCGAGCGGCGCGCCGCGGAGTTCGACCCGCACGCCGCGCGGGAGAACGCGCTGCGCTTCCGCCCCGAGCGCTTCAGGCAGGAGTTCGCCGCACTCGTGGCGGGCGCCGTCCGCTCGCACGCCGAGCGGACCGGTCGCCCGCTGGAGGGGCCGGCCGTTCCGGCCGCCGGGTCGGCGCCGGCCGCGTCGTCAGCTCTCCACCTCGAGCGCTGACGCCACGCCGCCGCCGCTCCCGCGAGCGCGCCACGCCGCGTCCGCCGTCAGGCGCACGTCCAGCGCGTCGCCGGCGGAGAAGGGGAAGGCGTCCTTGGCGAAGGTGACGGCGTGCGCGCCCGGATGCTCCGCGTCGAGCACCGCGCGCGCGCCGGTGGGCGAGCCGTTGCGCCAGACCACCGCCGTCAGGCTCCCGGCCGCGCGCGGAGACTCGGCGCGGAGCAGCAGCCCGGTGATGGAGCCGTCGCGCACGGAGCACCAGGCGCTTCGCCACCCCGGGGCCGCGCCGAGGCGCGGCAGCGGCAGGTCGCGCGCGCCGGCGCGCAGCTGGTCGGCCGGCACGTACCAGCCGTCCACGACCTGGCGGAATCCGCCGGGGGCGACGAGGTCGCGGTCGAGCGAGACGCCGGCCGCGTCGAAGCGGAGCGCCGGCCGGCCGGCGGCGTCCTGGAGCTGGAGCCCGGCCGGGTTGTAGGTGCGGATCGCGGCGCCCGCGCCGTCGAGGAACAGCCCGAGCTGGGCGGCGGCGGCGGGCTGCGCGAAGCCGCTCGCGCCGATGTAGAGGCCGTTGCCGGTCCCGGCGCGGTAGACGTTGACCAGCACCGACTCCACCTGGTCGCCGCTCAGCCGCGCCACGAGCGGGAACGGACCGTTAGGCAGCTCGCGCCCCGCGGCCAGCGGCCGGAGCGCGAGTCCGGAGCCGGCATAGCTGGCGGGCGACCAGTAGTTGGCGCACGCGAACACGGGGCCGTGCGGCACCTCGGGCGCGCTCTCGTCGGCCAGCGGGCCGATCCCGTCGAGCGTGCCGTGCCACCAGAAGCGGCCCCGCCCGGTCAGCCGCCCGGGCGCGAACGACTCGAAGCGCAGCTGCCCGCCGCAGTGCTCGGCCAGGCCGTCCGCGTTGACGTACACCGCGGAGGGGTGGTGCGAGAAGAGCGTGATGTCGAACCGCCCGTTGTAGAAGAAGCCGGACGCCAGGTTCAGCCCCGTCTCCCCCGCGCCGAGGTTGACCACCACGTTCTCGAAGACGTTGCCGTGGAAGGACTCGGTGCCGCGCCCGCGCTCCAGGCGGATGGCGTTCGTGCATCGGCCGATCCACAGCTCGCGGAAGACGTTGAACTCCGTGAAGGCGCCCGGCGAGTCGTTGAACAGCCAGACGCCGGCGCCGAAGCCGTCGATCGACACGTCGCCGCAGTGGGCGAAGCACTGCCCGTCCAGCAGCAGCGCCGTCCCCTCGCCCGCGCGGCGCGACCGCAGGGTGACCCCGGCGATGCGCACGTTGGACGGATTCCCCGAGCCGCCGGCCAGGCGCAGCAGCGGATCGCGGCCGCGGAGCTCGGAGAGCAGCACGGCCGACTCCAGCCCGGCGCCGACCAGCGAGGCGCCCAGCGGCGCGTGCTCCGTGAGCGTGAGGGTGCCCGTGATGCGGTACGCGCCCGCCGGCACCAGCACCGCCCCGCGCGCCGCGCCCGCGGCCGCCAGCGCGCGCCGGAACGGCCCGGTGTCGTCCGCCGATCCGTTTCCCACCGCGCCGTACGCGCGAACGTCGAAGCGGCGGCCCTCGGGTCCTGCGGGCGGCGGCGGAGCCACTCCCCGGCCGGTGGCGCCCGCCAGCAGCGCGGCGGATATCTCCCGGAGCGCGGTGCGTCGATCGGCCATGCGCGGGCGAGCTCCGCGGGGCGCCGCTGTCGTCAGGCGGCGGCGGCCGCGGACGGCGCTCTGGCCCCCGACGCGTCCGACGCCCGCCCCGCCCGCAGCGCCGCGTACAGCGCCGACAGCAGCGCGATGTGCAGCCAGAGGTAGAGGCGCAGGATGTTCTGGTTGAACTGGAGCACCACCAGCTCCATCAGCAGCGCCGCCACCATCCCGCGGAGCAGCGTGCGCTGGTCGCGGTCGGCGAGCCGGCTCGCCAGGCGGAGCGGCTTCCAGATCAGCGTCGCCAGGTAGACGACGAACGGGATCACGCCGATCACGCCACTGCCCGCCAGCACCTCGGCGAACACGTTGATCCCCTCGCTCTCCTTGGCGGCGGCGAGCGAGCCGGCGGTCCAGCCGTTCAGCCGGGCGATGGCGGGCGACACCCCGCCCAGGCTGTGGCCGACGATCGGGCTCTGCGCGAACACCCGCAGCACGTCCGAGAACGGCTTCGTGCGCAGGCTCACCGAGTGCTCCGCCGCGCCGCCGATGCCGAGCCCGGTGACCAGGAAGCGCAGCGTGTCGACGCCGATGACGCTGATCACCACCACCGCCACCGCGACGCCGATCGCGCCGATCCCGAGCGAGTACCAGAGGAAGCGCCGGTGGAGCCGGCCGTGCAGCAGGTGCCAGAGCAGGCGCAGCGGGTACAGGCTGCACCAGAGCCCCATCATCAGCCACCCCATGCGCGAGGTGGAGATCACGAGCGCGACGGTGATCCCCAGGAAGATGGCCCGCAGGCGCGGCAGCGGCATCAGCACGTACGAGCGCTGCTCGATCAGGTAGAGCGCCAGCGTCCAGCCGATGAGCAGGTAGGTGGCGTAGAACGACGGCTCGTACGAGAAGCCGTTGACGCGCGGCAGGACGCCCACGAACCACCACTGCCTGACGAGGGGGCCGCCCAGCCCGGCGACCGACACCAGCAGCTGGACGACGCCGAACGCGGCGCAGAAGGCGAACGAGTAGAGGTACCAGCGGAGCAGCGTCGTCAGGCGGTCGGTCCGCCGGAAGAGCTGCACCGCGGCGAAGATCACCACGACGTTGAACACCAGCCAGAACGCGTAGCCCGCGCTCCGGGTCAGCAGGGTGGTGTTCGGGACGAACGCGACGATGAACGCCGTCCAGAGGCAGAGCGCCCCGAAGCCGAGCGGCATCCGCGCGCGCCGGCGGCGCGCGTCCTCGAGCGCCAGCAGGAACGCCAGCCCCAGGAAGAGCTGCGCGATGCGGAAGTTGAAGCCGACGTCGAGGGTGAGAAAGATGTCGAACGAGCTGGTGAACGCCGCCAGCGTGAACAGCACCGTGGCGGGGCGGAAGCGCACCCGCCCGACCGCGCGGAGCGGCGCGGCGGCGCGCCGGGCGCCCGCCGAGGCGGCCGCCCCGGCGGCCGCCGGCGCCGCCGCCGAGCTCACGCCCGCAACCCTGCCGCGCGCCGGCGCAGGGCGGGAATGAAGTGCGCGGCGTACGCGGCCGCGAGCGCCAGCAGTCCGGCGGCGACCATCGCCGCGGCGGCGATCACCGTGCGGTGCGGCGACGACCGGCGGTCCGGCGGAACGGCGGCGTCGATCACCGTGAGCAGGGGCGTGTCCTGCACTTCCGCGATGCGCGACTCCTCGTACGCCTGGCTCAGCGCCATGTAGACCTGCTGCTTCTGCTGCACCGCGCGCTGCAGCCGCGACTCCTCGAACTCCAGCAGCGGCGAGCCGCGGAACGACCGGTTCGCCTGGAGGAACGAGAGCAGCAGCCGCTCGGCGTCGCGCAGCTCGCCCTGCGCCTGCGCCACGCGCTGCTCGGTGAAGCGGCGCTGGGCGCGCGACTGGGACTGCTTCCGCTCGACGTTGAACCGGTTGATCTGCGCGACCAGGTGGTTGGCGACCGCGGCGGCCAGCGACGGCGACTCCATCGCCACCGTCGCGCGGACGATCCCGGTGCTCTTCTCGACGTCGGTCGAGACGCGCTTCTCCAGCTCGCGAACGCCGCGGCGCAGCCGCTCCTGCTCGGTTCGGCCCTTCACCCGCAGCAGGTCCAGCAGCGGCCGCGCGGAGTCGCGCGGGGCCAACGCCGAGTCGGCGAAGGGCGTGCGGAGCACCGACTCGAGGATCTCACGGCTGCGCACCAGCGCCGCGTAGTACTCGGGCGACGTGGAGCCGAGCATCGACGGCCCGACGCCGAACTGGCTCGCCAGCCCCGCGAGGCCGGCGAGCGAGGAGGGGAGCCGCGAGCCCGACCCGGTCTCCGGCGTGAAGCTGGTCGTCGCCGCGTACTTCGGGCGGATCAGGTAGGACGCCGCGTACGCCAGCAGCCCGCTCACGAGCGCCAGCATCAGGATCTGCCGCCACCGCGCCGCGACCGGCCGGAACAGCTCGGCGAGCGAGATCTCGTCGTCGGAATCGGGGCCCGCGGTGCGCGCGAAGTCATCGGCCGCGTCGCGACCAGCCACCGCGCGCGAATCGCGCGGCTCCCGCGCGGCGCCGAGGCGCGGCTCATCGGCCTCCTGGTGCTCGCGCTCGTCCGTGATGACTTGGCCCATGGTCATGCCCTTCCGCGGTGCACGAAGATTCGTTCCATCCGCTAGCGCCGGGCCGCGATGGCCACGACGGCGACCAGGCTCGCCAGAATCTGCGCGATCGTGCCCGCCACCGCGAGATAATCCCGGCGCTCCACCGGATCCTTCTCGGGCACGAACACCGCGCCCCCCGGCCGCGGCTCCGGGACCCGGTCCGGGAAGAACGGGCGGCGCTCGATGCTCTCGACCTTGCCGTTCGGCTGCGTCACGTAGGCGCGCCCCGGATCGGCCCTGCGGCTCGGACCGCCCGCCGCGCGGATGTAGTAGTCGAGCTTCTTCCCCGGCACGAAGGAGACCGCGACCGGTGAGTTGACCGCCCCCGTCACGTTCACCACCGCGTTGTAGGCGGGGACGTAGATCGAGTCGCCGTCCTGGAGGATCAGGTTGTCGCGGTGCCGCCCGTCCCGCAGCACGCGGGGCAGGTCGACGCCGATCCGGCCGAGCTGCCGGCGCTTGCGGTAGAAGTAGATCCCTTCGGGGTAGGCCTCGGGCGTCAGCCCGCCGGCGCGCGTCAGCAGTTCGCTCAGCCGCTCGGACTTGTTCTCGAGCGCGTACGCCCCGGGGAAGCGGACCTCGCCGCCCACCTGCACCGTGCGCTGCACCTCCCAGTCGGGCTGGCGCAGGATGAGCACGTTGTCGTACGGCTTGAGGACCGCGTCAGGCGCGGTGCCCGCGGACGGCGCCGGAAGGCCCGGCGGACCGAGGTAGCGGCCGTCGGGCGTGCGCTCGAAGAGATAGCTGGAGTCGAGCGGCACGCGGAACGTCTGCGCGGTGCGGCCGCTCGAGCGGTCCTCGGGAAGTCGGGCGATCTCGGCTTCCCGGAGGTACGCGCTCTCTTCCAGCCCGCCGGCGAGCAGCGCCAGATCGCGCAGCGTCATCCCGTCGCGGAACGGGTAGCGCCCGGGCGTCCGCACGGCGCCGGCGATCGCGACGTAGCGCGTCGGCCGGAAGGTCCGCAGCGAGAAGACCTGGACCTCGTCGTCCTCCCGGAGCTCGACGTCGTTCACCGGCGCGCCGGTCGAGTCGCGGAACGCCGTCCGCAGCTGCTCGCGCGTCGAGTCCGGCCGGAGGCGGGTGATGAGCACCTGGCCCAGGTACACGTCCGGCTTCACCCCGCCCGCCAGCCGCAGCGCGTCCGACAGGCGCATGCCCGGCTGGAAGCCCTGCGCACCCGGCGCCCAGACGTTGCCGACCACCGCGATCCGGTTGCGCACGCGCTCGGCGACCGGAAAGACGCGCACGACGTCGCCGGCCCGGATCGGAACGGCGGGCCCGAAGCCGCGCGTGAGGTCTTCCGACGCGATGTCGATGGTGACGCGGTCGCGCCCGGGTGCGCTGCGCTCCGCCGGTGGCACGATCCGCTCGATCTGCACCCGCTGGCGCGCGGCTTCGGCCGTGAAGCCGCCGGCCGCGCGGATCACGTCCGCGAGCGTCTCGCCTTCGCGCAGCTCGTACGTCGCCGGCCGGGTGACCTGGCCGACGACGCGCGCGCGGGGCCCGTGCACCGGCACGAACACCACGTCCCCCGTCTCGAGCCGCACGTCGTGCGACGCGTCGCCGCGAAGCAGGTAGTCGTAGACGTCGAGGGCGTCCACCATGCGACCGCCGCGGCGAATCTCGATTCGGCGCAGACTGCCGTTCTCGGTCGGGCCGCTGGCCGCGTAGAGCGCGCTGAGGGCCGTTCCGGCGCTCGACACGCGGTAGCTCCCCGGGCGCGCGACGTCGCCGACGACGAAGACCTGGTTGCTCCTGAGGCCGGCCACGCTCACCGAGAATCGGGTCGTGGCGCCGGCGCCGCGATGCACGCCCGAGTACACGCGGCCCAGGCGGGTGTACAGCACGTCCTCCAGCTGCGCCAGCGTCAGGTTCGCGACGTCCAGGCGCCCGACCTGCGGGATGACGATGAATCCCTCGCGGGTCACGTTGAGCGTGTACGACAGCTCGACGTCGCCGGTCAGGATCAGCACGAGCCGGTCGCCGGGTCCGAGCCGGTATCCAGGATCGACGGGCCCCGCCAGATTGGGCTCGAACTGCGACGTACTGCGGCGGAACACGTCGAGGCCGAAGATCGCGTAGCCGCTGTCCACCGCCTGGCGGCCACGGGGGCCGAAGAGCGAGTCGGCCGCGACCGAATCGTCGAGCGTGCGTCGGCCGCGCGGGCCGCGCAGCGTGTCGCGCGGCAGGAGCGAGTCGTCGCCCGGCTCCCGGGCGAGCGCCCGCAGCATGTCGACATCGAGCGAGTCGACGAGGCCGAGCTCCTGCACGGCGGCGAACACGTCCCCGTAGGCGGCGAGCGAGTCCGATCCGGCGCCCGCGCCGGCGAGGTAGGGGTCGAGCAGGTTCTCGGGGTAGCCCTCCGCGCGCAGCCGCGCGCGGATCTGGTCGGGCGTCAGGCCGCTGGACGCGAGACGCTGACGCAGCTGGGCTACGAGGTCCGGGCGGCTGCGGAGGATCTCACGCGCCTGCTCCGGGGACGGCCGCTGGGCGAAGCCAGGGGCCGCGGCGATGGCGCACAGCAATGCGGCCGCCAGAAGCGGCCGCGACAGAAAAGACAGCATTTCGAAGTGGAACCTGCACCAGGCAACTGCGACGTACGAGTGGGCGCGAAGGGACTCGAACCCCTGACCTCTGCTGTGTGAAAGCAGCGCTCTAACCAGCTGAGCTACGCGCCCGTTCACCTTCCAACCTCGGCCGCCGGAGCGTCGGTGCCGCGGGACCGGCCGGGAGTTATCCAACATAGCATCACGAGGTTCGGAATGGCAGCCCCTGCCGTTGCCGAGGCCGGTCGCGGGCACGGGCGTGTGCCTCCGACCGCCTACCGGGCCGCCGCCACCGCGCCCGTCGCCGAGCGGGTCTCCACACCCGCACCGACCGGTCGCCGGTGCGCCACGATCGTGGTCCCGGTCAGCCGCACGAGTGGCAGGCGCTTCGACAGCTCGTCCAGCGCCCGCACCACGTCCGGCACGAGACCCGTGTAGTCGTGCCAGAGCACCACGCCGCCGGGCTTGACCATCCGCAGCGCCTTCTCGCCGTCGCTCACGACGTACGAGTAGGCGTGCGAGCCGTCCACGAACACGACGTCGCACTGGCCAATGTAGGGCGTCTCGTCGAACGTCTTGCTGTCGCCGTAGAGCTGCACGACCTTGTGCTCGACGTCCGTGCCGTTGTAGAGGAAGCGCGTGAACGACGACTCCTCCGTGGCCCGGCGCGCCGCCTCCCGGTTGTCCCCGGACGAGTGCTGATACGTCTCCGTCTGGTCGGGCGGCAGGGTGAGGGTGACGACCTTGCCGTCCGGCGGAAGGTTCCGCGCCCAGAGGTACGTCGTCTTGCCCGCGCAGGTGCCGATCTCGAACATGAGCTTCGCGCCCTTCGCGAACACCGCCAGCACCCACCCCTCGAAGTCGGACGTGCCGCCGACCACCGGCTTCGACCCCATGGCGATGAAGGACACCTCCGCCCTGGTCGTCGGCCCGAAGGGACCGGCCTCGAACGCCTCGTCGAACTGCTCCACCGGCATCTCGGGGATCGGCGAGTGGAGCATCCCCCACTGGCGCAGCCGCCGGTTGCGCAGGACCTGGAAAACCTTCCAGCCGACCACGAGGCTGAAGGCCAGCAGCAGGATGTTCGAGACGATCAGGAGCTTCGTGAGCATCGGACTGGAGAGTGGAATTGAGCTGACCCGGTCGCGGCGGCCGGCTGCCGGGGATCGGTCCGGGCGCACGCCGGGGCCGCCGCTGCACAGCGGCGGCCCCGGCGTGCGAAGTGGGCCCTGCGGGATTTGAACCCGCGCGCGTCGGATTATGAGTCCGCTGCTCTAACCAGCTGAGCTAAGGGCCCGACGGCGAGGCTCGGCGACCTCGTTCGGCCGTGCTGCCCCGACCTCTCGTGCCGGCCACCGGGCGAAAGCTATGACCTCCGCGTCGCCCCGAGAAGAGCCCGCTCGCACTTCACTGGACCACGCGCAGTCGGGGCGACTCGAGCGTCACCACGAACCGACCTTCCCACCCTGTAGCGGCCGCGGCCGTGGGGGAGGCGCCCTCGGGGCGAACGCGATTGTATCCGACGTCGGCGCCGATCGCGAGCGCGCCTAAGCTCCCCGACCCCGAGAGCGCCGCGCGCACGACTGTGGTGACGGGCCGGGTGAGGAACGTGGGCGTCGACGCGTACTGCGCCACCGCCGGGTATGGGAGCCGGTAGTCGCCCGCGCCCTGCCGCTGACGCGCGACGTACGCGCGGAGGGGCGGCGCCGACGGCAGCGCCGACGGCAGCGCCAGGTCGAGCCCCAGTCGCAGCTCGTCGTAATCGCTGAAGCCGCGCCCGAGCCCGACGCCGCGCATGGTGTAGGTCTCCCAGGGCTGCGGCGTGCGATAGGCGAGGTTCGCCACCCGCGTGTAGAGCGCGAACCAGCGCTGATCGCCCACCATGGGCAGTCCCTCGGCGGACAGGGTGTAGCCGAAGCTCGGCGGCTCCTCGCAGCCGCCGGAGCAGTCGTCGATCTGGAGGTCGTCGACCATGAGCTGCGCCGCGAAGACGCCCGCGCCTCGCGAGCGAAGCGCCAGGTCCAGCGTGACGAGCGAGTTCCCGTCGCCGCCCTCGCCGTTGAACAGCGCCGCGGTGTAGACGTTGAACGGGTTCGCGAACGCGGCCTCCGCCGTTCGGCCCCGGCCGCCGTAGATGAGCGACTCCTCGATCGCCGCCTCGAGCCCGCGCCAGCGCACGGCCACCCGGTGCGCGGCGAGAAAGCGCTGGTAGAGGGTGTCGCCGCCGGCCTTGAAGTCGTCGAGGCGGGTCAGGATCGCGCTCGCGTGCAGCGCGGGCCGGCCGAGGCGCAGGTACAGGTGGTCGTAGCTGTAGGCGTACGCTCCGACCAGAAATCCGTCCGCCCGCGCGGGTCCCCAACTTCGCGCGGCCCGGCCCACGAACAGCTCGCCCACCGACCCCTGGAGCGCGACGTACGCGTCGTCGAATCGGCCGACGAGGCCGCGGTCGCGGCGGCCGGTGTACTCCGGGTCGTCCTTGAGCCGCGGGTCGAAGGAGCCTCTCACCGCCGCCACCAGCGGCCCGGCGACCACGGCGCCCCGCGCTCTGACGCCCAGGAACGCGCCGTCCGCGGTGTCGGCGCGCATGAGCTCCCGGCGCCCGCTGCTCTGCGCTGTCGCGAACAGCTCCGCCGCGAACTCGGCGACCATCGGCAGCTCGCCGCTCTCGCCAGGCGGCCGCGCGGGCGCATCGGCGACGGCGCGCTGGGACCCGGCGGCGCGCTCGGTCGCGAGCCGCAGCTCGCGCAGCCAGCCCGCAGACGCGCTGTCGAGCCGCGTGGTGTCGGCGGCGGCGATCGCCACCCGGAGCTGGTGCAGCGTGTAGGGGCGCGGCGTCGAGGCCAGCGGCGCGAGCAGCCCTCGCGCGATCAGCGCATCGGCGTACACGTAGCCGGCATCCCCGGGCGGCAGCAGCGCCGCCGACTCGTCGTCGGGGGGCGGCGGGGCGGGGCGTTCGGCGGCCTCGCTCGGCGGGGGCTCCGGGCTGAACCGCGCCGCCGCGCGCGCCAGCGCTTCCCGCCACGACGTCACCCGTTCGCCGCGCGCGGTCCCGGCGTCCCGCGCCAGCGCCGTCCGGATCTGCGCGGCGGTGTACGGCCGCTCGAGCAGCGACAGCGCGCCCAGCTCTCCGCGGGCGACCAGCGCGTCGATCAGCGCGTACGCCGGATCGCCCAGCGGCACGTACGCCGAGGCCTGCGCGGGGGAGCGTGCGGGGAGCAGCGCCAGCAGCGACGCCGAGAGCAGCGCCGCGGCCAGCGTCCGGGCGCGGCTCATCGGTGCCACGCGATCCCCGTTAGGCCCGGCGCGAGCTGGAGCGCCGGGGCGGGGAAGTGGTAGTACGCGAGCTGCCGCTTCACGGGGCGCCAGAGCCGGTGGGTCCCGGGGAGCTTCTCCGGGTCGAGGTCGAGCGACAGGAGCAGCCGGCGCCGCGCGCGCTGGGTCTGCTGCGTCGCGGGGTCCACCCAGTCGGTGATCGAGTGGCCGACGGAGAGCCTCACGAGGCCCGGCCAGTAGCGCCTGGCCGGCGGCGGCAGCATGGAGTCCACGTCGAAGGACAGCCAGTACGTCTGGCCCGAGTAGTCGATGGTCGGCCGAAGCTCGGCGCCGGGCGGTGCGCGCTTGAGCGCGGCGGTGCGCGCGTACGAGACCGTGGGCTTCACCACCCGCAGGCTCGGGCGTCGCACCTGCGCCACGTGCAGGCCGGCGCCGAGCGCGTTGGCGACGAGGTCCGGCGGCGAGAAGCCGTACTTCTTCTGGAGCCCGTCCCACAGCTCGATCTGGAGCTGGAACGCGGTGGCGTACGCCGCGCCGTAGAGCGTCGCCTTGGTGGGCGAGACGCAGGCGACGCGCAGCAGTCCGTCGCTCACCCGCGCGAGGTGGTACCCGCCCAGCGCGTGGCCCAGCTTGTCCTGCTGCCGGAATGGCTCGTGGCGCTCCCAGTTGATCCAGATGCCCGACGAGCGCTCGCCGGACCACCACGCGCGCCGGAAGTACTCGTACAGCGCAAGGTTGCCGCCGACGAACACCGTGGCCACGCCGACGCGGGTCGCCGTGCGCGCGGGCGAGGGCTCGCATCGCGCCGGCGGGGACTGTGCCTCGGCCGGCGCCACCGGCGCGGCGCCTGACGAGACGACGGCGAGCAGAACGAGGAGGAGGACGCGCGCCGGCCGTCCGGTCCCGCGCGCCGCCTCAGCCACTCGCCGCCGCGGCGTGCTCGGCGTGCGCGTCGAACGCCTCGAGCAGCTCCTCGGCGGTCACGGTGGCCGCCCCGGGCTTGCCGACCTCGACGCCGGCGGCGTAGTTCGCGATCACCGCGGCCTCCCACGCCGTCGCGCCGGCGGCGAGCATCACCGCCAGGTACGCCGTCACCGTGTCCCCGGCGCCGACCGGGTCGTACACCTCGCGCGCCGTCGTCTCCACGCGCTGCACGTCGCCGCGGCTGCTCACCAGCGCCATCCCGCGCTCGCTCAGCGTGAGCAGCAGGTGCTCGACCCCCAGCCGCGCGAAGGTGTCGAGCAGCGCCGCCGGGTGCTCCAGGTCGACCGCCGCGCCCAGCGCGGACTCCAGCTCGCGTCGGTTCGGCTTGAAGACCGAGGCGCCGCGATACGAGAAGAAGTTGCGGTACTTGGGGTCGACGATCACCGGCACGCCGCGCTCTCGTGCCCACGCGATCGACTGCGTGATGACCGCGGGGACCAGGACCCCTTTGTTGTAATCCTCCAATACGACCGCGTCGGCCGCGGCCACCGCGCGGCGCACGGCGTCCAGCACGGCCGCCACTTCGGGGCCGGTGAGGTCGGCGTCCTCCTCCTCGTCGATGCGCACGACCTGCTGGGCGCGGGCGATGACGCGGGTCTTCATCGTCGTGGGCCGGGCGACGTCCACCAGTCCGCGACTGCTGGAGCCCGATTCGTCGAGCATCCGACGGAGCTCGTGTCCCGCGTACCCCTCGTTGCCGACCGCGGCCACCAGCTCGGGGACGGCGCCGAGCGCGGCCACGTTGTTGGCGACGTTGGCGGCGCCGCCGAGCGCGAGCTTCCGCTCCCGCACGCGGACCACGGGCACCGGCGCCTCCGGAGAGATCCGGTCGACGTCGCCCCGGAGGTAGACGTCGAGCATGGCGTCGCCGACGACCGCGATCCGGCGCCCGGCGGCGGCGGCGAGCAGAGCGGAGAGCCGCTCTCGGGAGATGGCGGGGTCCATGGGTGGAGCAAGCTAAGAAGGGGCGCGGCCGACGGCTATCGGCTGGGCATCGGCGATCGGGGGCGCTCCGGTGGCCCGGCCTTTGCCCGAAGCAGGCTCACGCGCGGCGTCGCCAGCGACTGGCTGCACTTGGCTGCACTCGGGACCCTCTCTGGCGAGAGACCGTCGGGTGCGGCCGTCCTCTCATTCGCTCCCCCACTTGCCAGCGTTTCTCGAACGCATCAACACCGCCGCCAAGAAGCGCGTCCACACGATCCAGGATTACTTCACGCTCGCCTGGAACGCGCTGCGCTTCATCTTCGCGCGCCCGTTCTACGCCGGGGACCTGGTGCAGCAGATGGACGCGATCGGCGTGCAGTCGCTGGGGCTGGTCATCCTGACGGGCTTCTTCACCGGCGCCGTGCTCGCCCTCCAGGCGTCGGTGCAGCTGCGCACGTTCGGCGCGACGATCTACATCGGGCGGCTGGTCGCGGGGTCGGTGATCCTGGAGCTGGGCCCCGTGCTCGCCGGCCTGATGGTCGCCGCGCGGGTGGGCTCGGGCATCGCCGCGCAGCTGGGCTCCATGAAGGTCACCGAGCAGATCGACGCGCTGAACACCCTGGGCACGGACCCGATCAAGAAGCTGGTCACGCCCCGCGTGCTCGCCACGCTCATCATGCTGCCGATCCTCACCATCATCAACGACGCGGTGGGCATCTTCGGCGGGAACGTGGTGGCCGCGGTGCTGCTGGACGTCGTACCGACCCCGCTCTACTGGCGGACGGTCTGGGAGCAGATCGCGGCGGGCGGGTTCTCCTTGCGTGTGATCCCGAACGACTTCATCCAGGGGCTGATCAAGCCGCTCGTCTTCGGCGGCATCATCTCGATCACCGCCTGCTACTTCGGCCTCGGCACGACCGGCGGGACCGAGGGCGTGGGCACGAGCACCACGCGGACCGTGGTGACCGCGAGTATCCTGATCCTGATCGTGGATTATTTTCTGACACAGATTCTGCTCAGCGTGCTCGGACAGTGAGCGGGGCGAGCCGTACCGGGGGACGTGGGGAAGCATGGCCGACCAGCCGCGCGACGAGAGCCTAGCGCCGGGGGGCGCGCGCGACGCGCCTGACGCGGAGGCGCCCGCGCGCGAGCCGCAGGCCGAGCGCCGGCGCGACCCCGCGGGCACGAGCGACAACGCGCGCTCGCCAGAGCCCGCGCAGCCGCGGCCGCGCGACGAGCCGATGCGCCCCGGGCAGAAGTTCCGGGCGCAGGACGGCGACCGCACCGGCCGGCGGGACGAGGACCGGAGGTCGGGCGGCCACTTTCGCCAGGCGATCCGCGAGGAGCTGGCGAGCGACCGCACCGCGGTGCGCGGCCGCGACGCGAACGGAGACGGCGTGATCAGCGAGGTGATCCGGCTGGAAAACGTCTACCTCTCGTTCGACCGCCCCATCCTGGAGGACGTGTCTTTCTCCGCGCACGAGGGGGAGACGATCGTCGTCGTCGGCGAGTCCGGCACGGGGAAGTCGACGACGCTCAAGCTCATCCTGCGGCTGCTCGTCCCGGACCAGGGGCGCGTCTTCATCGACGGCAAGGACATCACGGGGCTGTCGTTCAACGACGCGCTCAAGGAGCGCCAGAAGATGGGGATGGTCTTCCAGGGTGCCGCGCTCTTCGACTCGATGTCGGTGTTCGAGAACATCGCGTACCCGCTGCGCGAGCACACGGAGATGACCGAGGACGAGATCGAGGCGCGGGTGCGGGAGAAGCTCCAGTTCGTGGACCTCGACCCCGACCAGGTGATGCCGCAGCTCCCGTCGGAGCTCTCGGGCGGGATGAAGAAGCGCGTCGGCATCGCCCGCGGGATGGCGAACAACCCGGAGATCATGCTCTACGACGAGCCCACCTCCGGCCTCGACCCGCTCACCACCGGTACGATCTCCCGCCTCATCAAGAAGCTCCAGGGCGAGCTGGGCGTCACGAGCATCGTCGTGTCGCACGACATCCGCTCGTCGTTCTTCATGGCGTCGAACATCGCCCTGCTGGCCAATCGCAAGATCTGCTTCTTCGGCACCCCGGAGGAGATGGCGGCGAGCGACGACCCGTACATCCGCGACTTCCTCGGCGGCCTGTGAGGCACACATGAAGCGTTCGACGTTCATCACCTGGGACCAGCTCAAGGTCGGTCTGGTCATCGTGATCGCGCTGGCGATCGGCGCGCTGGCCATCTACAAGCTGGACGAGGCGGTGAGCCTCTTCACCAAGCGCTACACGCTCGTCGCGTTCATGCAGACGGCGAACGGGCTGCGGAAGGGCGGGCTGGTGCAGGTCGCGGGGCAGCTCGCCGGCACGATCAAGGACATCCAGTTCCTTCCCGTCGACAACGACACCACCAGGAATCTGCGGGTCCTGATCGAGATCGACGAGGAAATGAAGCAGCAGGTGCGCGCCGACTCGCGCGCCCAGCTCCGGACCCAGGGCCTCCTGGGCGACAAGGTGCTCGACATCTCCCCGGGGACGCTCGCCCAGCAGGAGCTGGAGCCGGGGGACACCATCCGCATGGGCGAGTCGCTCGACTACGAGCGCGTGATCGCCCAGGCCAGCGCGGCCGTCGGTGACATGGTGCAGCTCACCAAGGACCTGCGCGCGATCACGGGCGGCATCGTGAACGGCGAGGGGACCATGGGGCAGCTCGTCACCAACCGCGCCCTCTACGACGAGCTCACCGGAACGCTGGCGCGCAGCAACCAGCTGCTCACCCGCCTCCAGAACCCGCGCGGCACGGTGGGGCGCCTGCTCGACGACCCGGAGTTCTACAACAACCTGACGCGGCTCACCGGCCAGATGGACTCGCTGGTGACGTCGATGAACTCGCCGAGCGGCACGATGGGCCGGATGCTGCGCGATACGGTGCTCTACGGCAACCTGCTCGGCATCACCTCCGGCGCGGACTCGCTGGTGCGCGCGCTCTCGCAGGGCGACGGCTTCGCCGCGCGCATGCTCCGCGACCAGGAGATGTACGACAAGATCAACAAGGCCCTCACCGACCTGACCGCGATCCTCGAGGACGTCCGCCGCGATCCGCGGAAGTACACGAAGGGGATGATCAAGGTCTTCTAGACGGCCGCCAGTTGCGAGGTGCGAGCTGCGAGTTGCGAGAGGGGCCCCGGGACGCAGTACCACGCGTCCCGGGGCCCCTCTCGCAACTCGCAGCTCGCACCTCGCACCTCGCAATTCGCAACTTCCCGCCATGCCTCCCGCCCTCGTCCTCGCACTCTCGGTAGTCGGCATCTCGTTCGCCGCGCCGCTCGTCAGGCTCTCGGCGGCGACGCCGCTCGTGATCGCGACGTGGAGGCTCGGGTTCTCGCTGATGCTCGTCGGCGCCATGCTCGTGGCGACGCGCGGGTGGCGGCAGTGGCGCGGGCTTCGTGCGGGCGATCTCCTGGTGGCCGGCGGGGCGGGGGTGCTGCTCGCGCTCCACTTCTGGTCGTGGAACGCGTCGGTCGGCCTGACGACGGTCGCCGCGTCGGTGGTGCTGGTCAATCTCCAGCCGGTGTTCGTCGCCGCCGGCTCCGCGCTCTGGCTGCGAGAGGCGCCGACGGCGCGACAGGTGGGCGGCATCGCCGTCGCGATGGCGGGCGCGGCGCTGGTCGCGCTCCCCGACCTGCTGGCGGCCGGCGGCGGCGAAGCGGTGGGCTCGCGGCGGGCGCTGCTCGGCGACCTGCTCGCCGTGGGCGGCGGGCTCGCGGCGGCGCTCTACTACCTCGCCGGCCGCCGGCTGCGGCAGCGGCTGGACCTGTGGCCGTACGTCGCCCTGGTCTACGGCTCGTGCTTCGTGACGCTGCTGCTGCTCTGCGCGGCCGCCGGGGAGCGGCTCGTCCCCCAGCCGCCGCGCGAGCTGGCGATCTACGCCGCCCTCGCGCTCGGCCCGATGATGCTGGGGCACACCGGCATGAACTGGGCGCTGCGATTCCTCCCCGCCTACATCGTGAACCTCACCGTCCTGGGCGAGCCGGTGGGCGCGACGCTGCTGGCCGCCGTGCTCCCCGGCATCCGCGAGCTGCCGCCGGCGTCCACGCTCGCCGGCGGCGCGCTCATCCTGGGCGGCATCCTGGTCGCGGCGCGCCGGCGGGCCGGCTGACTTTCATGTGTGCGGCCTCATTATGTTTCGCCTGTGCGGCGGTCTCGACCGGGGACGCGGGCCGGTGAGAGCGATGGGGGGCGACTGCCAGCCGCCGCGGCCGGACTGGAGCCGTTGAGGCCATGACCAACTACGAGCTCGACGTCGTCGTCACGCGCGGTGACATCGTGGAATCGCGCCACCGCGTTTCCGCGGCGGTGGTGGACTGTCGGGACAAGCTCGTCGGCGGGGCGCGCGAGACCGGGCTCGTGACCGTGTGGCGCTCCTGCGCGAAGCCCTTCCAGGTGATGCCGCTGCTGGAGGCGGGCGGCTTCGACTCGCTCGGGTGGGACGAGGACGAGCTGGCGCTCGCCTGCGCGTCGCACGGCGGCGAGCCGGAGCACGTGGCGATCGCCGGGTCGATGCTGCGCGACCTCGGGCTCGAGGAGGGCGACCTCGCGTGCGGCGCCCACGAGCCGCTGTCGGCGCGCGGCGCGGCGGTGCTGCGCGAGTCCGGCGCGCGCGCCACGCGCCTGCACAACAACTGCTCGGGGAAGCACGCCGCCATGCTCGCCCGCGCGATGACCGCCGGCTGGTCGACCCGCGGCTACGAGCGCGCCGGACACCCCGTGCAGGACAGCATCCTCGATACGGTCGCCCGCTGGTGCGCGATACCGCCCGCGGCGATCGGCCTTGCGGTGGACGGCTGCGGCGCCGTGGTCTTCAGCATGCCGCTCGAGAACATGGCGCGCGCGTACGCCCGCCTCGCCGTCGCCGTGCGCTACCGCGCCGAGGTGGCGTCGCGCGTGGTCGGCGCCATGACGACGCTCCCCTTCCTGGTCGGCGGCACCGACCGGTTCGACACGGTGCTGCTCGAGGAGTCCGAAGGACGCATCCTCCCCAAGCTCGGCGCCGAGGGCGTGCACTGCGTGGCCGCGCTCGACAGCGGGATCGGCATCGCCGTGAAGGCCGAGGACGGCGCCCAGCGCGCCCAGTACGCCGCCGTCCTGCGCCTCCTCCAGCACGTCGGCGCGCTCCCGAACGAGCTCCCGCCGCGCCTGGCCGAGTTCCTGCGGCGCCCGGTGCGCAACACGCGCGGCGAGCTCGTCGGCTCGGTGCAGCCGGCTGCCTGACGAGAAGCGGGGACGGGGGACGGGGGACGAGGGACGAACTGCGAGACACCCTCGGCAGTTCGTCCCCCGTCCCCCGTCCCCCTTCCCCCGTCCCGCGCTCGATTAGCTTTCCCTTCCCGCAACCACGCGGTACATCTCGCAGTCTTCTGATGACGCTTCTGAGAACCGAACCCGGTACGTTGCCCGTGCTCGACGGCCGCACGCGCTTTCTCGTGCGGCTCGCGGCGATCATCGCCTGCGGCAGCGAGGCGCAGATGCGGCAGGCGCTCGCCGGCGCGGTGACCGAGACCGAACCGGAGTGGGTGGAGGAGCTCATCCTGCAGTCGTACCTCTTCGCGGGCTTTCCGCGTACGCTCAACGCGATGCGCGAGTGGCGGAAGGCATCCGGCCGGCGCGCGCCGGAGCTCGACGAGGGCGCCGACTTCGGCAACGCCGACGAATGGCGCGCTCGCGGCGAGGTGACCTGCGCGCTCGTCTACGGTCGGTTCTACGAGCAGCTCCGCCACAACATCCGCGACCTGCACCCGGCGCTGGACGCGTGGATGATCGTGGACGGCTACGGCAAGGCGCTGTCTCGCGAGGGGCTCGACATCGGCCGCCGCGAGCTGTGCGTCGTCGCGACCTGCGCCGTGGCGCGGCAGGACCGGCAGCTCCACTCGCACCTGCACGGCGCGCTGCACGCCGGCGCGTCCCCCGAGGCGGTGGAGGAGACGCTCGAGGCGATCGCCGACATGCTCGGGCCTGACGACTACCGCCGCTACCGCCAGCTCTGGGCGCGGGTGAAGGGGAAATAGCGCATGTTCATCGACCGCGTCGTCGTGAAGGTGGAGGCGGGCACCGGCGGCTCCGGCGCCAGCTCCTTCCGCCGAGAGAAGTTCGTTCCGATGGGCGGCCCGGACGGCGGCGACGGCGGCCGCGGCGGGGACGTCATCGTGCGGGCGGACACCAACATGACGACGCTGCTCGACTACACCTACCGCGACCGGTGGGCGGCCGAGCGCGGCGAGCACGGGCAGGGCTCGAACCGCACCGGCCGCTCCGGCGATTCGGTGGCCCTGCCAGTGCCGCCGGGCACGGTGGTGCGCGACCTGGGCACCAGGGAGATACTCGGCGAGGTGGTCGAGCCGGGCGACGAGATCGTGGTCGCGCGCGGCGGGCGAGGCGGAAAGGGGAACGCGTTCTTCGCCACGTCCACCCACCAGGCGCCGCGCGAGTGGCAGCCCGGCGAGGAAGGGGAGCAGCGCACGCTCGAGTTCGAGCTCAAGCTCATCGCCGACGTCGGGCTCGTCGGCCAGCCGAACGCGGGGAAGTCCACGCTCCTCTCCGTGATCTCCGCCGCGCGCCCCAAGATCGCCGACTACCCGTTCACGACGCTCGCGCCGAACCTGGGCGTCGTCCCGCTCACCGACGGCCGGTCGTTCGTCGTCGCCGACCTGCCGGGGATCATCGAGGGCGCGCACGAGGGGCGGGGCCTGGGCATCCAGTTTCTGCGGCACATCGAGCGCACCCGGTTGCTCGCCTTCCTGATCCCGATCGACTCCATGGACTGGCAGGGCGAGTACGACCAGCTGCGCCGCGAGGTGGAGTCCTATTCCGAGGAGCTGAGTCGCAAGCCGCACTGCGTGGTGTTCACCAAGCTCGACCTGCTGGGCGAGGACTACGCGCCGCCCATCGAGGCGCCGGGCGCGTTCGGCATCTTCTCGATCAGCGCCGCGGCGCGCATCGGGCTCGAGCGGCTCCTGGGCGCGTGGTGGGACGTCCTGCTCTCGATGAAGAGGGCCGAGATCAAGCGCGCGGCCGACGCCGCGCTCCCGTAGCGGCCCGCGCGGTGACCGGCCGCCACGCGCTCGCGCTGGCGCTGGCAGGCGGCGTGGGGCCGGTGCGGCACCGCGAGCTGCTCGCCAGGCACGGGGGCGCGGCCGCCGCCCTCGACGCGGCGATCCCGCCTGACGAGCGAGAGCGGGCACTCGCCGCGGCCGACCGCGCGCTGCTGGACGCCGAGCGGGCGCGGGCGACGGTGGTCGGCGCGGACGACGCGGCGTATCCGCCGTCGCTGTTCGACCTCGACGACCCGCCGCCCTTTCTCGTGGCGCGCGGCGACCTCGAAATCCTGCGGGCGCCCGCGGTGGCGATCGTCGGCACGCGCGACGCCACCGCGTACGGCGAGCGCATCACGCGCGAGCTGGCGCAGGCGCTCGCGCGCGCCGGCGTGACCGTCGTCAGCGGGCTGGCGCGCGGGATCGACGGCGCCGCGCACCGCGCCGCGCTGGCGGCGGGCGGCCGGACGGCCGCCGTGGTCGGCACGGGCGTGGACGTGAGCTACCCGGCGGCGCACGAGTCCCTTCAGCGCAGCATCGCCGACGACGGCCTGCTGCTCTCGGAGCAGCTCTGCGGGACGCGCGCGCTCCCCGGCGCCTTCCCGAGACGCAACCGCGTCATCGCCGCGCTCGCCAGCGTGACGATCGTCGTCGAGGCGGGCGTGAAGAGCGGCGCGCTCATCACCGCGCGCCACGCGCTCGACCTCGGCCGCACCGTCGCGGCGGTGCCCGGCCCCATCGACGCGCCGCAGAGCGCCGGCGCCAACGAGCTCCTCCGCGACGGCGCGCAGGTCATCGCCTCGGTCGCGGACGCGCTCGCCCTCGCCGGCCGGTCGCCGCCCGCGGTACCGCGCGCCCCGCTCGACCTCTCTCCTGACGAGCGCGCCGTGTGGGAGGCGCTGGGCGCGGGCGCGGCGGACGTCGACACGCTCGCCGCCCGCTCGGCGCTGCCGGCGCGCCGCTGCCTGGCGGCCGTATCGTCGCTCGAATTGCTGGGCGCGCTCGACTGCGCGCTGACCGGAGAGATCCGCCGCCGCTGACCGCCGCCGGCGGGCCGCCGGCGGGCCACCGCGGCGTTGCGTGCCCGCCGCTCATCCGTCTAGCTTCCGTCAGCTTCCGTCGTGCGCGCGCTCGCGCGCCGGCCCCGCCGCGCCCGACGCCGGGCGCCACGCCGTCCCCCCCGCCACCCACCCCCTGCCGCCCGCCGTGCCGCTCCGGAGCCTAACGAGAACGCTCGCCCTGGCCGCCTGGCTCCTCGGAGCCGCCGGCGCGGGAGCGGCGTGCGCGCAGGAGCGGACGACGGCGGCCGACCGCGCTTCGGCGTTCCTGCCGGCGCAGCACTGGGCGCTGCGGGCCGTACGGCGGGTGGTGGCGCTCGGACTCACCGACCAGCGCAGCGGGTGGGACGACGGGACCCTCAGCCGGCTGGCCGCGGGGGAGATGCTGCGCGCCGCGGTGGCCGCCGCGCCCGCGAGACGGCCGGAGGCCGAGCCGCTGGCGCGAGGGTACTGGAGGCGCTTCCGCGAGGAGTTCCCGCGAACCGCAGCCGACCTGGACGGCCGCGACGGCGGTCGCTCCCTGGGCGGCGAGGGGGCGGTGGCGCTCGGCGTGGAGTCCACCCACGACGAGGCCGCCACGGGCGCGGCCGACTGGGTGCTCCACGGCGGCGGCGGACCGGTCGCGCGGCGCCCGAGCGCCGGCGTGTCGGTCGGCGGGCGCTGGAGCGCCCGGCCGATCGCGCACACGGCGGTCGACGTCAGCGCGGTGCGCTCGCCGGACTACTCCGGGTGGCGGCGCAGCGAGGCGCACGCGGTCGCCTCCCTGGACCGCGCGTCGGTCTGGTTCGGACGGCGCGCGCCGCGCTACGGACCGGGGGCCGGCGGCGGCGTGCTGCTGAGCGGCGTCGTCCCGATGACCGGCGGCGGCGCGGTGGTCGAGCCGTTCCGCATGCCCTGGCTCCTGCGGCGGCTCGGCGAGACGCGCGTCGAGGCCGCGCTGTTCGCGCTGGACAGCAGCGGCCCGGTGCGGCGCCCGTGGCTCACGGCGTCGCACGTGTCGTTCTCGCCGCACCCGCGACTGCTGCTCGGGCTCTCGCACACGGCGATGTTCGGCGGCGAAGGGCAGCCGCCGTTCACGCTGCGCAACTTCACCGCGATGTACCTGTACGCGCGGACGCTGCGCATCACGCACCAGGAGTTCGAGAACCAGATCGTGAGCGGCGAGATCCGGTATCGCCCGCCGCTCGGGCGCCTGCCGGTGAGCCTCTACCTGGAGTGGGGGAGCGAGGACAACCGGTCCGCCTGGTGGGACGCGCCGGGGATCATCGTCGGTGGCGAGCTCGCCGCGCTCCCCGGACTGCCGTCCGTGTCGGTGGGCGTGGAGCACGCGTACTTCGCCGGCCCCTGTCACCCCTGCGGCCACGACAACGAGTTCCTCGGCACCGAGTGGTACCGGCATTACATATTCAAGGGTGGATGGACGCAGGAGAGCACGCCGCTGGGCCACCCGCTGGGCGGTAACGGCCGCGAGTTCCTGCTCTACGCCGCCTTCGACGACCCCGACGCGCGGCTCCGCGCGCAGGGACGGCTGCTGTTCCGCGACCGCGGCCGCGTCAACCTCTTTTCCCCGGAGCGGTTCGGGCGCGAAGCGGGCGCCGGCGTGACCGCCGCCTGGCGCGCGAGACCGCGCCTCGAGGTGACTGCGGATGGCACCTACCTCCGGGGCCTGCGCGAGCTCAGCGCCTGGAACCAGCTCGACGCCCAGACCGCTCTACGATTCCTGTTCTGACGCCGTGGCGCGGACCGCGCCACGGTCCGCCATGCTTCCGCGCCACGCCTACGTCCACGTTCCGTTCTGCGCCCGCCGCTGCGCGTACTGCGACTTCTCGATCGCGGTGCGCCGGGTCGTGCCGGTCCGCGAGTACGTGGACTCCCTTCGCGCCGAGCTCGCGCTCCGGTTCGGCGCCGCGTCAGGCGAGCGCTGGGAGCTGGACACGCTGTACTTCGGCGGCGGCACACCGTCCCGCCTGGGCGCCGAGGGCGTAGCGGAGCTCGTCGGCGCCGTTCGTGCGCGCGCGACGCTGGCCGACGACGCCGAAGTCACCCTCGAGGCGAATCCCGAAGACGTCGACGCGGCGTCGGTGGAGCGCTGGCGGCGGGCCGGCGTCAACCGCCTCTCGCTCGGCGTGCAGTCGTTCGACGACCGCGTCCTCGCGTGGATGCACCGCACGCACGACGCGGCCGCCGCCGAGCGGGCCGTGCGCGCTGCCCGGGCCGGCGGGATCGACAACATCTCGATCGACCTGATCTACGCCATCCCGGCGAGCGTCCCTCGCGATTGGGAGCGCGACCTCCGACGCGCGCTGGACCTCGAGCCCGCGCACCTCTCCGTCTACGGCCTCACCGTGGAGCCGGCCACGCCGCTCGGCCGCTGGACGAGCCGCGGCGCCGTGCTGGAATCGCCGGAGGAGCAGCACGAGCAGGAGTTCCTGCTGGCGAATTCGCTGCTCGGATCGGCCGGCTTTCGGCACTATGAAGTGTCCAACTACGCCGGGGGCGGCGGGCCGTCGCGCCACAACTCGGCGTACTGGCGGGGCGCGGCCTACGCCGGGCTCGGCCCCGCCGCGCACGAGTTCGACGGTACTGGGCGGCGGCGGTGGAACGTGGGCCCGTACGCCGAGTGGGTGCGGCGCCTTGCGGCTGGGTCGGACCCGGTGGAGGGATCCGAGGAGCTGACCGAAGCGAACCGGACCGCCGAGGGGGTGTATCTAGCGCTACGCTGCGACGCGGGCGTCGAGCTCACCGCGGCAGAGGCGGAGCGCGTGCGGCCGTGGGTTCGTGCCGGTTGGGCGACGATCGACCCGCGCGACGGGCGCATGCGGCTCACGCCGAGCGGCTGGTTGCGACTCGACGCTCTGGCAGCCGACTTGACACTCTTCCGAAGTCGTTAATAGGTTGTGACTTATGACGATCCCTGAGCTGAACGAGCGCGAGCGGCGGGTGCTCGAGGCCGTCATCCAGAACTATGTGGAGACGGCCGAGCCCGCGGGCTCGCGCACGATCTCGCGCCGGTTCGGGATCGGGGTGTCTCCGGCGACGATCCGGAACACCATGAGCGACCTGGAGGAGAAGGGGTATCTCTTCCACCCGCACACCTCCGCCGGCCGGATCCCGACCGACAAGGGCTATCGGGTCTACGTCGACTCGCTCTGCCGCGTCGCCCCGCTCATTCCGAGCGATCGTGACCGGCTGGCAGAGGAGATCACGACCGGCGGCTCGGCGATCGAGACCATTCTGCGGCGCGCGGCGCAGAGCGTCGGGCTACTGACCCAGGAGCTGGGCGTGGCGCTCGGCCCCCGGCTGGACCACGCCGTTCTCCAGCGCCTCGATCTCGTCAGGCTGTCCAGCGAGCGGCTGTTGATGGTGCTGACGCTCCAGGGCGCGACGATGCGCTCGATCTTCATCGAGGTCCGCGGCGAGGTGGCGGAGATCGCGCTGGCCGAGGTCGCGCGCGTGCTCAACGAACGGCTCGGCGGCCTCACGCTGCGCGAGATCCGCAGCTCGCTCAACGTGCGCCTTCGCGACACGTCGGGCTCGGCGGGCGCGAGCGAGCTGCTCAACATCTTCGTCGAGCAGGGCGACCACCTCTTCGACCTCCCGCTCACGTCCGACGAGAACAGCGTCCTGCTCGGCCAGGCCTCGCTCCTCGCCGAGCAGCCGGAGTTCGCCACCGGCGAGCAGATGCGGCGGCTGATCGAGCTGACCGAGACGCGCCAGCAGCTCGGGGAGCTGCTTCGCGGCCGCAGCCTGACGCCGGGCATCACGATCACGATCGGCAACGAGCACGCCGACCCGCGCTACGAGAGCTTCACCGTCGTCACCGCGGAGTATCACTCCGGACTCCTGAGTGGCGTCATCGGCGTCATCGGCCCCACGCGCATGCCGTACGAGAAGGTGATCGCGCTGGTGAGCCACGCGAGTCAGCTGGTCTCGGACATTCTGGGGTAAGACTACGAGCTGCGAGCTGCGAGCTGCTCGCAGCTGTCGTCGGTCGCAGCTCTTTGCGCCCGGATTAGCTTTCCTCCCATGGCAGACTTTTACAACGTCCTCGGCGTCGAGCGCGGCGCTTCGGACGACGACATAAAGAAGGCGTACCGCAAGCTCGCCATGCAGTACCATCCCGACCGGAACGGGGGGTCGAAGGAGGCGGAGGAGCGGTTCAAGGAGATCACCGAGGCGTACGACGTGCTGCGCGACCCGAACAAGCGCGGCGTGTACGATCGCTACGGCGAGGCCGGGCTGCGCGGGGCGGGGGGCGGCGCGGGCGGGTTCCACCACGTGGACCTCTCCGAGGCGCTCAACATCTTCATGCGCGACTTCGCCGGCTTCGGCGA
>DATFPD010000169.1:0-2546 GCA_035265005.1 Gemmatimonadaceae bacterium | reverse complement strand
ACCTCGTGCACGGCGCCGGCCATCGTCATCCCGGGAGCGAGAGGGCGGTTGAGCTCAGTCGTGAGCCGGTCGCGGATCGAGTCGAGCTGGGCGCCCACGTCGAGCCGCCCGCGGCCGGTGGCCTCGTTCAGCGCGCGGCGGATCATCGGGGCGCCGAGCGTCGCCTTCAGCTTTGTCATGATGTTCGCGCTGGCGAGAGTGTAGCGCAGGTCGGTCACCGTGACGACGCGGGCCGCCGAGTCGTACGCGACCCGCCCCAGCAGGTAGAGCGAGCCGGCCACCTTGCCCTCGAGATCCACCCGCACGGCGGCGGTGTCGCCAACGCCCCAGACCTTCGCGTCCTTCACGGTGAAGCCCTGTCCCGCCGCCTCGCCGGCGAGCGCCGCGGCCATCTGCTGGCTCAGGTCGGCGAACGGCATCTCGATCTGCACCGGCACGTGCAGCGTGCCGCGCGTGCCCGGCGCGGGGGGCGGGACGAGGGTGAGCACCGGCAGCGGCCGCGGGGCCGCCGCGGGCCTGGCGCCGAGCACTACCCGCGGCCGCGCGGCGAGCACGACGGCCGTCGTCACCATGTCGCCGGTGCCGACCAGCGGCGAGAGCGAGACGCTCTCGGGGTCGAGCAGCAGCCACACCGACCCGGCCGAGTCGAGCGCCGTGGGCTCCTGGAAGGCCTGCCAGAGCGAGTCCGCCGCCGGCCGCATGTTGGCGAGGCTCGGGAACGCCGAATCGATCTGGTGTCGCATCTGCTCGAGCTGCGAGTTCGCCACGCGCTGCATCAGCGGCGTCGCGTTCACCTTGAGCACCGTGACCTCGCACCGGTCGGGGAGCTTCGCCTCCAGCACGCTCTCGCGCGAGCCCAGGCTCCAGTCCTTCCGCCAGTACAGCGCCGTGCTGAAGCGCAGCTCCGCGCGCCGCATCTCCTCGGGCGCGTAGCCGCAGCTCCCCAGCCCGCCCACGCGCGGCAGCGCGACGCGCCCGCGGTAGCGCACGCGCGCCAGGAAGTCGATCCGGTCGCCGTCCATGCGTACGTCGAGCGTGTCGCGCCGGTACACGTACTGGTGGCAGACCATGCCGCCGAGCGTGCTGCACTTCGCCTGGTCGAGACTGTCGGCGGCCGGGAACTGCATCTCCAGCTGCGCCCGCACCGACGAGAGGGCGAGCGAGATCGGCAGCGTGATGGTGGCGGGCTCGCTGGGCGGCAGCGGCGCCGCCGCGGCCAGCGCAGGCACCGGCACGTCGAACCGCCTGGCGCACGCGGCCGCGCCCGCGCCGGCGGTCAGCACCACCAGCGCGCGCGCCGCGCGGATGAATCGAGGATGCATGGCCTGGGGGCGTGAACCGAAGGGGGAGGAACCTCAGTCTAGCACGCGAGTTGGCGACCGAACAGCGCGTGTCCAGGGCGCTGAAACCGGTTTCAGCGGCCCGTCGTACGGCCGGCACCGGGCGCGCGCGCTGCCCACCTCACGCACCACCCGTTCGGGGAGAATTCATGGAGCTGATCCTTCGCGACCTGCGCTACGGCGCGCGGTCGCTGCTCAAGAGTCCCGCCCTCACCGCCGTCGCCGTGATCGCCCTCACACTCGGCACCGGCCTCACGGCGACCATGTTCAGTATCGTCTACGGCGCCCTCATGCGCGGGCTGCCGTTCGAGCGCGGCGACCAGATCGTGCACATCTCGCGCAGCAACCCGTCGCGCAATCAGCGGCGGATGCAGGTGACGCCGCACGAGTACGTGGCGTACCGCGAGCAGCAGAAGTCGCTCGAGGAGCTCGCGGCGTACTACGGGAGCTCGGTGAACGTCAGCGGCACCGAGAAGCCGCAGCGGTTCCGGGGCGCCTTCATCACGGCGAACGGCTTCTCGGTGCTCCGCGTCCGCCCGCTGATCGGTCGCACGTTCGGTCCGGCCGACGACGCGCCCGGCGCGCCGTTCACCGTCATCCTCGGCCACCGCATCTGGAAGGACCACTTCGGCGGCGACCCCGCCGTGCTCGGGAAGGTGGTGCGCGTCAACGGCGAGGCCGCGACGGTCATCGGCGTGATGCCCGACCGCTTCGGGTTCCCGAACGTCGAGCAGCTCTGGCTCCCGGCGCGGCTGGACGTCGTGAAGCTCGGGCGCGGCGAGGGGCCGGGGCTGGACGTGATGGGCCGGCTGCGCGACGGCGTGTCCGTGGATCAGGCGGCGCTCGAGATGGCCGGCATCGCGAAGCGGCTGGCGGTCGAGTACCCGAAGTCGAACGAGGGCGTGCTGGCGGTGGTCAAGCCGTTCATCGACACGCAGCTCGGCGAGAAGGCGCGGGTGCTGCTCGGGACGATGCTCGGCGCCGTCAGCCTGGTGCTGCTCATCGCCTGCGCGAACGTCGCCAACCTTCTGCTCGGCCGCGCCGCGCACCGCAGCAAGGAGATGGGGATCCGCGCCGCGCTGGGCGCGTCACGCGCCGCGGTGATCCGGCAGGTGCTCTCGGAGGCGCTGCTCCTCGCCCTGGTGGGTGGCGCGCTCGGCGTCGCGCTGGCGTACGCGGGCGTCTGGATGTTCAGCCAGGCGATCG
>DATFPD010000168.1:0-6352 GCA_035265005.1 Gemmatimonadaceae bacterium | reverse complement strand
CACGGTGGACGCAGCCCGGGGCGACGCCGCAAGCCGATGCGACCCCGGAACGACCGCGCTGACCCCACGCGGCGGCACCACCACCGCGTCCGGCACCGCACGCGTCAGGAGCTGATCCGCATCGCGCTCCTCCTGCTCGCGCTGGCACTGTTCGCGCTACTGCTATACTTCGGCGACTTCCTGGACGCTCTCCCGTGAATCCAGCCGCGCGTTCGACGGCGCCCCGCCGGGGGCAGAGCCGGGCAGCGCCGCGGCCCGCCGAGTGCGCCGTTGACTCGAAGCCGCAGGGATATCGTTATCCGATCCGACTGGTTCCGCGAGCGCCCGCGGCGACTCCGCTACATCTTCGAAGGCATCATCACGGGAGCGGTCCTGGTCCTGCTCCTGCTGGTGGGGCTGTGCGCCGCGTGACCTCTGACGGACGCGCGGCTCGGCGCCGTTGACCTCAGCTATTCGCCATGCCCCTTCGCTCCTCGCTCGCCGCCGCCGCCCTCCTGCTCCTGCCCTCTTCGTCGCCCGGGCCGCTCGCGCCGCCCGCGTCCTCGGCGATGTGGAACGACGTGGGGCACATGACCATGGCCGCGATCGCCTACGAGCAGCTCGCCCCGGACGTCCGCGCGCGCGTGGACTCGCTGCTTCGCATGCATCCGGACTACGCCGTCCTCACGCGCGGCCTCGCGGCGGGCACGCCGGACTTCGGCGAGCGCGTCTTCATGCGCGCCTCCACCTGGCCGGACCTCATCAAGGGCGACCCGCGCTTCTACAACGAGGCGCGCCAGCAGGCCACGCCGACCCCGCCGCTGCCCGGCTTCCCCGACATGCAGCAGCATCGCAGCTGGCACTACCTGGACGAGCCCCTGTCGGCCGACGGCACGCCGCCGGAGGAGCCGCGGGGGCCGAGCGCGCTGACGCAGATCGCCTCGTTCGCGCGCGCGGTCGGGGACCGCAACGTCCCGGCGGCGACGCAGGCCTACGATCTGTCGTGGCTCCTGCACCTGGTGGGTGACGTGCACCAGCCGCTGCACGCCATCTCGCGCTTCTCGCAGGTCCACGCGCGCGGCGACGCCGGCGGCAATGCCGTCCGCCTCCAGTCCGGGCCCGCGGCCGGCGACACGATCAACCTGCACGCCTTCTGGGACGGCCTGCTGGGGCGCGACCGCAACCCCGACCCGGTGATCGCGCTCGCGCGCCGTATCGTCGCCGAGACGCCCCCGGTGGCCAGCTCCGAGACCGCCGTGCGCGGCGACTCGACGCTCGAGCCGACGGTGAAGGACTGGATCGACGAGAGCGCGACGCTCGCCCGCTACTTCGTCTACACGGTGGGCCCCGAGCGCGCCGACGGCCAGCGCACGCGCGTCACCCCCGAATACCGCGCCCTCGCCGAGCAGATCGCCCGACGCCGCGTGGCGCTCGCCGGCTACCGGATGGCGAACCTCCTGACGGCGCGGCTCCGCAAATAGTGGCGATTCGCGAATCGCGAATCGCCTTGCCAGCCTAACGCTCCGTCACGTCGCTCCCGCGCGGGGGGCTGATCTTGCGGCCGCGCGCGACCTCCGCCCGCGACATCAGGCGCTCCAGCTCCTCGACGCCGACCTGGTCCCAGTCGGCGGGGTAGTGCGGCAGCCGCCGGCGGTCGGAGCCGTCGATCGACTCGAACGCGAGCCACCCGTCGCGGTACTCGGCCATGTACGCCTCGGTGCGCGTGCGCCGATGCATCTGCTCCGGCGTCACCGCCCACACGCGCCACTCCTTCCCGCTGCGGTCCTTGAACTCGCGCATCGCGGGGCGTGGCAGGTCGGCGGCACCGGCGGCACCGGCCGCGGGCTCGGCGGCCGGGGTGGCTGGTGCGGGTGGTGCGGGTGGTGCGGCCGCCGCGTCGACCGGCGGCGCGTCGGCCACCGGTCCGGCGGGCGGCGGCGCCGCGAGCGACGAATCGAGCGGCGATGCGCCCGCGGCGGCGCTCGTCGAGCGCCGCTCCTTCTTTGGTGGGACGCTCGGGCGCGAGGGCGCGCCGCTGTCCGCCGCGCGCTGCGTGCGGATGCGGCGGCGGATCGAGATCGCGTGCTTCGCCGCCTGCGCCGCGTCGACGAGGTTCTCTTCGAGCCGCATCAGCTCGCCGGTCGTCTCTTCGCTGACGGCCTTGTTGTCACACGCCAGCTTGAGGCGCTCGGAGAGCTCCTCCTCGGCGGCCTGAAGCACCGGCCGGAGCTGCTCTGGGGAAAGCGGGGGCTGCGTCATCTTGACTCCATCGAATCGCTCGGGCGCGGGAGCGACGGCGCACCCGCGGGGAGTCCATAGAGGCAACGCACATGCCGTCCCGTCCGGCCCGTCGAGCTGTCGCGCCGGACCCGGCCCCTCTAATCTTTCGGATCGGGTGTTCCCATCGCCACGATCCGCCAGATGAGCAGGAAGACGCCCACGGTGAGGAGCACGTGCACTCCGCCGGGTGCGTCGTTGATCACGAACGTCCACACCGCCCACACCACGAGCATCGCGATGGCGACGGCGATGAGGACGACGTCGGTCGAGCGGCGCGCCGGACGGCCGCCGCGGGCGCCGCGGGCGCCGCTCTCGCCGCGCGTGGGGCGCTCAGTGTCTGGCACGTTGCTCCCCTGTCAAGTGATTGACGCGCTTTTCGCCCGCCCGTATACTGTGCTCGGCACAACGAACGGGAGCGAAGAGAATTACTTTTTGAGCCAACAAGTCCACTGAGTGGGTTCGACAAACTGTGCGGACGTCACGCCCCAGTGCGGGGAAGGCGGCATGCATGGTGAGGACCTCATACATTCGGATGGGCTTCAAAAAACCCTCTTCGTTCCTTCTCACTCCGAGAGCCCCGTCGCACCGCGCGGTGGGGCTCTCGTCGTGCTACCGGCCGGGCGAGCGCCTCACGCCGCGCCGCCGGCCGCCGGGCGGCGCTGCTGACGCATCAGCCGCCACAGGATGCGCGGCGCGTCCGGCGGCTGCCGCAGCCAGCCGAGGATGAGCAGCACGCCCCACGCGGCGTAGCAGACGGCGATCTCCTTGCGCCACTCCGCCACCAGGAACTGGGCGAGCCAGAGCACGAACAGCAGCACGGCGTTCCACCACGTGAAGCGCATGTGCGCCAGGAGCAGCACCGCCACGCTGCTCTGGAGCACCGTCAGCAGGATCTCGTCGCGCTGCGCGCCGTCGAACGGCAGCGCCGCCGCCTCGCCGCGGGCGATCGAGAAGACGATCGGGATCATCGCCGCCAGCACCGTCCACTGGTTGACGTTGCTCGACAGCATGTTCATGAGCGCCATCGGCGCCTTCTTCACCGTGCTCGCCCACTGGAAGGCGGAGACCTTCTCCGGGAACTCGCTGAGGAAGGGCGCCACCCACTGCACGAACACGAACTCGCTCACGCCGAGCGAGATCGCGACCGCGAGCATCGACTCCACGAACGGGTGCGCGGTGAGGTAGATCAGCAGCCCGCCGGCCAGAAAGAGTCCCGCGATCGCGATCACGCGCCACCGCCCCGGACGCGTGTACGCCCACCGCGCGGGCGCCGGCGCGTCGGCGAGCGACTCCTCGTGCTGCGGGGGGAATCGCCAGAGCACGGCGAGGTACACCACGTACATCACGAGCAGCACGCCGGCGTCCACCAGGTTGATGGAGCTCTTGTACCAGATCCAGACGAAGTACAGCAGCGGCGGCACCGTCGCCAGCACCTCGACCGAGTGCTCGTCGTCGAGATGGATCGGCTGGAGGGCGCGCTCGTTTCGGCGGCGGCGGAAGTACGCCGCGACGAAGTAGATCATCGGCCAGCCGAGTCCCACCAGCAGCCGGATCGCGCCAGTGTAGTTCGCGACCGCCAGATGCGAGTGGCACCCCACCGGCGGCGACGCCACGAAGCAGCTGCTCGGGTCGTGACCCGCCTGCCACGCGATCACTGCCTCGACGGCGAATTCCGGGAGCGTCTGCAGCCACGCCAGGATGGCGAGCGCCATCCCCTGCGAGATCAGGAACTGCGCCGCCTCGGCGGCCCAGGCCACCAGGAAGGCGCTGAGCAGAATGCTGGGGAACGTCCACAGCGCCGTCAACGCTGTAGTGGCGCGTGCGGCGAGCGCGACGAGCAGAAGCTTGACTTTCAAACTGTGCGGGTCCTATAAGAGAATGTCCCCGGGCGGGGACGTGTCAGTCCGTGAACTTAAGGTGGGGCGGGGGCCCGGTGGAAGGCGCGCCGCGCGCTCGCTCCGTGCTCGCCCTGCGTGAGAGCGTGAATGCCTAATGTGACCGTCACTCGCCGCATGCGCTTCAACGCCGCGCACCGGGTCCACAACCCCGCGCTGTCGGACGAGGAGAACCGCCGCCTCTTCGGCCCCTGCAACCACCCGAACTGGCACGGTCACAACTACGTCCTGGAGGTCTCGGTGCACGGGCCGGTGGACGAGCTCACCGGCTACGTGATCGACCTCGCGAAGCTGCGCGACATCGTGCAGCGCGAGGTGATCGACCACGTGGACCACCACAACATGAACCTGGACGTGCCGTTCATGCGGGACGTGAACCCGACCTCGGAGAACATCGTCGTGCAGTGCTGGCGGGTGCTGGAGCCCCAGGTCTCCCCCGGCCGGCTCAAGCGCCTGCGCCTCCACGAGACCGAGAACAACTATGTCGAGTACGAGGGCGGCTGATCCCGCGCGCGCCCCCGCGGGGGCGCGCGCGGGGGCCGCTGCTGATGCCGCCTCGGACGAGTTCGAGTCGCTGGTGCGGCGGATGCTCGAGCTCCTGGGGGAGGACCCGAACCGCGAGGGGCTGCGCAACACGCCGCGCCGGGTCGCCCGCGCGCTCGGCTGGCTCACCCGCGGCTCCGAGATGACCGCGCGCGACGCCATCGGCGACGCGCTGTTCGAGGAGACGCACGGGAGCATGGTGATGGTGCGGGACATCGAGCTCTACTCGCTCTGCGAGCACCACATGCTCCCGTTCTTCGGCCGCGCGCACGTCGCCTACATCCCGGACGGCCGCATCGTGGGATTGTCGAAGCTGGCGCGCATCGTGGACGTCTTCGCGCGCCGCCTCCAGGTGCAGGAGCGGCTCACCGAGCAGGTGGCGGGCGCGCTCGAGGACGTGCTGGCGCCGCGCGGGGTGGGCGTGGTGATCGAGGCGTACCACCTCTGCATGATGATGCGCGGGGTCGAGAAGCAGAACTCGAAGACCATCACCAGCGCCATGCGCGGCTCCTTCCGCGACGACCCGGCGACCCGCCACGAGTTCCTGCGCCTCGCCCACGGCGCGTCCAGCGCCTTCCGATGACGCGCCTTCCGTGAGCGAGGCCCCTCCACTGCTCGCCGGCCGCTCGGCGGTCGTGACGGGCGCCTCACGCGGCATCGGGCTCGCCACGGCGCGCCTGTTCGCGGCCGAGGGCGCGCGCGTCTTCATGCTCGCCCGCGGCGCCGCGGCGCTCCGGGAGCGCGCCGCCGAGCTGGGCGGCGAGGCGCTCGCCATCCCGTGCGACGTCGCGAGCCGCGACTCGGTGCAGGCGGCGTCGACCCAGATCGTCGACGCGCTGGGCGGCGCGCCTGACGTTCTGGTCAACAACGCGGGGCGCTTCCACGTGGCCCCGATCGCAGCGACCTCGCCCACGACCTTCGCGGCGATGCTCGAGACGAACCTCGCCGCGCCCTTCCTCTTCGTGCACTGCTTCCTGGGCGGCATGCGAGAGCGCGGCAGCGGGCACCTCGTGAGCATCGGCTCGGTGGCGGACCGCGTCGCGTTCCCGGAGAACTCGGCCTACGCGGCCAGCAAGTTCGGCCTGCGCGCCCTGCACGAGGTCCTGCGCGCCGAGCTGCGCGGCAGCGGCGTCCGCGTCACGCTCGTCTCGCCCGGCCCTACCGACACGCCGCTCTGGGACCCGATCAACCCCGACGCGCGCGAGGGCTTCACCCCGCGCACGGCGATGCTGGACGCCGACGCGGTCGCCGACGCCGTCCTCTACGCGGTCACCTGCCCGCCGGCGGTGAACGTGGACGAGCTGCGCCTGACCAGAAGCTGATTCGCGTATCGCGCATCGCGCATCGCGAACCGCGAATCGTCCTCCATGTTCATCGAGCTCGTGGACCACCTGCGCTGCGTGCGGCCGCACGAGGAGATCTGGCTCGTGGCGGCGGCGCGGCGCATGGACGGGCGCCACATCATCGAGGGGACGCTCGGCTGTCCCGTGTGCCGCGCCGAATATCCCATTCGCGAGGGCGCGGCCGACTTCCGGAGCCGCGACGGGGGGGCGGCCGACGCCGGTGCCCAGGCCGCGGCGGTGCCTGACGAGACCGAGGTGATGCGCGCCGGCGCGCTGCTCGGTCTGGTCGAGGGCGGCGGGGTCGCGCTGCTG
>DATFPD010000167.1:0-2548 GCA_035265005.1 Gemmatimonadaceae bacterium | reverse complement strand
TATAGGAAATACGGGATGCGAGATGCGAACGGTGCCCCGGGAAGCGTGATCCCCCGGGGCACCGTTCGCATCTCGCATCCCGTCTCATCCCAGCGCCGACTTCCTCCTGGGCCGACGGGCGGCGCGCTGCTGCTGCTGGTTCGCCGCCTCGGCCGCGGCCGCCTCGGCTGCCGCGACCTTCTTGCGGGCGCTCTTGCGGACCTCGAGCGAGACGACCTGTGGCTCGTCAGGCATGGCGTCCATGCCCGCCGCCACGAGGGCGCCGTCCCCGCAGGCGTCGCCGAAGGCATCGCCGAAGGCGCCGCCGGCGGTCGCGGCGATGCGCTCCTCGCGCTCCGGCCCAGCCGGAAGCTGGCGCGGCTGTTTGTAGACGAAGCGCTTCCCCTCGTAGTTCCGGAAGACGACCTGCTCGTCGGTGATCTCCTCCACGTACTCCGGGAGGAGGGGCACCTTGCCGCCGCCCCCGGGGGAGTCGATCACGAAGTGCGGGACGGCGAGCCCGCTCGTCCAGCCGCGGAGCGCCTGCACGATCTCGAGCCCCTTCTGCACGGTGGTGCGGAAGTGCTCGCCCCCCGCCACCTGGTCGGCCATGTAGATGTAGTACGGCCGCACGCGCGCCTTGAGGAGCTTCTGCATCAGCTCCTTCATGATCGCCGGGTCGTCGTTCACCCCCTTGAGCAGCACCGTCTGGCAGCCGAGCGGGACGCCCGCGTCGGCCAGCCGGCCGAGCGCGGCCACGGTGGCCGGCGTCAGCTCGTTGGGGTGGTTGAAGTGGGTGTTCATGTACACCGGGTGGTACTTCTTCACCATCTCACAGAACTCGGGCGTGATGCGCTCCGGCAGGTGCGAGGTGATGCGGCTCCCGAGGCGGATGATCTCGACGTGCGGGATCGCGCGCAGGTTCTGGAGCAGGTACTCCAGCCGGCGGTCGCTGAGCATCATCGGGTCGCCGCCCGACATGATGACGTCGCGGATCTCGGGGTGCGCCCGGATGTAGGCGAACGCCGACTCGTACTGGTTGAGCGGGATCTTCTCCGGGTCGCCGACCTTGCGCCGCCGCGTGCAGAAGCGGCAGTAGGAGGCGCAGACCGGGCTCACCAGGAACAGCACGCGGTCCGGGTACCGGTGCGTGATGTTGGGCACCGGCGAGTCGGCGTCCTCGTCGAGCGAGTCGATCACGCCGTCCACGATGTCCAGCTCGCGGGTCGTCGGGACGTACTGCTCCCAGATCGGGTCCCCCGGCCGAGCGTCCTTCATCTGCTCGAACAGGTTCGGGGTCATCCGCATCTGGAAGTTGTCGAACGCGGGCGCGAGCGCGTCGACGTCGATCTGATCGCGGCCGAACTTGTCCGCGAGCTTGTCGAGCGTGTCCACGCCCTGGTGCAGCAATTTCTGCCAGTCACTCATGGTGACCCAACTCCCCGCCCGTGATGTCGGGCATTGAAGACTCTCGGAACCGCTTGGTGAGAATGACCCGACTGTCGGCGGGCGCGTAGAAATCCGCTACGCGCGCCGCCTCGGTGTAGCCGCGCGCCCGGTAGAACGCGAGCGTCGCCGAGTAGTCGGGTCGGGACGATGTTTCCACGACCAGCAACCGGGCGTTGTTGTCCCGTAGCCTTCGTTCGACCTCAGAGATGAGGGTGGTTCCGCTGCCCGTGCCCTGCGCCGAGGGGTGCACCGCGATCCAGTAGAGATCGAAGGTGCGGTCGGTCCCCGGCGTGGGTCCGTAGCAGGCGTAGCCCACCAGCTCGTCTTCCGGGGTGAAGGCGCCGAGGAAGACGTAGGAGGAGCTGGGGGCGGGGGAGGGAACGGCTGCGAGTTGCGAATTGCGAGTTGCGAGAGAACCGCCGCTCGGGAGAGCCTGTCCTGGGCGAAGCGAAGGACCCCGGGGCACTACCTCTCGCACCTCGCAACTCGCAGCTCGCAATGCTTCGTCGAACAGCTCGACGGCCACCGCGACTTCGTCCTCGGAGAAGACGGCCGTAGCGCGGGTGATGGCTTCGACGTGCGCGCGATGTCGCGGAGCGAGGGGCCCGACGCGGACGCCGCGGCCGCCGCCGGTGGGACTGGCGGAGCCGCGGACGCTGCCGCTGCCGGCGCGGGCGCCGGGGCGGTTGGGGGCGGCCGGTGAGCCGGCCGCGGATCGGGGTCGGGCCCCGGGAGGGCGGGCGGCTGCCGCGCCCACCTAACGGTTCCTACCGGTGGCGGTGGCGGCGGCCAGCGCGGGAACGGCTGGACCCCCCACCGCCGATCGTGGCTCGGGCTCCGGCGGCGCGCCGCCGACGATGCCGGAGAGGCGCTGCGCCGCGGCCCACTGCTCGAGGTCCGCCCCCGCGGGACGCGCGATCGCCTCCTCGCACAGGGTGCGCACGAGCCCGGCGAAGTCGATCCCGGCCACGCGCGCCATGCGGGCGAGCCCGGCGTTCGGCGAGAGGTCGGGGTTCGCGTTCACCTCGAGCAGCCACGGGCGGCCGCCGGCGTCGATTCGGAAGTCCACGCGGCCGTAGCCGCGCCCGCCCACCAGCCGCCACGCCGCGAGCGCGATCGC
>DATFPD010000166.1:0-3798 GCA_035265005.1 Gemmatimonadaceae bacterium | reverse complement strand
CGCCGCAGCGGCGTCAGCGAGGTGCGCACGATCGAGCTCCAGGTGACGCCGACGCCGGCGCCGGCGGGGACGCGGGGGATGCGCGCGCCGAACGGGGACGACGCGCTCCTGCTCGAGGTCCCGCCGCCGGCGGAAGGCGCCGAGCAGGTGGTGCTGCTGGTGGACGAGGCGGGCGCCGTCTCGTGGCACTTCCCGCTCGAAGGGGACACGAACGCCGTCGAGCCGCCGACGCGGCGAGGGGCGGGCGGGCGCACGCAGACGTTCCGCATCCCGAGCACCGTCGCCCCCGCGCCCAGAGTGCCGGCGCGCGGCACGCGCGGCGTCATCGGCACGATCGGGCGCAAGGTGATGAAGGTGCTCGTCTACCCCATCACCGACCCCATCATCGGGCCGCTCAGCGAGCACTTCGCGCGCAAGTGGGAGGACAAGAACCGCCCCTACGGCCTGCGCCTCTTCGGGCCCGAGGACTACACCACCCCCGCCGCGCCCGCGCTCGGCGCGGACGACTGGCGGCGGCTCGGCGCCGGCCGCGCGCTGCTCTTCATCCACGGCACCTTCAGCACCGCGCACGCCGCGTTCGGCACCCTGCCGCGCTACGTGCTGAGCGAGCTGGGCGGGCATTACGAGGGGCGCGTGTTCGCCTTCAACCACCACTCGCTCTCCGACGACCCGCGGACGAACGCCGAGTGGTTCTTCCGGCAGGTCCCGCCGGGCGTGCGGCTCGACGTCGACATCATCTGCCACAGCCGCGGCGGGCTCGTGGCGCGGCAGCTCTCGGAGCGCGCCGCCGTCCTCGGCGGGCGCGACTTCCGGGTGGGGAAGGTGGTGTTCGTCGGCGTGCCGAACGCCGGGACCGCGCTGGCGGCGCCCGACCACATGGTGCAGATGATCGACCGCTTCACCAGCGTGCTCAACATCTTCCCGACCGGGCTGGTGACCGAGACGCTGGAGGCGATCGTCACCGCGGTGAAGGTGATCGGCCACGGCGCCCTGAAGGGGCTCGACGGCCTGGCGTCGATGAACCCGTCCGGCGCCTTCCTGGGCGCGCTGCGCGCCGGGCGCGACCGCTCGGGGGCCACCTACTTCGCGGTCGCCGCCGACTACGAGCCGGCGGGCGGGCCGCTGGCGGCGCTGGTGACCAAGCAGGGCGTGGCCGACGCCGCCCTCGACCGCATCTTCGACGCCGAGCCTAACGATCTGGTCGTCCCCACCGGCGGCGTGTACGCCGAGGGCGCCGGCCCGGACTTCCCGATCCCCGACGAGCGGCGGCTCGCCTTCGGCGCCGCCGCCGGCGTCATTCACACGACCTACTTCGCGCGCCCCGAGATGGCGGCCAAGCTGCGCGAGTGGCTGCTGGGCGGCGCGGAGGTCGACGCCCTCGCGCTGGCGCACGAGGCCGCGCACGCCACGCGCGGGCGGCCGCCCCAGCCGCCGCAGGTGGCCCTCCAGCCGCCGGAGCCCCCGCCCGAGCCGGTGGTGCGGACGCGCGGCGGACTGCGCGGCGGGCCGCGACCGGACGAGGCGGTGCCGGCGCCGCCCGCGCCCGCCCCGGAGGCCCCGCGCACCCGCGGCGGCCTCCGCGGCGCGACGGCCGCGCCCCCGCAGCCGGCGGCCCCGCCCTACGCCCCGCCCGCCCCGTCGGCGCTCCCCGCGGCCGCGAGCGCCGGCGGCGCCCCCGCGGCCGACGAGGGCACGAGCATCACGCGCCACCCGTCGATCGCCGCGCCGGCCGGCGGCCCGGTGCCGGGCGAGGCGTTCGAGGTGACGGTGGACCTCCGCCGGCAGCAGGACGAGGCCACCTCCGGCGGGCCGGTCGGCTTCGCCGGGCTGGCCGCCGACTGGCGCGAGCTCCCCGTGACCGTGCAGCTCTCGGCGCCCGACGTGGAGTTCGACGGCGGCGGGACGATCGTCGTCCGCCGCAACGCCGACTCGACCCCCTGCACGGTGCGCGGGCGGGTGAAGGCCGATACGACGTCAGGCGAGATCGAGGTCGCGGCGGTGTTCTTCCACCGCGGGCGCTACAGCGGCGTGGCGACGCGGGCGTTCCCGGTCCGCGCTGCCGGCGGCGGCGGCGGCGGGGCGCCGCCGGCCGGGGCCGCGTCGACGGGCGCCACCACCGGCGCGTTCGACGCCAGCACGAACGACGCGCCGCCGATGCTCACCGTCTACGTCAGCCGGGCGGGGAAGGACCAGAACGGCGGCCAGGTCAACCGCTGGCAGCTCACCCTGCGCACGCGGCGCGTCCCCGGGCTCCCGCCCAGCCTCGCCGAGGACTGCGCGATCGGCCAGCCCGGGGAGTTCGTGCAGACGCTGCTCGCGCAGTACACCGGGATCACGCCGGGCGCGCACCTGGCGCTGTTCGAGGGCGCCGGCACGCTGCTCTGGGAGAAGACGCCGGCGTCGTTCAAGCAGACGTACTGGGCGCTGCGCGATCACTTCGGCCCGGGCTTCGAGATCCAGTTCGTCTCCGACGACCCGGACATTCCGTGGGAGCTCATGTGCCCGCTCGACGCCGAGGGGAACAGCGCCGGGCTGCTGGCGCTCGAGCACCCGGTGGGGCGGTGGATCCTCTCGTACGAGGGGACGATGCCGCGCACGCTCCCGGCGGCCGGCGAGATCGTGACGATCGCGCCCGACTACGCCGCGCGCCGGCCGGCGGTGGACGCGCTGCAGGCGGCCGCCGAGGAGGCGCGGATGCTGGAGGTCGAGTTCCGCGCGCGCCGCGTCCAGCCGGCGGACAAGCGGAGCGTGCTGGGCGAGCTCACGACGCCGCGGAGCCCGGTGTCGGTGCTCCACTTCGCCGGCCACGGCAAGTTCGACGGCGCGGCGAACGCGCGCGTGCTCCTCTCCGACGACGACCTGCTGGTGCTCGAGGTCCGCGCCCCGGCGACGAAGCTCGGGCGCGAGTACCACCCCTTCGTCGTCTTCAACGCCTGCGAGGTGGGGCGCCAGGGGGCGCTGCTCGGCAACGTCGGCGGCTGGGCGGAAGCGTTCATGCGCTCGCGCTTCGGCGGCTTCCTCGCCCCCCTCTGGCCGGTCTACGACACCGACGCCCACGTCGTGATGGAAGAGTTCTTCGAGGGCGCCGTGAGGCAGCGCCGCCCGGTGGCCGAGGTGGTCCGCGAGATCCGCCGCACCCACGCCGCCGAGTCGCCGACGTTCCTGTCGTACATCTACTACGGGGACGTGATGGCGCGGTTCGGGTGAACGGCGGCGGCGTGCTGCGTGCTGCGTGTCGTGCCCCGGGATGCATCCCGGGGCACGACACGCAGCACGCAGCACGCAGCACGCCGCCTACCTCCCCACTCCCAGCGTCAGCCCCACGTACACCTGCCGGCCCGGAGCGGGCTCGTAGTAGCGGCCGTTGGTCGCATTGATCGCCACCGACGCCGAGTAGGTCCGGTCGAACAGGTTCTGCACGCCGACGAAGGGGGAGAGCGAGGGGCGGCCGAAGAGCGAGGCCGCGCCGGCGCGCAGGTTCAGCACCTCGTACTTCTGCGCGCGCTGGGTGTTCTCGTCGTTCACGAACGCGCTCCCGCCGGCGATCCCCTCGGCGGTCGCGAAGGCGCTCCGCCAGCGGTAGGTGAGTGCCCCCTGCACCAGGTTCCGCGGGATGCCGGGGATCCGCTTGCCCTTGAGGTCCACCGTTCCCTTGACGTAGCGCTCGAACTCGAACTGCGAGTAGCTGTAGCTCATCTGCGCCTCCAGCGGACCCGCGGACGACATCAGCGCGCCCTCGAACCCGCGGCGCCGCGTGCGCCCGGCGTTGCGGTAGTACGTGCGGCTGGTCGACGCGGT
>DATFPD010000165.1:0-8737 GCA_035265005.1 Gemmatimonadaceae bacterium | reverse complement strand
GCCGATGCGCCTCGAGGGCCACACGAACTGGGTGGCCGACGAGGGGCAGGAGGCGCAGCTCTACGAGGTGCCGGCCGGCAAGCACCTGCGCGTGCACGAGGGCGACCGCGTGCGCGCCGGCGACCGGCTGTCGGAAGGCCCGGTGAACCCGCACGACATCCTGCGGATCAAGGGACCGCGCGCGGTGCAGGAGTACCTCCTGAACGAAGTGCAGGAGGTGTATCGGTTGCAGGGTGTGAAGATCAACGACAAGCACATCGGCGTGATCGTCCGCCAGATGCTCCAGAAGGTCCGGATCATCGACCCGGGCGAGACGGAGTTCCTCGAGGGCGAGCACGTCGACAAGCAGTCGTTCCGCGACGTCAACGAGCGCGCGAAGAAGCGCAAGGAGACGCCGGGCACGTCGGAGCCGCTGCTCCTCGGCATCACGAAGGCCTCGCTGACGACGCAGTCGTTCATCTCGGCCGCGTCGTTCCAGGAGACCACCCGCGTGCTCACCGACGCGGCGATCCGCGGGGCGCAGGACGACCTCCTGGGCCTCAAGGAGAACATCATCATCGGCCACCTGATCCCGGCCGGCACGGGGCAGTACCGGTACTCGGAGGTCGAGCTCGAGGGCGACTACGCCACGCCCACCGAGCCGGCCTTCGGCAGCGACCTCGGCGCCCTCGGACTCCCGGCGGGCACGCCGGGCGCCTCGAGCGGCTCGCCCTTCCTCACCCCCAGCATGGCGCAGAGCTCCTTCGGGCTCGGCGGGCCGGGGGGACGGGGGAGGGACGAGGACGAGTAAGAGCAGGTGCGAGATGCGAGATGCGAGACGGGCCCCGGGAAGCAGAATCTCCCGGGGCCCGTCTCGCATCTCGTATTTCGTATTTCTTACTTGAACTCCTTGTCCACCGCCGCCCGCACCTCCTCCAGCGACTTTCCGTCCTTGTGGAGGCGGTAGGCCAGGCGCGCTTCCTCCTGGCAGCCGTGGCAGCCGTCCGGCTGGTTGCTCTCGAAGCAGGAGAGCAGGGAGCGGTGTCCCCAGCGGGCGGTGTGGCACTCGCAGTAGCAGTGCAGCCCGTCGAACACCTCGGGGATCTCGCGCGCCATGTCGTACACCTCGGCGACCTTCTTCCGGAAGTTCGGATCGCTGAGGACGTGCTCGCCGGTGATCCCGGGGCGCGGGTCGGGGTGCGTGGCGGTAGCGGACGCGGCACGCGGAAGCAGCAAGGCCGCGGAAGCGGCGGCGGCGGCCTTCAGCGCGTCACGCCGGGAGAGGAGCTGGGATGCGAGCATCTCGACCGTCCGGGCTACGGGTGTTCTTCACAAAGTAAGTCTCCGCCGAGGAGGCGGAAAGTTGCACCGGGGCGCGAAGATGCTTGACGGGCCGTGACGCGGCCTCAATGTTCGAGCCACCATGTGGTCCTGGATTCCCGCCGCCGCGATTCTCGCGCTGCTGCTGCTGTCTCTCGCGCTCTTCGGCCGCCGGGCGATCCGCCGGATGGCCAACCGTACCGCCGCGCGCGCGCTCCGACGATTCCGCGCCCGCGTCAACCGCTTCAAGCTCACGCGGAAGCCGTCCATCAAGCGGGCGCTGCTGGCGGACGGGGCGATCGCCGACGCCGTGCGCGCGCACGCGATCGAGCATGGCCGGTCGGACGAGGAGGTCTGGAAGCGGGTCGAGCAGTACGTCGACGAGATCGTCCCGTTCTTCAACATCATCGCGTACTACAAGATCGGGTACGCGGTCAGCAAGTTCCTCATCGACCTGTTCTACAAGGTCAGCGTCGAGTACTCGAAGCCCGAGTCGTTCGCGAAGCTGCGCAAGGACGCGGCGGTCATCTACCTGATGAACCATCGCTCGAACGCCGACTATGTGCTCGTCGGCTACGCGCTCACCGGCAAGGTCGCGATCTCGTACGCGGTGGGCGAGTGGGCGCGCACCTGGCCGCTCGAGTACATCTTCAAGAGCTTCGGGTCGTACTTCATCCGGCGCCGCTACCGCGAGCCGCTCTACCACCGGGTCCTCGAGCGGTACGTGCAGCTCATCACGCGCAACGGCGTGACGCAAGGGATCTTCCTCGAGGGCGGCCTGACGAGGGACGGGAAGATGCGCCCCGCCAAGGTGGGGCTGCTGGACTACATCCTGGGCGTGGCGCGGGACCCCGGGTACCGCGAGCGCCTGCACGTGGTGCCGGTCGCCGTGAACTACGACCGCGTGCTCGAGGACCGCTCGCTGCTCCGCGAGCTGGACGCGACGCAGGGGTACCGCCGTCCCTCGCTCCTGGCGCAGGCGCGCGAGGTCGTCCACTACGTCGTCTGGAACGTCGGGCGGCTGGTCTCGCGGCGGTGGAAGCGCTACGGGCGCGCGGCGGTGGTGATCGGCGAGCCGTACTGCCTCGCCGACTGGTTCACGGCGCAGGAGCTCGTGGGCCCGAGCCTGTTCGACCTCTCGCGCCACGACCGCCTGGCGAGGGTGCAGGAGCTGGCCGACGAGGTGCTGGTTCGCATCGGGCAGATCATCCCGGTCACGCCGGTGCCGCTCGCCTGCGCCGCCGTGCAGAGCTTCGACCGCGACTTCATCCCGCGGAGCGCGCTGCTCGCCCGCATGTCGGAGATGCGCGACGTGCTGCTGGAGCTGAACGGGCGCGTGCTCAAGGCCGACCGCGGCATCGACGAGACGTTCGAGCGCGCGTACCGAATGCTGCGGATGAGGCGCGTCCTCGCGCACAGCGGCGACGGCTACGTGGTTCTGCCGCACGGCCGGCAGCTCATCAGCTACTACGCCAACAGCATCGCGCACCTGCTGGGGCCCTTCGAGGCCGGTGTGCGCGCCCGCGACGCCCTCCCGGCGCTCTCGGCCCTCGGCGTGAACCCCCTCGGCCGCCGCTGACGCCCGCGCTCCCGTCAGGCGGCCCAGGCGGCCTCGGGCGTGACAGCGGTCACTCCCGTTCGGGCCCCGGAGCCGATAACGTTGGCGCAATGCCCGCTCACTCATCCCGCGCGGTCGCGCTCCTGGCCGCCCTGGCGCTCGGCTGCACCCCTCACAGGCGTACGACGCCAGCGCCCGACCTCGGCCCGGTGCTCGGCGTCTGGTCGGGGCGCGAAGGCCGGTCCTTCAACGGCTACCGCGAATGGCGGCTGGAGCTCAGGCCCGAAAACATCCTCCAGCCGAATGGTAAGGCAACCCCGGGCACGGGGCAGTACGTGGAGGGGGGCGTCGTCTGCGAGGTGCGGTTCCTCGCCAACTTCTACCCCGGCAGCGTCCCGCGCCTCAACATCTCGATCGCGGGCCAGAGCCGGAACTGCGACGTCCAGCGCTTCACCTTCTACGCCGCCCTCCCGCTCGCCGACACGATGGTCGGTCAGCTGAGCGAAGGAAGCGACGACCAGTACGCAAACGTGACCTTCCGCCGGTCGGTGCGACCGAGCTCGGCGCCTTGACACCCACCCGAGGGGGCCCTACTTTTACCAGTCTATGCCGCCTAAGTCATGGGCGGGTTTTCTGTTAGACCCCGAGGGTATGCCGACTATCAACCAGCTCGTCCGGCGCGCACGTAAGGACGTCGTCAAGAAGGAGAAGTCGCCGGCGCTCAAGGCGAATCCGTTTCGCCGCGGCGTCTGCACGCGCGTCTACACCACGACGCCCAAGAAGCCGAACTCCGCGCTGCGCAAGGTCGCCAAGGTTCGTCTCACGAACCAGATCGAGGTGATCGCCTACATTCCGGGCGAGGGGCACAACCTGCAGGAGCACTCGATCGTGCTCGTGCGCGGGGGGCGTGTGAAGGATCTGCCCGGCGTTCGCTACCACATCGTCCGCGGGACGCTCGACGCCGCCGGCGTCCAGGGCCGCAACAAGAGCCGCTCCAAGTACGGCGCCAAGAAGCCGAAGGCGGGCGCCGCGGGAGGTAAGAAGTGAGCCGCCGCAAGAAGGCCATCAAGCGCCCGGTGCTGCCGGACGCGCGCTACGACAGTCAGACGGTCTCGAAGTTCATCAACGCCCTCATGCTCCAGGGCAAGAAGGCGGTCGCCGAGCGGATCTTCTACGGCGCGATGGACATCGTGGAGAGCCGCACCAGCCAGCCGGGCGTCAACGTCTTCAAGCAGGCGCTGGCGAACCTCAAGCCGGTGGTCGAGGTGAAGAGTCGCCGCGTCGGCGGCGCCACCTACCAGGTGCCGGTCGAGGTCCGTCCGGAGCGCCGCACGGCGCTGGCGATGCGCTGGCTCATCTCGTTCTCCCGCGACCGCGGCGAGAAGTCGATGTCCGAGAAGCTGGCCGCCGAGGTGATCGCGGCGTCGCGCGGCGAGGGCAACGCCGTCAAGAAGAAGGACGACACGCACCGCATGGCCGAGGCGAACAAGGCCTTCGCGCACTACCGCTGGTAGGACGCGCGCGGTCGGTCGGTGAGCGCCCTCCGCACGGGGGGCGCTTTCCGTTATATCACCTCACATGAGCACCGCCGCCGCCGAACCGTCGACCGTCGCCCCCGCCGGCACCGCCGGCGGCCGCGCGCCGGCCGCGGTGGAGCTGCGGGGCCTGACGAAGCGCTTCCCGGTGCGGCGCGGCTGGGGCGACGTCCTGCGGCGCCCGTTCCACCGCGAGCACCGGGTGGTCGTCAGCGACGTGACGTGCGACATCCGCGCCGGGGAGTTCTTCGGCCTGCTCGGGCCGAACGGCGCTGGGAAGACCACGCTGTTCAAGATGCTCGCGACGCTGGTGATCCCCGACGCGGGCACCGCGACCGTCGCCGGGCTCGACGTGGCGCGCGAGGGGTCGCGCGTGCGCAGGGTGCTCACCCCGGTGATCGCCGACGAGCGCAGCCTGTACTGGCGCCTGAGCGCGCGCGAGAACCTGCAGCTGTTCGCCCGGCTGCACGGCTTCGGCGGCGCCGTGGCCGAGTGCCGCGTGGGCGAGGTGCTGGAGGCGGTGAGCCTGCACGACACCGGGACGCGGCTGGCGGGGGAGTTCTCGTCAGGCATGAAGCAGCGGCTGCTGATCGCGCGCGCGCTGCTCGCGCGCCCGTCGGTGCTGCTCCTCGACGAGCCCACGCGCAGCCTCGACCCGATCTCGGCGCGCACCTTCCGCGCGTTCCTGAGGGAGGAAGTCTCGCGCAAGCAGGGGTGCACCGTGCTGCTGGCCACGCACAACGCCGAGGAGGCGCTGGAGCTCTGCGACCGCGTCGGGGTGCTCGACCGCGGGCGGCTGCTGGCCGCGGGCCGCGCCGACGACCTCGCGGCGCGATTCGGCGAGGAGCGCTACCGGGCGTGGACGCGCGACCCCGGGCACGCCGCGTGGACGTCGCTCGCGGCGCGGGGGCTGATCCAGCGTCCGGCGAGCGCGGGGGTCGACGCCGACGGCTGGACGCGCGTGGAGATGGAGATCCCCGGGCGGCTGGAGCGCGCGGCGGCCGTGCTCCAGGCGCTCGGCGACGCCGGCGTCCGCGTGGGGCGCTTCGAGCGCGTGGGGCTCTCGCTCGCCGACCTGATCGAGCGGATCGTGCAGCACCACGGGGCGGCCTGATGGGCGCGGCGCTGGCACTGGTGCGCGCGAGCTGGCTCACGGCGCGGACGTACCGCGTCAACCTGCTCCTGTCGCTCGTGTACCTGCCCGTGCTGATCGTGCCGGTGTTCTACATCAGCCGGGCCGTGCAGTCGGTGGCCGAGGACGCGATTCGCACGCAGGGCGGACAGTACTTCGGGTTCGTGCTCCTCGGCATGATCACGTTCAGCTTCGTGAGCGCGGCCGTGAACGGGCTGCCGGCCGCGCTGGCGGGCGGCGTGTCCACCGGCACGCTCGAGGCGCTGCTCGCGACGCCCGTGCGCCTCCCGGTGCTGCTCGCCGGCCTCACGGGGTACAACTTCGTGTGGACGACGATCCGGGCCCTGCTCATGCTCGGGATCGGCCTCGCCCTGGGCGCGCGGATCGAATGGGCGCGGGCGCCGGTCGCGGTGGCGATCCTGGCGCTGATCGTTGCGGCGCACGTCGGCTTCGGCGTGCTCGGCGCGGCGATGACGCTGGCCTTCCGCACCGCGGGACCGCTGGGCCAGGCGGTGATCGTCGCGTCGTCGCTGCTCGGCGGCGTCTACTGGCCGACCGACGCCAGGGTCATCCCGGACGTGATCCGCGGCCTGTCCGACTTCGTGCCGCTCACCTACGGGCTGCGCGCGCTCCGGCAGACGCTGCTGGAAGGCGCGGGGCTCGCGGCCATCGCGCCGGACGTGGCGAAGCTCACCGGCATCGCGATGCTCCTGCTCGGGGCGAGCGCGCTGGGGTTTCGCGCGGCGCTGCGCTACGCCCGCCGCGCCGGTACGCTGGCGCAGTACTGAGAGCCTAGGGCCGCGTTCGCATGACCGCCGCCGACGTCCGGGCCGCGACGCTCTCCCGCGAGGCGCGCCTGCTGCTGCTCGCGGCCCGACGCGACGCGCGAGTGGACGAGGCGATGTGCGCACTGCTCGCCGGCGGCGGGATGGACTGGCGGCTGGTGGTGGAGCTGGCGCACCGCGAGCGGGCCGTGCCCGTGCTGTGGCGCCGCCTGGCGTCGCTCCCGTGCGCTGCGCTGGCGGCGGCCGGAGTGGCGGGGCTCGAGCGGACGGCGCTCTCGTACGAGTTCAAGATGCTTTACCTGCGGCAGCGACTGGAGCAGACGGTGGCGGCGCTGGCCGAGGCGTCGATTCCGGTGGTGCTCCTCAAGGGGGCGGCGCTCGCGTTCACCGTCTACCCGTCGCTCACCGATCGGCCCATGGCGGACCTCGACCTGCTCGTGCCGCGCGAGCACGCCGACCAGGCGCGCGAGGTGGCGCTGGGCGTGGGGTGGGGGTGGCGGCACGACTCGCAGCTGGACGACTTCTACGCCACGCACCACCACCTGGCGCCGCTGACCGACCCGCGCGGCATGGGCGTGGCGCTCGAGCTGCACACGGCGCTCTTCTTCGAGGGGCATCCGTTCCGGTTCACCCCCGAGATGGTCTGGCGCGACGCGACGCCGGTGGATGTCGGCGGCGTGCGGGCGCTGGTGCCGAGCGTGTCGCACCAGCTGCTGCACGTCTGCCTGCACCTCGCGTGGTCGCATGGCTTCGAGGAGGGCGTGTGGCGCGGCGTGCGCGACGTGGACGCCGTGGCGGCGACCGGGCGGGTGGACTGGGACGAGTTCGCGCGCCTGGCGGTGGAGAGCAGGGCCGCGACCGCGTGCTACTGGACGCTGCGCCTCACGCGGGTGCTGCTCGACACGGAGCTCCCGCCGGCGGTGCTCCGGGCGCTCCGCCCGCGGCTCCCCGCGGCGGCGGCGCGGGCGATCGAGCGCCACTACCTGACGAGCATGTTCGCGCGCGAGGACGTGTGCCCGTCGGTGCGGGTGCGCGAGCTGGTGTGGCGCGCGGCGATCCAGCCCGGACGCAGCGGCCACGGCGGCGTGCTCCCCTGGAGCCGTGGCGACGACTTCACGCCGACGCCGAAGCCGGACGCGCCCCCGCCCGACGAGCGCGCGGAGCGCGATTCGTCGGGCGGCGCGCTGCGGCACGTGCGGAACCTCGGGGTGTGGGGGCGGTACGTGCGGACGCTGCTGGGGTAGAGGCGATACGCGATACGCGACGGGCCCCGGGACGCCAGTAGGAGGCTCCCGGGGCCCGTCGCGAATCGCGAATCGCGTATCGCGAATCGCCTTTCTAGTTCTTCGCGGCCGACATCGGGAGCGCGGCACCGGCGGCGGACGGGACGGTGAGGCGCATGAGGGCGCCGACCGTCGGGGCGACCTGGGTGATCGAGGGCTGGCCGGCGATGCGGCCGGGCGTGAGGCCGTCGGCGATCAGGAGGAACGGGATGGTGCGGTCTTCGGCGCTCGCGGTGCAGTGCTCGTGGTTGGCCGCGACGTTGGCGACGCACCCCGCGCCGTGGCCGCCGCCGTGGTCCGCGGTGACCAGGAAGAGCACCTCGCCGCGGGCGACCGCCGGCTCCAGCGCGCGCCAGAGCTCGGCGAGGGTGGCGTCGACGCGCCGGACCGCATCCAGGTACTGGGGGCCCAGAACGTCGTGTCCGCCGGCCGCGGTGGTGTCGGCGCGGATCCAGCCGAAGTCGTGTCCGGCGAAGTCGACCGTGGGGACGTGGACGAACAGCAGCGACGGCGCGTCGGCGCGGGTGGCGGCGGCAATCGCCTGTGCGCCGATCGGGCTGAGGTCGGCGTCCACGCTGATGAGCTCGTCGATCCCGAAGAACTTCTTCGCGTTGCTGACCTGGTCGGCCGGGACGAGCGAGGTGCCGACGAGCGCGGCCGAGGTGCCCTGGGCGTCGTGGACCCACTGGAACATGGCCGTGGCGCGGTTCACGGCCAGGGCGAAGCCGGTGTTCTCGTCGAGGGTGTTGTCGACGATGCCGAACCTGGTGACGTCGCGCCCGGTGAACATGGCCAGGTGGCCGGGGGCGGTGAGCGACGGCACGATGGTCTGCATGCTGTCGGTCCAGACCGCGCGGGTGCGGAGCGCGCTCATCGCCGGCATCTGCCAGAGGGCGTCGCCACGCAGACCGTCGACGCTCACGACGACGGCTCGGCGGACCGACGGGAGTGACGGGTCGGTGACGGAGGTGCTGCCGCCAGTGGTGCCGGGCTGGGTGGACACGTCGATGGCGCAGGCGCCGGCCGCGATCGTGGCGACCGCGAGCGCCAGATACTTTCGGATCATTTGTCTGCGGGGAACGGCTTGTCGGGTGCAGCCGCAGGGCGCGGCCGCTTCTATTAGAGGGGACGAAGCGGGGCCCCCA
>DATFPD010000164.1:0-3708 GCA_035265005.1 Gemmatimonadaceae bacterium | reverse complement strand
GTCTTCACCAGCCGCCGGGCGCGCGCGACGAGCAGGGCGAGCGGGCCCAGCGCGAGCAGCGTTCCGTAGACCAGAAAGCCGCCAGTCATCCCAATGGGGAGCACCCCACTGAGGAGCATCGTCGCGGTGAGCGCCGCGGGCGGGTAGAGCAGCGCCCCCGGCCCGTCGATCCGCGCGCCGTGCTTCACGAAGCTCCGGAGCGCCACCGGCAGCTCGCGCCGCTGCTCGAGCGCCACGCCGAGTTGCTCGGCCAGCGACTGCGCGCTCGGCGGGCGCTGGTCGGGCGCCTTGGCCAGGCAGCGGTCGACGATCGCCGCGAGCTTCCGCGGCACCGGCATGCCTAGCGAGGCGAGCGGCGGTGCGGGCTCGGTGACCTGCTTCGCCAGCACCTCGGTGGCGCTCGCCCCCTCGAACGGGAAGCGCCCGGTGAAGGCGTAGAACGCCGTGGCGCCGAGCCCGTACAGGTCGCTGCGGGCGTCGATCTGGCCGCCGAGCACCTGCTCCGGGCTCATGAACTCGGGCGTCCCCGAGACCCCGTCGGCCGCTGCATCCCCTGCGGCTGCCGCGATGCCGAAGTCGGCGACGAGCACGCGCCCGGTGGCCGACTCGAGCAGGATGTTGTCCGGCTTCACGTCGCGGTGCACCAGCCCCTGCCCGTGCGCGTAGGCGAGCGCCCACGCCGCCTCGCGCAGCACGCGCGCCCCCTCGGAGCTGGGCAGCGGCCCGCGCGTTCGCACGCGCTCGGCGAGCGTCTCGCCGTCCACGTACGACATCACGTAGAAGACGAAGCCGCCGGTGTCCTCGACGGCGTGGATCGGGATGATGTTGGGGTGCGAGAGCTTCGCGGCCAGGCGCGCCTCGCGCAGAAAGCGCTCGCGGAGCGTGGGCTGCGCGGCGCGCTCCGGCGGGAGCAGCTTGATCGCGACCAGCCGGTCGAGGTGCACCTCGCGCGCGAGGTAGACCACCCCCATCCCGCCGCGGCCCAGCTCGCGGTCGATCGAGTAGCGTCCCGCCAGCGCGAGCTGGAAGGAGAGAAAAAGCGGGTCGGGCGCGCCGGAGGGGAGCATGATGACGCGGGGTGAACGGCGAGTTGTCGGTTGTCGGTCGAAGTTGCGAGTTGTGCGTAGCGCCAGGCATCCGGGATGCCCAGCGCTACTGAGAACTAGCAACTTCGACCGACAACCGACAACTCGCCGTCCGTCCGTTCAACGCGTCCCGACGACCCGCTCCACCCGGTCGCGGTACGTCCGGCTCAGCCTGAGCCTGGTCCCGTCGAGCAGGATCACGTAGCAGTCGCCGTGAAAGTACGGCTGGATCTCGCGGATCCGCGCCACGTTGGCCAGCGTCGACCGGTGCAGGCGGGCGAACAGGGCGGCGTCGAGGCGGCGCTCGATCCCGGCCAGCGTCTCGCGCACGCGGAGCCGCGCGCCGCCGGCGGAGTGGATCACCACGTGCTCGTCGTCCGCCTCCACCCAGTCGATCGTGCGCTGGTCGAGGACGCGGATGCGGTCGCCGGTCTTCACCCCGATCGTCGGGCCGCTCTGCCGCGCCACGCCGAAGCGGCGCTGGTAGGCGCGGCTCACCGCCTCCAGCACGCGCGACGGGCGCAGCGGCTTGAGCACGTAGTCCACCGCGTTGACGTCGAACGCCTCCGGGGCGCGCTCGGGGTGCGCGGTCACGAACACCACCTCGGCCGGCGCCCCCATCGCGCGGACGGCGTCGAGGGCACCGAAGCCGTCCAGTTCCGGCATCTCCACGTCCAGGAAGACGACGTCCGGGCGGCTGGCGGCGATCGCCGCGGCGGCCTCGCGCCCGGTGCGCGCCTCGGCCACGACCTCCACGTCGTCCACGCGCTCCAGAATCGCCCGCAGCCCGGCGCGCGCGATCGGCTCGTCGTCGGCGATCACGACCCGCATCCGCGTGGGGCCCGTCACGACGCCCGCCGGGCCGAGCCTAACGCCGGCGACTCGGCGGCCGCCGCGGCGGCGCCGGCCGCGGCGGGCGCGATGTCCGGCGCCGCGCGGTAGGGCCACTCCAGCACCACCTCGGTGCCGCCGCCGGGGCGCGGCGAGACGGTGAGCCGGGCGCGGTCGCCGTACAGGTGGCGCAGCCGCCGGCGCGTGTTCTCCAGCCCCGTGCCGTGCCCGCGCGTGGTGCCGCGCGCGGCGGACTCGGCGGTGCCCACGCCGTCGTCGCGCACGGTCACGCGCACACGGTCGCCGTCGCGCTCCGCCGTGACCTCCACCCGCCCGCCGCGCGCCAGCGGCGCGATCCCGTGGCGCACCGCGTTCTCGACGATCGGCTGGAGGATGAAGCGCGGCACCAGCGCCGCGGCCAGCGCCGGGTCGGGCGCGTCGCAGGCGACCTCGAGCCGGTCGGAGAAGCGCACGCGCTCGATCCCCAGGTACTCCTGGATGAAGCGCATCTCCTCCGCCAGCGGCGTCTCGTGCGGCGCGTTCGGCGTCAGGAGCTGCCGCAGCAGGTCGCCGAGCCCGGTCAGCAGCTCCACCGCCTCGTCGTTGCGGTTGGTGAGCACCAGCCCCGTCGCCGAGTTGAGGGCGTTGTAGAGGAAGTGCGGCTGGAGCTGCATCTGGAGCGCGTGCAGCTGCGCGGCCGAGAGCTGCGCGCGCATCACCGCCGCGTGCTCGCGGTGGCTCCGCCGCTCGGCGGCCCAGGCGCCGAGCTGGCCGAGTGCGACGATCAGGAAGTAGGTGAGGAAGGCGTAGTGGAACCAGAACAGCAGCACGCGCTCGGTGCACTGCGGCCAGCTCATCGCGGGGCTCGCGGCCATCGAGATGCGCACCGCGCAGCCGGCGGCGTTGGAGGCGACGATGAAGATCGTGGCGAGCACGGCGTGCAGCGCCAGGTGCCGCAGCCAGCGCTCGCCGGCCAGCGGGAAGCGCGCCGCCGACCAGAGGATGAGCGGCGTCGCGGCCACCCAGAGGGCGACCATGCCTAACTCGGAGCGGAAGAGCGGCGCGAACCAGGGGACGGGGACGCCGACGCGCTCGCTCACCTGCCAGTGGACGAAGGCGTAGAAGAAGATCCCGAGCCACGCCACCGCGACGAAGGGCAGCGCCGCGGCGACGGCCGACGGCCGGCGCGGGCGGCGCGCCGCTCGGAGGGCGAGGGTCTCGGGGGGGAGGGCAGTATCGCTCACGACCAGGGGGGCTGCGGGACCGAGGATCACGACCTCGAACGGTTGGACACCGCGCGCCGGGCGCGGGTCGCCCTGCCGCGCGGAAGCGGCGGGGCGCGGTCATGAATCGCCGCGGGCTCTCGATCGTCAGGACCTCGGCGAGCGGCCGGCGGAATCCGCGCCCGCGCGGGACCCGGGACTTGGTCTCGATAGGCATCAGGGCGGAAAAGGTACGCGGCGGAGTCGGGGCTGGCCACGAAGTTCGTGATGGGAAACACGTGACGTCCCACGTTGCCGGGCACTGGCCTTGCTCGTCAGGTAAGTAGAGCAGCCAATTCGCCTTAGCGAATTCTCATGTCGCCACGTATGCCTACCGCCTGCCCGCACGAGACCCGTCACGGCGTGACGGTCTGCCTGCATTGCCGTCATGCGGCCCTCGCCGAAGCCCGGTCGCGCCGCAACTCCCTCCTCTCGCGCGTCGGCCTCGCGGTCCTCGGCGTCGGCGCCCTGGTCAGCATGGGCATCGCCGGCGCGGGTGCGCTGGAGGGACGTCCCTCGCCCGCGCGCTC
>DATFPD010000163.1:0-5481 GCA_035265005.1 Gemmatimonadaceae bacterium | reverse complement strand
AACGCGAATCGCGACTGCTCGACGTGGAACAGCTCCAGGCTCGCGAGGTTGCGGTCCGGGTCGCTCGCGGTGAGGGCGAGCCGGATGAGCTGCAGGTCCACCGCCGTCGGGCCCTCCTGCACCAGGAGGCCGGGCTTGGTGATCCCCGCGAACAGCGTCGGCGCCTCCACCTCGGTGCGTCCGCCGGGCGTCAGCGGCACCGAGCCGACGACGGTCCGGTCGACCTCCGTCTCGTTGACGAGCAGCCCGATCTCGATGATGACGTCGCACGTCGCCTCGGCCGGCGGGGCGGCGCGCTGGGCGGTGGCCGCGGCGAGGGCCAGGCTCCGGTCCCGGCGGAAGCTCTGGCCGAAGGACGACCGCAGGGTGTCCCGAAGGCAGGGATAGATGTCCACCGTGAGAGAGCGCGTCTCCTCCTCGGCGTTCACCGGGATCCGCTCGTTCAGCAGATCGACCGTCTCCTCGGTCTGCCGAAAGTAGTAGACGCGCACCGCGAGGACCTGATCCGAGACGCCCTGCTGGGCGCCGACGACCGAGGCGCGCACCCCGATCCGCGCTCGGCCGGTGCCCTCGGCGGCAACGGGACTGTCGTCCGGGAGGCACCCTGCGAGCAGGAGAAGCGTTGCGCCCAGGAGTGTCAGTGCAGCTACGGGCCGGCGGATGCGCAGATGACCTCCCAGGTGGCGTCGTCCGGGGTGCAAGGTACGGGTGCGGGCTCCCCTGTCAACTCGCGTGCCGGGTGGCGGTTGGCGCGGGAGCACGAGAAATTGCGGTCCCCACCCCGAACCCTTCAGCCCCACAGGCCGTGTCTCGAGACCAGGACGACGAACGCTTTGGCCGCGACGACCAGGCCGGCGACGACGACGACTTCCCCGCACGCGCCGGTGCCGCAGGCGCCCAGGCGGCCCGCGTCAACCCGCCGGTGCGCGGACTCCCCGGCCGCCCGCCGCGCGACGGCCGGCCTGTGGCGGAGCCCCGCGCCGCCGAGGGGCTGGATCTCGACCCCGGACCGGCGCGCAACCGCGAGTTCGAGGGGATCGTCCACCGGATGCTGGAGCTGCTGGGGGAGGACCCGGACCGCGAGGGGCTGATGAAGACGCCCCAGCGCGTCTCGAACGCCCTCACCTGGCTCACCCGCGGCTACGAGCTGGACATCGCCGAGGTGGTAGGGGACGCGCTGTTCGAGGAGGAGCACGAGGACATGGTGATGGTGCGGGACATCGAGCTCTACTCGCTCTGCGAGCACCACATGCTCCCGTTCTTCGGCAAGGCGCACGTGGCCTACATCCCGGACCGCCACATCGTCGGCCTCTCCAAGATCCCGCGCATCGTGGACGCCTTCGCGCGCCGCCTCCAGGTGCAGGAGCGGCTCACCGAGCAGGTGGCGGACGCCCTGGAGCAGGTCCTCAAGCCGCGCGGGGTGGGCGTGGTGATCGAGGCCTACCACCTCTGCATGATGATGCGCGGGGTCGAGAAGCAGAACTCCAAGACCATCACCAGCGCGGTCCGCGGCAGCTTCCGCACGAAGGCGGAGACGCGCGACGAGTTCCTTCGGCTGGCGCATGGCGGGTGACGCGGTGGCGCCACACTCCCGATCCGTGTTGTGACCCCTGATACGGCGCATTAAGGTAGGTCGGCTGTAGGATGTCGTCGCCCCGGAGCCGTCTGGCAGAGCGTCAGGCGGAGCCGGGGCGGCGACTTGGGCGCAGGGCAGGGGAGCGCGAGGCGAATGAGCACTCTCGAACCACGGACGATGAGAACGCGGCCCGGCCGGACGACGAGGTCCGGCGTGACGCTGCTGGAGCTGCTGACGGTCCTCGTGATCCTCGGCATCGTCGCGGCGTTCGGGCTCCCGCGCCTCGACTACAGCCGCTACCGCGCCGACGCCGCCGCGCGCATGGTGCGCGGCGCGCTCCAGCAGGCGCAGCGCAACGCGATCCAGCGCCAGCACGACGTCCTGGTCGGCTTCGACCTGAGCGGGAACCGGATCCGGACGGTCGAGCACATGAACAACAACCGGCAGGCGGACGCGGGCGAGCACGTCGTCTGGCGCCCGCTGGAGGAGGGGGCGCGCTTCGCGGCGCCGGCCGCCACCCTCTCGGGCACGCGCGCGACCACGCCGGTGGTCGGGCCGAACCTGCGGACGGTGGACGGCATGCCCACCCTCATCTTCCACAACAGCGGCTCGGCGAGCACCGACGCCGAGATCTACCTCACCACCGCCCGGTCGGCGGCGACCGACTTCCGCGCGGTGCAGGTGACGCAGTCCACCGGCCGCGTGGACTGGTTCCGGAACGGCAGCGGCGGCTGGCGGCGCGACGGCGTATGAGCCGGGCATTGCGCGCGCGGCCCGTCGTCAGGCCCCCGGACTCCCGGAGCGGGATGACGCTGGTCGAGGTGATCGTGGCGCTGGTGATCCTTGCCGGCGCCATGCTCGCACTCGCCCGGTTCATCGGCACGTTCTCGCGCACCGTGAACGACAGCGCGGTGAAGGCCGAGGCCACCCAGCTCGCCGCCGACCGGCTGGAGGCGGTGAAGGCCCTCCCGCGCTACGCCGACCTGGACACGATCGCGCGGACCGAGACCTCGATTTCCGGCCACGGGAACTTCACCCGTCAGACCGTGGTCCGCCGCGTCGGCGGCGGCTCCGGCGACGACGAGGACTACAAGATCATCACCGTCATCGTCACCGCGCCGGCGCTCCGCGTCCCGGTCAAGCGGACGACGGTGGTCAGCGAGTTCTGAACCATGCGTACACTCGATAGGCGAGCTCGGCGGCGGGCCTTCACCCTCCCCGAAATGATGATCGCGATGACGCTGATGCTGCTCGTCTTCGCGATCGCGGTCCCGTTCTTCCGGACGCAGGCGCGGGCGGTCGAGAACGCGACCGGGCGGTCCGAGGCGCGGCAGAACGTGCGCTACGCGCTCAACGCCATCGACCGCGACCTGCGCGTCGCCGGCGTGGGCGTGCTGGACCAGCAGCCGCTGCTCGTGCTCGCGTCGCCGACCGCGATCACCTTCAACGCGGACCTCGTCTCCCGCGACCCGAACGACGTCGGCGCCGTCTACTACGACGCCGACGCGGACCCGGCGACGGTCGGCGTCCTGCGCCGCGCCGACCGATTCCAGCTGCCCGGCACCAGCTTCGTGTACCCGGACAGCACGTACCTGCAGGGCGGCCCGGGCGGCGCGCCCGGCAGCGCCGAGACCATCTCGTACTGGGTCGAGCGGGACGCCAACGCGGCGCGCTCCGACCAGTACACGCTCTACCGCCGCGTGAACGCGGCCGCGCCGCAGGTGGTCTCCCGCGGCATCCTGCTCGGCGCCGACGAGCCGCTGTTTCGCTACCTGATCAAGGACACCACCGGCATCGTGAGGGAGGTGCCCGCGTCGCAGCTCCCCCTGTTCCATCGCGCGCCCCTGCACAACTCGGTGCAGGACGTGAACGCGCCGATCGATCAGGTGGTGGCGGTGCGGGTCAAGCTCACGGGCCTCTACCGCGACCTGGGGACGCAGGGCGACAGCGCGCGCTCGGTCGAGTCCACGATCCGCATCGTGAACGCGGGACTGCTGCGCGCCGCCGTCTGCGGTCTCCAGCCGCGCTCGGCCGGCGCCGTGGACGCGCGCTACGCCGCCGGCCCGACGCCGCGGGTGGTGGTGACGTGGAGCCCGTCGTCGGACGAGTCGTCCGGCGAGCGGGACGTGGAGCGCTACGCCGTCTACCGCCGCCTGACCAGCGAGACCGCCTGGAGCGAGCCGATCGGCAGCCTCGCCGCGGGGGGCTCGAGCTACAGCTTCGCCGACACGGAGGTGCGCTCGGGCGAGTCGTGGGTGTACGGCGTGGCCGCGCAGGACTGCACGCCGCTGAACTCGCCGATCGGCGTCGCCCCGGCGGTCGCCGTCCCGTAGCACCGCGATACCGCAACGAATTTACGATCGATTTCGTCCGAGGGTACGGGCCATGTCCATACGCACACGCAACCGAACGCGAATCCGAACGGGGGCACGACGCGGGCGCCGGGGCTCGGCGCTGGTGCTCGTGCTGCTGTTCACCGTCGCGCTGGCCGCGCTCGCGCTGTCGGCGATCTGGATGACGTCGAACACGACGATGGTGGGGCGCTCGCTGGACCGGGAGCAGGACCTCCGCTACGCGGCCGAGGCGGCGCTCCAGATGGGCCGCAGCCGCCTCAACAACGACCCGACCGCCCTCCCGCCGGACGGGTACTCGGCGCTGTACACCAACGCCGACATCCCGGGCGCCGACGGCGGCGCGGTGCCTAACGTGCACGCCAACGTCTGGATCGGGCCCACCGGCTCGGCGACGTCGCAGGTCGGGCGCTTCGCCAGCGTGGTGGCCGAGGTGAACGACGGGCGCGGCGGGCGCGCGGTGCGGCGGCTGGAGGTGGCGCAGGAGAGCTTCGCCCGCTTCGCCTACTGGACCGACCAGGAGCGCTCCCCGACCGGCGGCGCGATCGTGTTCGCGCAGGGCGACGTGATCTTCGGCCCGGTCTGGTCCAACGACGTCATCAGCATCGACTCCAGCGGTGCCACCTTCCGCGACGAGGTCGGGACCGCGCGCACCGTCAGCGGATCGAGCTACGGTACGTTCATGGGGCCGGTGCGGCAAAACCAGAGCCCGATGCAGCTCCCCAGCCGCGCCGCGCTGTCGCGGATGGAGGGGCTGGCGCGGCCGGGGAACCTCGCGTTCACGGCACAGTCCACGGGGGGGCCGAACGACATACTGTCGAGAATCGAGTTCATCGCGCTCGACCTCAACAACGACGGCGACAGCACCGACGCCGACGAAGGCTTCCTCAGGATCTACGAGGCCGACCCCAAGAACGCCGGCCGGCGGAGCGAGGCGGTCGAGTGGGTGCGCGGCGACTATCAGGAGAAGAACTGCGGCGACTGGCATCCGTCTCCGCGCGACGGCGTCATGCGGTTCTACCCGACGTCCGCGCACCAGAACAACCGGTTCCCGTTCAGCGACCGGAACGACGGCCTCGACGTGGTCATGTCGCACGCGAACGCGCGCTGCTACCTGGGCGGCGATCCGCACCTCGCGCCCGAGGAGCGCGACGTCTCGGGCAGCCAGTATACGACCGACGACCTGGCGTTCGGCGGGGACGACACGACGATCACGGTCATCCGGTCCAAGCACGGGAAGCAGAGGACTAGCACGGACGCGACCGGGTGGGTGCGCAACCCGAACGCCCCGCCCGCTGCCCTCATGAACTCGCCCAACCCGCGAGTCCGCGCGTACGCCCAGACCTGGGGGCCCTACCTGTTCCCGCTCGGCAAGGGGCTGAACTCGAACGTCAAGGGCGTGGTGTACGCCGGCGGGTCGGTGGGAGTGAGCGGGGTGCTTCGCGGCCGCATCACCATGTACTCGCCGAACACCATCGTCATCCTCGACGACCTGTTGTACGCCACCAACCCCGGCGGCACCGAGTGCGGCGACATCCTCGGCATGATCGCCGG
>DATFPD010000162.1:0-3716 GCA_035265005.1 Gemmatimonadaceae bacterium | reverse complement strand
AGGAGCAGGCGGTCGAAGACGCCGAACATCGCGCTGTTCGCCCCGATGCCGAGCGCGAGCGTCAGCGCGACGCCGGCGGCGAAGCCGGGCTTCGCGCGCACGCCGCGTACGGCGTACCGGACGTCCTGAACGAGAGACTCGAGCAGCACCGTCCCGCGCACGTCCCGGCTCTCCTCCTTGATCCGGTCCACGCCGCCGAAGACGAGCCGGGCGCGGCGAAGCGCCTCCTCGCGGGGCACGCCGAGGCGCTCGTACTTCTCGGCTTCACACCCGATGTGGAATCGCAGCTCCGCGTCGAGCTCCTGCTCGATCGCGTCGCGGAAGAACAGCGCGCGCACGCGGTAGCGCAGCTCGCTCCACAGCTCGGTCAACATGGGCGCCTCCTGTTCCCCTTGCACTTCTACAGGACGCAAACGTATACCGTTTCCCTTGTAGAAGCGCAAGGGGAGGGGGCGCGGAGCGCGGCCGCGTCTCGGGCCCGTTCATCCCCCGTCCCCCGTCCCCCTTCCCTCTTTCTCCACTATCTTCTACCTCATGCTGACCTACATCTACTACATCGCCGAGAAGGTGCCGGGCCAGAAGGAGATGCAGCGCTTCGCGCAGCCGATTCACGTGGGGCTGGTGAGCGCGGACGACTTCGAGGACGCGTACGCGCTCGTGCTGAGGGACCTGGAGCCGACGTTCGCCGACTCGCCGCAGCCGCTCGAGGTGCGGCTGGAGGCGGTGAGCCCGCCGGCCGGCAAGAAGGGCGTCTGGCGGCACCTGAAGCCGATCGACATGGACATCACGTTCACGACGGCGGACTGACCATGACCTACGATCCCACCGTGCAGCGGCCGGCGTCGCCGGTGTTCGTCCCGGAACGGCCGTCCGAGTCGGAGTACCTGCCGTACTATCACAAGTACGTGACGCTCGTCCCGGAGGGGGACATCGTCGGCCTGCTGGCGCAGCAGGTGGGCGAGACGCTGGGGCTCCTGCGCGGCGTCTCCGAGGAGCGCGGGATGCGCCGCTACGCCGAGGGGAAGTGGAGCATCAAGGAGGTGGCGGGGCACATGGCGGACACCGAGCGAATCTTCGCCTACCGCGCGCTCCGCATCGCCCGCGCCGACCGCACGCCGCTGCCGGGGTACGAGCAGGACGACTACGTGCGCGCGGCGAACTTCGACCAGCGCCCGCTCGCCGACCTGACCGACGAGCTGGCGCAGGTGCGCCGGGCTACGGTCGCGCTCTTCCGCGGGTTCGACGCCGAGGCGTGGACGCGCACCGGCACCGCCAATAACGCGGAGGTCTCGGTACGGGCGCTGGCGTACATCATCGCGGGGCACGAGCGGCACCATCTCGACGTGCTTCGTACGAAGTATCTCTGACGGGACGGGTCCTCGCGCTGGGCTGAACGGCGAGTTGTCGGTTGTCAGTGAGGGGCGACGCGCGCGTCGCCCGTCCCCAGTTGCCAGTAGCGCCCGGCATCCCGGATGTCTGCTGCTACTGACAACTCACAACGTCAACTGACAACCGACGACTCGCCGTCCGGTCTTCTACGTCAATTCCGCCCTCCGCTACGTCACCTCGCGCGCTACGCTGTACGCAACCGTAGACCGAGCAGGCGAGGTGATGACTGGAACATGCAGAAGGGCGCTGTCGGGATGTCTCGCCGCCATGGCGATCGCGGTGCCGACGCGCGGCCGGGCGCAGGACCGGGACGAGCCACACCGTCGTAACGCGCCGTGGGTAGAGCTGCGCACGGGCTTCGGCATGCAGCGGCTCGTGTGCGACCGGGGCCGGAACCAGAGCTGCCCCTCGGGCGATGTCGCCGGCTACTCGCTTGCCGTGGCGGCTGGCGTCGCACCGAGTCGGTGGCTGCTGGTGGGTGCCGAGTTCCGGCGGTGGACTCAGCTGGGGTGGTTCGAGGAGGACCCGTTCACGCCGGACCGGGCCACCTACCTGCTGGCGACCGCACAGGTCGCCTCGCCCGAGCTGCCGCTGCTCTCACTCAAGGCGGCCGCGGGTGCGGTGCGATACCGCCAGGCCGGCGACGCGGAGGCGCGAGAGTATCCGGCCGTCGGCGCCGGGGTCGGGCTCGCCAATCCGCCGTGGTCGCCCTTCTCGCTGACGCTGCACGCCGACTACCTCAGGGCGTTCGGCGGCGACGCGGCGCGGCCCCGACTCGTCGAGGTGGGCATCGGGATGCGCTGGCGATAGATTCGGACGCGCCCGCGGCTGCCGCCACGCCGACACCGCCGCCGCGGCGCACGACCGATCATCAGGAGCCGCGCATGCGCACACCGGTCCTCGCAGCCCTGCTGCTGCTGACGCTCCCCGCGCTCGCGTGCGCCTCGCGGAGTGCGGCGCCGGCGCCGGCGCAGTCCTCGCTCATCTCGGACGGCTGCGCGGGGGCGGCGGAGATCGGGCGGCGGGCGGACGACTCGCTGCGCCTCGCGCAGATGGTGCTGCCGAGCGGCAGCTACGTGCTCGCGCGATTCTACATCGACGCGGCGGGGCGGCCCGAGGTGGCGACGTTCGAGGTCATCAGCACCTCCGACTCGCGCCTCATCAAGAAGACGCGAAAGCTCGTCGCGGAGAAGCGCTACCGGCCGTACGAGCCGATGCCCGGATGCCCGGTGCGCGGGCTCGTCGTGCAGTCGTTCACCTTCCCCACCCGGGAGCCGCCGCCGCGATGACGCGGCCCGGCGCTGGTCTCCGACTGGCCGTGGCCGCGCTGCTGATCAACGCCGCCGCCGCTCGCCAGGCGAGCGGGCCGTGGGAGCCGCAGCGGAGCGGCACGACCGCGGGGCTGCGCGGGGTCGGCGCGGCCGGTGCGACCGTCGCCTGGGCGAGCGGCACCGGCGGGACGTATCTGCGCACGACCGACGGCGGTCGCACGTGGCGCGCGTCCGTCGTTCCCGGCGCCGACTCGCTCGACTTCCGCGACGTGCACGCCTTTGACGCCGGCACCGCCGTGCTGATGGCGACGGCGGGCCGGATCTACCGCACGCGCGACGGCGGGCGCGGCTGGACGCTCGCGTACGCCAACGTCCGCGAGGGGATCTTCCTCGACGGGATGGCGTTCTGGGACGAGCGGCGCGGGATCGCGTTCGGCGACCCGATGCCCGACCGCGGCGGGCGCTTCCTGGTGCTGCTCACCGGCGACGGCGGCGCGAGCTGGCGCGAGGTCCCGGCCGACCGCCTGCCGCCGTCGCTTCCGGGCGAGGCCGCCTTCGCGGCGAGCGGCACCAGCATCGCGGTGGGCGCCACCGGAATGGCGTGGTTCGCCACCGGGGGCGCCACGGGGACCGCCGCGGTCGCGCGCGTCTTCCGCACCGAGGACGGCGGCGAGACGTGGTCGGTGTCGGACACGCCGGTCCCGGCCGGCGCGGGGTCGCGGGGGATCTTCTCGCTCGCCGTCGCCCCCGACGCGGCGGGGGCCGCGGGCGTGGCGGTGGGCGGGGACTACCAGGCGCCTAACGAAGCGCGCGACAACGTGGCGCTGACGCAGGACGGCGGGCGCGGCTGGTCGCTCCCCCGCCCGGGCGGCGGCGACCCGGCCGCCGGGCGACCGGGCGGCTACCGCTCGGCGGTGGCGTACGTGCCGGGGAGCGCGGGCCGGGCGCTGGTGGCGGTCGGCACGTCCGGCACCGACCGCTCGGCCGACGGCGGGGCGACGTGGGCTCGCGTGGACACCACCGCCTACAACGCCGTCGCGTTCGCCCCCGCCGCCC
>DATFPD010000161.1:0-3892 GCA_035265005.1 Gemmatimonadaceae bacterium | reverse complement strand
CCGTCGCGCGCGTCGCGGCTGCGTCGGCTGCGTCGGCTGCTCCCGGCGCTCGGCATCGTCCTGCTCGTGCTCCTCTCGTCCGGCACCAGCCTCCAGAACGGCTTCGCCTACGACGACGTGCACATCATCAGCGAGAACCCGACGGTCAAGAAGCCCGCCGGGTGGTTCAGGTACTTCTCGCAGCCGTACTGGCCCGGCAAGGTCGCCGCCTCGCTCTACCGGCCGCTGACGGTGATCGGCTTCGCCGCGCAGTGGAAGCTGGGCGGCGGGTCGCCGCGGCTCTTCCACGTGGTGAACGTGGTGCTGTACACCGCGTGCTCGCTGGCGGTGTTCTGGCTCGCGACGCTCCTGCTACCGCCGATTGCCGCCTGGCTGGTCGCGGCGCTGTTCGCCGTGCACCCCGTGCACGTCGAGGCGGTGGGGAACATCGTCGGGCAGGCGGAGCTCGCGGCGGCCACGGCGCTCCTCTCGGCGACCGCCATCTACATTCGCAGTCGACGCGATGGCCGAGTCCCCGGGGTCGGCGCGTCGCTGGCGATGCTCGCGCTCTACGCCGTGGCGTGCCTCGTCAAGGAGCACGGCATCGTCCTGCCGGGACTGATCGCCGCCGCCGAGCTGACCGTGGTGCGCGACCCGCGCCCGTGGCGCGACCGCGTGCGCACGCTCCGGCCGCTGGCGCTGGCGCTGCTGATGGTGGGACTCGCGTACCTCGGCGTCCGCAGCCGCAACGTCTCCGGCCTCGTCGGCGACGTGCCGCACCCGGCCTTCATCGACCTGTCGACCGGCCGTCGGTGGCTGACGATGCTCGGCGTGGTGCCGGAGTGGGTGCGGCTGCTCGTCTGGCCGGCGCACCTCGCCGCCGACTACTCGCCCCCCCACATCCCGATCCGCGACTCGCTGGACGTCGCCAGCGCGGTCGGCGCGTTGCTGCTCGCCGCGGTCTTCGCCCTGGCGGTCGCGCTCTTCCGCCGCGCGCCGGTCGCCGCGTTCGGGATCTTCTGGGTCGTCGTCACGCTGGCGCCGGTCAGCAACTTCCTCTTCCCGACCGGGATCATGCTCGCCGAGCGCACGCTGTTCCTGCCCAGCGTCGGCTTCCTGCTGGTGGTCGGCTCGGCGGTGCCGTGGCTGATCGACGCCCTGCGCGAGCAGCGGCCCGCCACGCGCTGGCTCGTCGTCGCGGCGGCGGCGATGCTGCTCGCGGCCGGCGCCTGGCGCAGCGCCGACCGGCAGCGCGTGTGGAAGGACAACGACGCCATCTTCGGGTCCCTGATCGAGGACTCGCCGCTCAACTTCAAGTCGCACTTCGCCTACGGCGGGATGCAGTTCGTGAAGGGCGACTACAAGACCGGCGAGCGCGAGTGGCGCATCGCCATCGCGCTGCTCCCCGAGTTCGCGGGAGTCTACGTGGAGCTCGGCAACAAGTACCGCGAGGCGCACTTCTGCGAGCCCGCCATCGAGGTGTATCGTAAGGCGCTCGCGATCGAGCCGGGCCGCGCGATGGCGCGCGCCGGGCTGGCCGCCTGCCTGCTGGAGCTGGCGCAGTTCGAGGAGGCCCGCAGCCAGGCCCGGCGCGGCTTCGCCTACGGCCAGGTGCCCGAGACGTTCCGCTACGTGAGCCGCGTCGCCGACAGCGTGATCGTCTTCCGGCGCGACTCCGCGGCCCGCGCCCGCCGATGACCGACGGCCTCCCGCTCCTGCGCCGACGCGGCGTCGCCCCGCTGATCGTGGCCGCGGTGGCGATCCTGGGCTACCTGAACGCGCTCGCCAACGGCTTCGCGCTCGACGACCGCTTCGTCGTCCTCACCAACCCGATCGTCGAGAGCCTGAGCGGGCTGTGGCGGGCCTGGAACCATCCGTACTGGCCCAACGGCCCGGGGCAGTACCGCCCGCTCGTGATCGCGGGCTTCAGCTTCGACTGGGCGATCTCCGGCGGGAGCGCCCGCTGGTTCCACCTCGTCAACCTGCTCTGGCACGCCGCCGCGTGCGTCGCCGTCTGGGCGCTGCTCGCCGAGCTGGCGGTCCCGGTCGCCGCGCTCGGCGGCGCGCTCGTCTTCGCGCTGCACCCGGTGCACGTCGAGGCGGTCTCGAACGTGGTCGGGCGGGCCGAGTGCATGGCGACGTTCTTCGTGGTCGCGGCCGTGCTCGCCCACCGGCGCGACCGCGCGGGGCTGGCCGCCCTGCTGTTCGCGCTCGGGCTGGCGTCGAAGGAGAACGCCATCGTCTTCCTGGGGCTCGCCGCGGCGCACGACCTCCTGCTCCGCCCGCCTTACGCGACCGACGGCGGAAGGACGGCGTGGCTCGACCCACTCGTCAGGCGCTGGCGCCCGTACGCCGGCTACGCGCTCGTCACCGCCGTGTACGCGGCGGTGCTGGTGGCGATCTTCCACGACCAGCGACTGGTCGCGGTGCATCCCGTCTGGATCACCGCGTCCACGTCCGAGAGATTGGCGTCGGTCGCCGGGACGATCCCGGAGTACGTGCGCCTGCTCGTGATGCCGCTCGATTTGGCGTACGACTACGCGCCGTGGATGGTGGACGTCGGCCACGGGATCACCATCCGCGGCGTGGTGGGGCTCGGCCTCGTCGCCGTGCTCGGCGCCCTCATCGTGGCGACGTGGCGGCGCGAGCCGCGGACCGCGTACGCGTTGCTCTGGGTGGTGATGGCCATCTCGCCGGTGGCCAACGTGCTCTTCCCGTCGGGCGTCATCGTGGCCGAGCGCACCCTCTACCTCCCGAGCGTGGGCGTGGCACTGCTGGCGGCCGTGCTCCTCGAGCGCGCGGCGGCGACGGGCCGGCTGCGGGTGGCCGCGCTGGCCACGGCGGCGCTACTGGCCGTCTTCGCGGTCCGCGGCTGGACGCGCACGCCGCTGTGGAAGAACAACCGGGTGCTGTTCCTCGAGCTGCACGAGAAGCACCCGGAGAGCTACCGCGCGCACCATTTCATCGCCCGCGTCTACGCCTCCGCCGGCGACTACCGCTCGGCGGCGATCGAGTACTCGCACGGGATCAAGCTCTACGGCCGCGACGCCGACATGCTCCAGGACGCCGCGATCGGCCTGACGTTCACCGGCGACCTCGCCGGCGCCGACTCGCTGCTCGGCCGGGTGATCGCGCTCGTCCCGAATCACCCCTCCGCGTACCTCGACCGCGCGGACGTGCGCTTCGCGATGGGCGACTTCCGCAGGGCGTACGCGAATGCGACCCGGGCCTTCGAGCTCGCCCCCGACTCGGCGCGCGCGCCGCTCGTCGCCGGCCTGGCCGCGCAGCGAATCGGCGACCCCGGCGCCGCGGAGGCCGTCTTCCGGCGCGGCCTCGCCCGCCACGCGCGGGACTGGCAGCTCCACACCGCACTCGGCCAGCTGCTGCTGTCGCGCGGCGACAGCGCCGGCGCCCGCCGCGAGGCCGCGGAGGCCGTTCGCCTGGCGCCCGAGCAGCAGGCGGCGCCCGCGCGGGAGCTGCTGCAGCAGGTGGGGGGCGGGGCCAGTGTGCGTTAGGTCACAGGGCCGACCCGAAACTCGGCCGCGGTTGCGCGGCCTGGCACTAGTCTGGCTCCCGCAGGACGCAAGACTCCTTGCAGATCGCGTGACCGACGCGGATCACAGTCGTCGAATTCATGAAGTTATGGTCATGAATTCTGATCTAACTCGTAATGCGGCGCGGCGCGCCCATTGCTTTACCACAGGCCAGTACGAGTTCCCTTAACCCCGGAGTACGAGAGATGCGCACCGCCAAGAAGGGTTTCACGCTCATTGAGCTGCTGATCGTCGTCGTGATCATTGGTATTCTCGCCGCGATCGCGATCCCGAAGTTCGCGAACACGAAGGAGAAGGCGTACGTGGCCTCGATGAAGTCCGACCTCCGCAACCTGGTGACGGCCCAGGAGGCGTACTTC
>DATFPD010000160.1:0-4646 GCA_035265005.1 Gemmatimonadaceae bacterium | reverse complement strand
CGCGGTCGCGGCGGTGAGCGCGGAGATGGTGGCGCTCGGCTGGCACGAGCACGCGCCCCGCGCGGCCCCGGAGGCCGGCGCGCCGGTGCGCCACGTGAGATGGTTCCACCGCGCCGACCGGTGGCGCCTCCTGACCGAGAGCGACGCGGAGCCGGTCGGGCTGGCGCTCACCGACGTCGACCCGGAGCGGATGTGGCCGGGCGTGCTGGGCCGGCAGAGCGACTGAGACGGGGCCGCTTCATGCTGACGTACGTTCTGGACGATGCTCCGGCTCTTCATGGAGGAACGTTGAGCACGAACACCACCGGCGCTCGGCCGATCGACCAGCGCACGCTGCGCGTCCGCCGCGACGAGGCGATCGAGCGGATGCGGTCCTGCTCCTCGTGAACTTCGTCGCCAACCTCGTCACGCTCTGGGTGCAGAGCGGCCGGATCGTCGGCCTCCTCCCGGCGGCGGCCTTCGGCTACCTCCTCTTCAACGGCGTCCGCGGCGCGTTCGACTACGCGGAGCTCGACCGGGAGCTGCGGGAATTCCCGGAGGCGGGTCGCTGACGGCCGCACCGACGTTAGGCCCCCGCCATGGATCGCGCCGGCGGCGGGCGCGGGCGGGTCCGCTCCCTCGCTCGTGGCGGAGGTCGAGGCCGCGCGGGGGAATCGTCCAGGAGGTGATCCGGCTGGAGTCGCTCGCCGCGGCCTTCCGCGAGATGCTCGCCGCCGCGCGGGCGGGTCGTGGGTCAGTTTGAGGTAACGGCGACGGCAACAGCAACCGCATTTTGACAGGATGAACAGGATGGTGAACAGGATGACGGCCCCAGGATTCGAAGTCTCCCGAGCGGCTTCCATCCTGTTCACCCTCCTGTCCATCCTGTCGCAGTTCGTCCTGTCAAAGCCGTTGCCGTTGCCTGAAACCCGCGCGTGGCTGGCGCGTATGATCGAAACGATCATACTTCATCCGGGTCGACCATGCCGCCAGATCCGCGCAGCTTCCTCCCGCTCAAGCCGCTCGAGCTGCAGCTCCTCCTCGCCCTCGCCGAGCAGGAGCTGCACGGCTACGGCCTCGTCCAGGCGGTCGCCGACCAGACGAATGGGGTGGTCACGCTCGAGCCCGGGAACCTGTACCGGGTCATCAAGCGCCTGCTCGCCGACGGGCTGGTGGCGGAGTCGCCGCGCCGCGCGGCGCCCGACCTGGCCGGGGAGCGGCGGCGCTACTACCGGCTGACCGCGCTCGGCGGCCGCGTGCTGGCCGAGGAGCTGCGCCGGCTGGAGGTGCTGGTGAGCTCGCCGCTGGCCCGCTCGCTCGCGCGGCGGTGGGCGACGTGAGCGCCTCCGAGCGGGCCTTCGCGCTGCTGACCGCGGCGCTCTTTCCGCGCGAGTTCCGCGCGCGCTTCGGCGAGGACATGCGCGAGCTGTTCCGCGACCAGTCGCAGGCCGCGCGCTCGCGCGGCGGGGCGGCCGGGGTCGTGACGCTGTGGCTGCACACCATCCCGTCGCTGACGCGCGCCGCCCTGCTTGAGCGGCGGGACGCGCTGCGTAAGCGCTTCGCGCATGCGCCGACGACGACCCTCTCGACGACAACGGCGGCCCGATGCGGGGCCGGGAGCGACACCATGCTGGGGACGATCGCGAGCGACCTGCGCTTCGCCGGACGGATGCTCCGCAAGAGCCCGGTGTTCACGGCGGTGGCCGTGCTCACCATCTCGTTAGGGAGCGGCGCCGTGACGACGATCTACAGCGCCATGAACGCCCTCCTCTTCCGCCCGCTCCCCGGGACCGCCGAGCCCGCGCGGCTGGTGCACGTCGAGCCGATCGCGCCGGACGGCGGCACCAGCGCGGCGTCCCACACCCAGTACCGCTACCTGCGCGACGGGACGCGGACGCTCGACGGCCTGGCGGCGTGGGGCCGGATCTCGCTCGCCGTCGCGGCGAACGGCGAGGGCGCGTCGGTCTACGGGAACATGGTCAGCGCGAACTACTTCGCCGTGCTCGGGGTGCGCCCGCTGCTGGGGCGGTTCTTCCTGCCCGAGGAGGACCGCACGCCGCTCACCCACCCGGTGGTCGTGGTCTCCGAAGCGTTCTGGCGGTCGCACCTGGGCGCGGACAGCGGCGCCGTCGGGCGGACGGTGCTGGTGAACGGCCGCCCGTACACGCTGATCGGCGTCGCGCCGTCCGGCTTCCGCGGGATCTACGTGCCGATGGTGACGGACGCGTGGGTGCCGCTCATGATGCAGCACCAGCTGCGCCCGGGCGCGGGCGGCAGCCCGGCCGACCTGCCGGCGCCGCTGCGGCTGTTCGCGCGGCTGAAGGCGGGCGCGAGCGAGGCGGCGGCGCGGCGCGAGCTGGAGGCGCTGGGCACCGCGTGGGCGGCCGAGGCGGGGAGGGCGGCCGACTACGCGCGCTCCACGCTCGGGGTGCGCGTGTACCGCATGACCGGGCTCCCCGACGACGCGAACAGGGCGCTGTTCGGATTCGCGGCGGTCCTCTTCGGCGCGGCGGCGCTCGTGCTGCTGATCGCCAGCGTGAACGTGGCGTCCATGCTCTCGGCGCGCGCGGTGGCCCGCCAGCGCGAGATGGCGGTGCGCACCGCCCTCGGCGCGGGGCGGGGGCGACTCGTCAGGCAGCTCCTCACCGAGATCCTGCTGCTGTTCGGGATGGGCGCGGTGGGCGGCGTGCTGCTGGCGATGCAGGCGACCGCGGCGCTGGAGCGCCTGCCGCTCCCCTCCGACCCGCCGGTCTCGCTGGAGCTGTCGCCCGACCCGCGCGTGCTGGCGTTCGCGCTGCTGGTCTCGCTGCTCACCGGGCTGCTGTTCGGCCTCGCGCCCGCGCTGCGCGGGGCGCGCACGGACGTCGCGTCGCTGCTGCGGGACGGCTCGGCGGCCAGCGGCACGCGGCGCCGGCTGGCGGGGAACGCGCTGATCGTCGGCCAGCTCGCGCTGTCGCTGGTGCTGCTCGTGGCCGCCGGGCTCCTCCTGCGCGCGCTCGGCCGCGGGTCGCGGGTGGACCCGGGCTTCGACCTCTCGGGCGTGGCGGTGGCGCCGCTCAACACCGAGTCGTGGGGCTACGACGCGACGCGGGGGCGCGAGTTCTACCGCGCGCTGCGCGAGCAGGTGGCCGCGCTCCCCGGCGTGACCGCCGCCTCCTACACGATGCACCTGCAGCTCACGATGCATCACAACGGCGACGAGATTCAGGTGGACGGCGCGGCGGCCGCCCACGCGCCCGGCGGCGGCGACCGCCCCGGCGTCGTCCCCGTCTGGTACGCCGAGGTGGACGCGGACTACTTCGCGGCGATGCGCGTCCCGCTGCTGCGGGGCCGGGACTTCGCGCCGACCGACGACGAGCGCGCGCCCGGGGTCGCGATCGTCAACGAGACGCTCGCCAGGCAGCTCTGGCCGGACGGGAGCGCGCTCGGCCGCACGTTCGGCTTCCGCGGGAAGCGGGTCACGATCATCGGGATCGCGCGCGACGCCAAGTACCACAAGCTCGACGAGGCGACGCCGCCCTTCGTCTACTTCCCGCTGGCGCAGCTCTGGGAGCCGAAGCGGACGCTGCTCGTGCGGACGTCGGGCGACCCGCGGGCGCTGGGCCCCGCGATCCAGCGCGCGGTCCACGCGATCGACCCCGCGCTCCCCCGCCCGGTCGTGAGCACGCTGCGCGAGGAGACGAGCATCGTCCTCCTGCCGCAGCGCGTGGCGGCGATGGTGACCGGCGTGCTGGGCGGCATGGGGTTCCTGCTGGCGGCGGTGGGGCTGTACGGCGTGATCGCCTACTCGGTGAGCCGGCGGATGCGGGAGATCGGCATCCGCGTGGCGATCGGCGCGCGCCGGTCCGACGTGCTGGGGATGGTCATCGGCGAGGGGATGCGGCTGGCGGCGGTCGGCGTCGCAATCGGCGTGGTGCTCGCCGCGGCGGCCGCGCGGCTGCTCGCGAGCCTCCTGTTCGACGTCAGCCCGCTCGACGCCGTCACCTTCTCGGGCGTGGCCGTCCTGTTCGCGGCGGTCGCGCTCGTCGCCAGCTACCTTCCCGCGCGCCGCGCCGCCGCCGCCGACCCGATGGCGGTCATCCGCGCCGAATGAGGACGCGACATGCATCACCCTCCCGATCTCCTGACCACCGAGCGGCTGTCGATGCGGCGCTGGCGCGTGGCGGACGCGGCGCCGCTGGAGCCCGTGCTGCGCGCGAACGTCGGGCGCCTGGAGGCGTGGATCCCGCGGGACGTCGCGGCGCCGGCGCCGGCGGCCGAGCTGGAGGCGCGGCTCGCGCGCTACGCGGCGGACTTCGACGCGGGGCGCACCTGGACCTACGCGCTCTACACGCCTGACGAGGGCGAGCTGCTCGGCGGCGCCGGGCTCTACCCGCGCGACGCCGGCGGCCGGGTGCCGTTCTCCGCGGCGGACCGGCTGGAGATCGGCTACTGGCTGCGCGCCGACGCCACGGGCCGCGGCTACGCCACCGAGGCCGCCGGCGCGCTTCTGGCGGCGGCGCTCGCCCTCCCGCGGGTCACGCGCGTGGAGATCCGCTGCGACCCGCGCAACGCCCCCAGCGCCGCGGTCCCCCGCCGCCTCGGCTTCCACCTCGCCGACACGCTGACCGAGACCGACCCCGAGCACGATGGCGCCTCGCGTCAGACGCAGGTCTGGGCGTACGAGG
>DATFPD010000159.1:0-5985 GCA_035265005.1 Gemmatimonadaceae bacterium | reverse complement strand
ACCGAAGCGTACCGCGACCTCCTGTCCGAGTGCAGCACGCCGTGGGCGCCGTGGTTCGTGGTCCCGGCGGACGACAAGGGCGCGCGCGACTACCTGGTCGCGCAGGTCATGGTGGACACGCTCGAGCGCATGGACCCGCAGTACCCGCACGCGGACGAGGAAGTGCTACGTCTCATGAACCAGATCGAGTAGAGCCCTTCTCGAGTCAATCGAGCGCGATTGAATCACGGGGCGCGGAGGGGCGCCCTGAAGAGCAGGACACGTATGAACACGGATGCCTCCCGGCGGCGTCAAAGTTCTTCCCGCCCGGGTACTGGGTCAGTTTGAAGCAACGGCAACGGCATTTTGACAGGATGCACAGGATGGTGAACAGGATGACGGCCGCTCGGGACGCGTGATCTCCCGGGGCCCGCATCCTGTTCACCATCCCGCCCATCCTGTGCATCCTGTCAAAATGCCGTTGCCGTTGCCGTTGCCGTCACACCGGCCTGACCCGCGGGTGGTGCTCAGCGCGCGCACCGTGTAAGTCGTACATACACGGAGCCCTCCGGCGCTCTGCCTATCCACCCCGACTCGGCTTCAGCCCCCATGCCTCTCCAGCCGCACCCACGGATCGTCGCCTGCCTTCTCGCCGGCCTCCTGACCACGCCAGCCGCTGCCCAGGCGCCCGCGCGCCCCGCCGCGCCGGTGGACTCCGCCGACGAGCCGATCCGCCGACTCGTCGCCCGGCTGGAGCTCGACCGGTACAAGGCGACGGTCAAGGGGCTCACCCAGTTCGGCGACCGGCGCCAGGGCACCGACCGCAACCGGGCCGCGATCGACTGGATCGAGGCGCAGCTCGAGTCCTACGGCTGCACCAACACCGAGCGCATCACCTACGACTACCAGCCGCCGCCGCCGCGCCCGGGGGCGCCGGCCGCCGACGATCCCCGGCGCAACAAGCGCATCCCCACCTCGGCCCAGGGCGGCGGGAGGCTGCGCGGCACCGTGGCGGGGATCGGCGTGAACAACGACTCCCTCGCCCAGCCCGACGCGCGGCTCCGGGCGCTCAACGCGCAGCGCAGCACGCCGGGGCAGCGGCAGGAGGTGTACTGCACCAAGGTCGGCACCACGCGCCCGGACGAGATGTACATCGTCGGCGCGCACATGGACGGCATCGGCTGGGGCGAGGCGGCCAACGACGACGGCTCCGGCACGGCGATCGTGATGGAGCTGGCGCGCGTCTTCAGCAGCCCGGACGTGCGGACCGACCGCTCGATCCGCTTCGTCCTCTGGAACAACGAGGAGTCGGGGCTCAACGGCGCGCGGGCGTACGTCGCGCAGCGCCAGGCGCTCCAGGGGAAGGAGGAGCCGGCCGGGTCCAGGAAGTATCCGGAGCCGCGCTGGTTAGGCATGATCCAGCACGACATGATGATGTTCGACCACGGGATGCCGCGGGCGGACGGCGCGGTGAGCCCCACCCAGCGCCCCGAGGCCGACGTCAACATCGAGTTCCAGGCGAGCTCGAAGCAGGCGGCGGGGTCGCAGGCGCTCGCCTGGGCCTTCGCCACCGCGAACGAGAAGTTCGCGACCGACTACCCGGCCGCGGTCGGGCAGCACATGACGAACACCGACTCGTCGCCGTTCATGGACCTGGTGCCGGCGATCAGCCTGCGCGAGAACGAGCGGGGCGCGCAGATCGGCGGCGGGTGGGACCCGCACTGGCATCAGCCCACGGACCTGTTCGCGACGTTCTCGGACGCGGACTTCCGCCTCGGCCTGAACGCGGCGCAGACCACGCTCGGCGCCCTCGCCACCCTCGCGGGCGCGACACTCGTGCGCTGACGTGTCCTTCGAGCAGACCGCCCTCCCCTGGCTGGACGACGTCTACCGCTTCGCGCGCTCGCTGACGATGGACGACGCGGAAGCCGACGACGTCGTCCAGGAGACGTTCCTGCGCGCGTTCCGCTCGTGGGGGACGTTCGTGCCGGGGAGCGACTGCCGGCGCTGGCTCTTCACCATCTGCCGCAACGCGTTCCTGCGCGGGCGGGAGCGGGAGCGCCACCACGGCCGCGAGGTCGCGCTGGAGGACGGCGACGCCGAGGCGCTGGCGGGGGTGCGGCTGCACGCGCAGATGCAGCGGAGCGGCGAGGACCGCCTGATCGCCCGGCTCGACCTGGCGCCGGCGCTCGCCCGCGCCCTCGGCGAGCTCCAGGAGCCGTTTCGCTCGGTCGTCGTATTGGTGGATGTCGAGGAGCAGTCGTACGAGGCCGCGGCCGCGATCCTCGGCGTCCCGGTCGGCACCGTGCGCTCCCGGCTCTTCCGCGGGCGGCGCCTGCTCCAGGAGCGACTGTTGCTTTACGCGTACGACGCCGGCCTCGCGCCGACGCCGCCCGTCACGACGCCCGTCACGACGCCCGGATCAGCCGGACCAGCCTAGAGACGTCGACCCGCTTTCCCGATGCCCGATCCGCTGCTCGACTGCGCCGCCGCGATGCGGCTGCTGTGGGACTACCTGGACGGCGAACTCACCGCCGAGCGCGAGGCGCAGGTGCGCGACCACCTGGCCGTCTGCGCGCGCTGCTACCCGCACTACGAGTTCGAGAAGCTCTTCCTCGACGCGCTCGCCGAGACGCGCAGCGTGGCGGGGGTCGGCGCGCCCGCGGAGCTGCGGCCGAAGGTGCTGGCCGCGCTGCGGTCCGCCGGGCTGTAGGGGCGACCCCCGCCTCGCCCCTATTACCTATTACGCCTCCGTCTCCCGCGCGAAGACGAGCGTCACCCGCACCCCGTCCTGCGTCATCGCCGCCAGCTCCCACCCGCCGCGGCTGCGCTCGTTGAGCAGGTCGGTCAGCGCCTCCTCGTCGTCCCGCGTGTGCCTGGTGAGCTTGAAGACGACGGCCTGGTATTCTTTCATGGGGCGGAAAATACATTGCGAGCCGCGAGTTACGAATTGCGAAAGGAAGTGCCCCGGGACATCCCGAGGTAGCTCTCTCGCAACTCGCAACTCGCAGCTCGCAATGTATTTTCCGCCCCATGCCTACCCCCTCTGCCTTCCCGAACCTGATCGTCACCCGCCATCCGCTGATCCAGCACAAGCTCACGCTGCTCCGCGACCGGCAGACGCCGACGAAGATCTTCAAGGAGCTGGTGGACGAGATCGCGATGCTGATGGCGTACGAGGCGACGAGCGACCTGACGCTGGAGGAGGCGCCGGTCGAGACGCCGCTCGAGCGCACCACCGGGTGGCAGGTGAGCGGCAAGAAGATGACGCTCGTCCCGATCCTGCGCGCCGGCCTCGGGATGGTGGAGGGGATCCTGCGGCTCGTCCCCGGCGCGCGCGTCGGCCACATCGGGCTCTACCGCGACCACAACACGCTCGAGCCGGTGGACTATTACTTCAAGGTCCCCGGCGACGCCTCGGAGCGCGACTTCTTCCTCCTCGACCCGATGCTCGCCACCGGCGGGAGCGCGGTCTCCGCCGTGGGCTCGCTCAAGCGCGCGGGCGCCACACGCATCCGCTTCATGTGCCTCGTCGCCGCCCCCGAGGGCGTCCGCCGCCTCACCGCCGTGCACCCGGATGTCTCGATCTACTGCGCCGCGCTCGACCGCGAGCTGAACGAGACCGGCTACATCCTGCCGGGGCTGGGGGACGCGGGAGACAGGCTCTTCGGAACGAGGTGAGAAGGGCAGGGATGCGGGATGCGGGACGCGGGATGCGGGATGCGGGATGCGGGATGCGGGATGCGACGAAGCCGGGCATCGAGCGCGAGTGCTGCATGCGCTGATGCCCGGCTTCGTTTCACTGCGTACGGCGACGACTGCCACTGCTGCTGCTACTTCGACCAACGTGCTTCTGCCCGCTCACTCCACCCCACGACCCCGCATCCCGCGTCCCGCGTCCCGGCCCTTCTCAGCCGAACCACTCGCGCGGGCAGTCGCGCTGCTGGCGGGCGGCGTCGAGCACCCACTGCTGGCTGGCCTGGTCGACGATCTCGGCCGGCACCTTGTTGAACCACCCGGCCGCCTGCTTGGCGTCGCCCACGCGGCGCCAGAGCTCGCCGACCAGGTAGGTCAGCACCGCCCGCTCCTCGCGCGGCACGCCGTCGTACGACGTCAGCGCGCGCTCGAAGGCCCAGGCCGCCTTGCGCCGGAAGAAGCGCTCGGCCTCGACGTCGCCCTCGTCCACGCAGCACCACGCCGCGCGCAGGAGGAGGTCGGCGATCTGCCGGGGCTCGACCGACTGCCACTCGCCCACCTTGGCGGCGGCCTCGTACTTCTCCGAGCCGCACACGGTCCCGCAGGTCAGCTGCGGCGCCAGCTCGTTCCACACGTGCTCCTTGAGCGTCGGGCTGACTTCGGCCTCCTCGGTGAAGTCGCGCTCGGAGCCGGCGTAGCCGCAGCGGCTGCACATGTGCACGAGGTACGGGAGCGGCTGCGTCCCAGCGGCGCGCTCGTGGAAGTCGGTGCGCTTGCCGCCGAACGAATTGGTCGACACGACCGCCTGGGAGCGGAATCGCGTGTCACACACGGGGCAACGGAGCTCGATCTGCTGCAGTGTCGTCATACGCCGGCCTTCACTTCTTGTCCTTCGGTTTTTCGTCAAACTGCCGCTTCCTCCGACCGGGGAAAAAGGAAGAAGCGTGCCACGAACGGCTTGGGGTGAGGGGTTAGGGCGAGGGGGGAGGGTTAGCGCGTCGTAAGAAACGGCGCGCCCGCCCCTCGCCCCTGACCCCTCGTCCCTGTATTTTTCGCGCCCCATGCTCATCAACCTCCTGCCCGACTTCCTCGCGGTCATCGACAGCGGCGACCCGGTCGCCGCGTACCACCGCTACTTCGAGGCGCACCGCGAGCTGCTCGCGTCGTACTGGCACAACTTCGTGATCGAGCCGGAGGGCGCGCACTTCGAGGAGGTCGTGCGCGCGACGGCGCTCGCCGACCGCGCGGACCTGCGCGCGATGCTCGAGCGCTGCGACGTGATCGCGCTCGCGCGCGCCGCCGAGGAGCAGTGCGCGACCGCGCTGGCGCAGGACGTCGACGTCGACGTCGTGCTGATGGTCGGCGTCGGCGCGGCGAACGCGGGGGAGCTCGTCGTGCGCGGGCGCGGCGCGGCGTTCGTCTGCCTCGAGCACTTCACCAGCGTCGCCAACCCCGAGACGCAGGGCCTCGGCCTCGACCCCGAGCTGATCCCGCTCTGGCTCGCCCACGAGGTCGCGCACTGCCTGCGCTACACGTCGCCGCGCAGTCGCAGCGAGATGCGCCGCCTGGTCGAGGAGGCCGGCGGCCACTACTCGTACTGGGACACGGGCCGCCGCGCGTCGCTGCGCGAGCTGCTGGTGAACGAGGGGATCGCCGTGCAGGTGGCGCGCGCGGTGCGCCCCGGCCACGCGGTGTGGGAGTACTTCGGCTACGGCCGCCGCCAGTACGCGCGCGTGCGCGAGATGGAGGCGGCGATCGCCCGGGCCGCCGAGTCGGACCTCGACCACGCGGGCTTGGGCCTCCGCCTGCGCTACCTCTCGGGCGGGATGAGCGACGAGGCGCGCACGGTCGACCGCCACGTCCTCCCCGAGCGCTGCGGCTACTACCTCGGCGCCCGCCTGGTCGAGCCGGCGATCGCCGCCCGCGGCCTCGCCTGGGCCGTCCGCGCCGGCGCCCGCGAGATCGCCCAGCTCGCCCACGCCGCCGCGGCGACCGCCTAACGCGATTTGCGATGGCGCCTGACGAGAAGGCTCCGTCCCCCTCCGACCGACGCGCCGACCTCACGCTGCGCGAGCTGCTCGACGAGATGATCGCCCACGTCCGCGACATCGCCCGCCGCGCCCCGCAGATGACCGACGCCGAGCGCGCCTACGCCCAGGAGCGCCTGGAGTGGCTCGCCGACGAGATCTGGGAGAGCGCGGCCAGCTCGCAGGAGCGGCGGAAAGGGGACGGCTGAGAGAGGGGCTGACCGAGCGGGGGTCATCCTGAGGCTGACCCTGAGCGCAGCGAAGGGGAAGTCGAAGGACCTAC
>DATFPD010000158.1:0-3277 GCA_035265005.1 Gemmatimonadaceae bacterium | reverse complement strand
TTCAGGTCGTAGCCCCAGTCCGGGCCGTCGGCCTCGTAGAAGTAGCCGGCCGGGCTCTGGTGGTCGGCGTCCGCCTGCGCGAGCCGCGCGCGCAGCGCCCGCCCGACCTCCGCGTCGGGGTAGAGGGCGAGGTACGCGAGCGCGCCCGCCCAGACGTTGCCGAACTGGTTGGAGAAGCGCCGGCCGTGCTCGTACAGGTCGGCCCGGGTGAGCACGGCCAGGATCGCGCGGCGGTCCGCCTCGACCGCGCGGCGGTGCAGCGCCGAGTCGACGGGCGGGCCGCCGGCGAGGAGCCGCAGCGTCTCGCCCATGAACTTGGTCGCGAACGCGGTCGGGGCCAGGCTCCAGCGCTCGGGCGCGTACTCGCTGAAGCGGCCGTCGTCGCTCTGGCTCCGCACCCAGAAGTCGAGCGCCGCCTCGAGCCGCGCGCGCACCGCCGGGTCGCCGCGGTACGGGTTCCACGGCCGGTCGGTCGTGTAGAAGAACGCCAGCGACAGGACGTTCTCCATGATCCGGGCGTTGTGCGGCCGGTTGTCCGCCTGGCTGCGCCACACCGCGAGGTCGATGAACCCGCGGCGCTCCCCCGCCAGTGCGACGCTGTTCGCCAGCCGGTGGAAGTGCGCGAGGTAATAGGGAATGTCCAGCTCGTCGTCCCGAAAGTCCGCCGGCGTCAGGCGCGACAGATCCGCCGGCGCCACCGCCGCCACCGCCGCCACGCTCTGCCCTGCCGCGCCGCGGAACGCCAGCGTCGCGACCACGACGAGCAGGAAAGAGCGGACACGGATGAACACGGAGAACGCCACGGATGAACACCGATGCGTCCGGGAGGAGTCAAAGCCCCTCCGGCCCGCCCCGAAGGAGCCATGAATGCTTGGGGAGCAATCAGTGTTCATCCGTGGCGTTCTCCGTGTCCATCCGTGTCCGCTCTTCGGTTCGTCAGTAGCCCGCGTTCTGGCCGAGGGCGGGGTTGAGGTCGAGCTCGCGCTGCGGGATCGGGAGGAAGATGTGGGTCGGCTTGATCCCGACCTTGGCGACGCGGTCGTTCTTGAGGACCTCGTAGAACAGCCCCCACCGCTTCAGGTCGAACAGGCGCTTCGACTCGAAGGCCAGCTCCCAGCTGCGCTCCTGGCGCACGGCGGCGCGGAGCTCGTCCTTGCCCAGCCCGGAGAGCGCGGGGAGCTTGGCGCGAGCGCGCACCAGGTTGATCGCGTCGAAGGCGGCCGCGGTCGGGCCGTTCGCCTCGTTCTCCGCCTCGGCGAACATCAGCAGCACGTCCGCATAACGATAGATCGGCCAGTTCAGGTCGGTGCGGCCGTTGTTGTTGGCGATCGTCCCGTTGGCGTCGTAGAACTTCCCGTAGTAGGGCATGAACCGCTCGAAGCCCGGGCCGCGGTCCCGCTTGTCGCCGAACGGGCCCACCTGGGCACCCGTCCCGCCGGTCGAGGTCTTGTCGTAGTAGTAGGTGCGCGTCCCCACCGTGACCTGGGTCAGGAACGTCGGCGCTTTGCGCGCGTCGGCGTCGAGGAAGGTGTCCATGAAGTCGGCGGTCGTGTACCAGTAGTTGATCCCCGACTCCGCGCCGATGCCGCTGGGCCGGGACTGGCTCGTGAACAGGTTGCGGATGGTCCCCTGGAACTGGATCGAGAAGATGTGCTCGGGGCCGTTCTTGTTCTTGATCAGCCAGAGGTCGGCGAAGTTCGGCACGAGCGAGTAGGCCTTGCCGTCGATCACCGCCTTCGCCGCCGCGGCCGCCTTCGCCCACTTGTCCGACTGCGCCATCCCCGCCACGCCCTGGTAGCCGGCCATGTTCATGTACGCGTCGGCCAGCATCGCGTTGGCGGCGCCCCGGGCCGGCCGGCCGTCGTCCGGCGTCGCCGAGTCGGGCCACCGGACCGGCAGCAGCCTGGCCGCGTCCTCCAGGTCGGCGGCGATGGCGGCGTAGACGTCGGCGATCGGCGCGCGGGTGACCCCGGCGGCCGCGGCGAAGTCCTTCACCGGCGCCAGCATCACCGGCACGCTGCCCCAGACGCGCACCGCGTTGAAGTGGTTGAGCGCGCGGTGGAACTTCGCGGCGCCGAGGTAGCGGTCCTTCACCGCCTGCGGCACCGCGCCCATCTGCGGGATGCGCTCGATCAGGAGGTTCGCCTGCTGGATGGCGCCGTACATCTGCCGCCACACGCGCCAGTGCCACTCGTTCGCGGCGTTCATCGTGTACGTGTCCTGCTCGTAGCGGGACACGTCGGTCGGCCGCGTGTAGACCGTCTGGTCGGACGGCACCTCGCTGATCATCGGCCAGCCGCGGATGAAGTACGGCTGGTTCGTGCCGCCGGTGTACCAGTTGTCGATCCCGCCGAGGGCGATCTTCAGGTCGGCCTCGGTGGACGGGAAGTTCTCCGGCGAGAAGAAGTCCTCCGGCTCCTCGACGAGGAAGTCCTTGCAGCCCCCGATCGGCACGACGGCCACGAGCGCCAGCGCGGCGGCGAGGGGCACGAGATTCCTGAAGGGTCCGAGTCTCATGGTCGCTCTCCTAGAAGCCGACGTTCAGGCCGAGGGTGACGGTGCGGACGCCCGGGTAGCTGGAGTCGTCCCACCCCAGCTCCATGTCGCTGATGGTCCGGTCGGAGGTCAGGCGCGAGCTGGCCTCGGGGTCGTACCACGAGTACTTGGTCCACGTGGCCAGGTTCTGCCCGCTGGCGTAGAGGCGCAGCTGCCCCATGCCGACGCGCGTCCTCAGGCGCGACGGCACGTCCCAGCTCAGCGTCACGTTCTGGAGCCGGACGAACGACCCGTCCTCGACCCACCGCGAGATCATGTTGGAGTTCGGCGAGACGCCGAGCCCGGTCATCGTGTTGGTGGGGTTCGTCGGGCTCCAGTAGTTCAGGACCTCCCGAAGCATGTTCGAGCTGCCGCCCGGCGTGACCATGCCCTGCTTGTTCAGGTTGACCACCTCGTTGCCCTGCACCCCGCGCAGGACCCAGCTCACCGTGAGGGCCCTGTAGCCCAGGGAGCCGTTCTGGCCGAACGTGTACTTGGGCTGCGCGTTGCCGAGGATGGTGCGGTCGTCGGTCGTGATCTTGCCGTCCGGCTGGCCGGTCAGGCTGCCGTTCGCATCGCGGCCGTTGATGTCCCGCAGCCGGTCGGCGCCGCGGACGGCGCCGACCTGGCCGCTGTTGGCGGCCGAGGCCGAGTCCTGGAAGATCCCGTCCCAGACGTAGCCGTAGAAATTGCCTAACGGCTCACCGACCCGCACGATCGCCCCGTCGCGGATCAGCGGCAG
>DATFPD010000157.1:0-4547 GCA_035265005.1 Gemmatimonadaceae bacterium | reverse complement strand
GACGACTCGCCGTGGCCGTTCCAAGCGTCAACACCTAACGTCAACACGCGGAGCCCAGCATGTTCGACGAACGCGCCTTCATCGCCCGGGTCGAGGCCGCCGGCCCCGACGAGTTCGCCCGCCTCCTCGCCCGCCCGGGGCCCGAGGAGGAGCGCGCCCTCCGCGCCCACCTCGGCGAGGAGCGCTACCAGCGCCTGCACGCGATGGCCATGCGGCGCGGCGTGCGCTCCACCCGGCGGGCGAGCGCCGGGAACGTGGTCGTCATCCACGGCATCATGGGGGGCGAGCTCTCCACGCGCGCGGCGGGCGAACCGGGCGGGGGCGGCGGCGACCACGTGTGGGCGCGGCTCCTCTCGCTCGTCCGCGGGCGCGTGGCGCGGCTCCGCCTGGCCGAGGACGGGCGCTCCGACTTCGACGCCGCGGTCGCGGTCGAGGCCACCGGCATCATGAAGCGCTCGTACGGCGAGATCCTGCTCGCGCTCGCCGACCGGTGGGCCGTGCGCGCGTTCTGGTTCGACTGGCGCAAGGACCTCACCCTCGCCGGGAACGAGCTGGCGGCGCGGGTCACGGGCTGGTTCGGCGCCGAGCCGGAGAAGCCGGTGCACCTCGTCGCGCACTCGATGGGCGGGCTCGTGGCCCGCACGTTCATCATGGACCACGCGGCGCAGTGGGAGCGCATGGGCGGCCGGCTCGTCATGCTCGGCACGCCTAACTACGGCTCCTACGCCATCCCGCAGGTGATCACCGGGCTCGAGGGGCTGGTGCGCAAGCTCGCGCTCGTGGACCTGAGCCACGACGTCGGCGACCTGCTGCCGGTGTTCAACTCCTTCGTCGGCTCCTACCAGATGCTCCCGTCGCCGCAGCGGCTGGCCGAGCTGAAGGTGGACGGCGACTGGATGTACGACGCCACATCCTACGCGCCGGTCGCCGTCCCGCAGCGGCACCTCGACGCGGCGCGCGCGCACCACGCCGCGCTCCACGCGCACCACGCGGCGCTGGGCGAGGCGGCGCGCGCGCGGATGCTCTACGTCGCCGGCTACAACCAGCCGACGTTCGACGGCGTGGCGAAGGCGCGCGCCGGCGACCGCAGCGCCTACACGGTCACCTACCGCGGCGACGGCCGCGTCCCGCACGACCTCGGCCGCCTGGACGGCGTGCGCACGTACTACGTGGAGGAAGGGCACGGCGACCTGCCGTGCAACGAGGCCGTGCTGGGCGCGGTCGAGGACCTGCTCGCGCGCGGCGCGACCGACGCGCTGCCGGCGCGCCTCCCCGAGGGCGCCCGGGTGCGCGGCGCGGCGACGGTCGACGCGGACGCCCGCGCGCGGCTGTGGGCCGGGCAGGACGCGGAGCTGGAGCGGCTCGGCGCGCTCGCGCAGCGGGCGCAGTCGCGCGGCGCCGACCCCGTGTCGGCGGTTCAGGTCGCGCCGATCGAGCGCGAGGTGGAGGAGCGCCTGGTCCAGGGCTTCCTCGCGACGCCGGGCGCGGCGCGGCGGCGCGCGCAGCCGCCGCTGGCCGCCGCCCCGGCCGCGCGGATCAGGCTCCGCCTCGCCCACGGCGACATCGACAAGACCGACGCGCTGCCGGCCGCCGAGCTGCCGGTGGACGCGATCGCCGTCGGACACTACTTCGGCGTCAGGCCGCAGAACGCCGAGGCCGCCCTCGACGCGTCGATCAGCCAGGCGCTGCGCGCGGCCGCGGGCGGACCCGCGGGCGCGGTGGACGAGCGCGACCGCGTGCTCGCGCAGTACGCCGACCGCGGCATCCTGCGCGGCGAGCTGGCGCAGCCGTTCTTCCTGAGCGACCCGCGTCCCGCACCGGACGGCGTGCAGCGCACGATCGCCGTGGCGGGGATGGGGACGCCCGGGCGCTTCGGCGAGCCCGAGCTGACGGTTCTGGCGCGCGAGCTGTGCTGGTCGCTGGGGCGGCTCGGCAAGCGCCACCTGGCGACGGTGCTGATCGGCGCCGGCAACGGGAACCTTCCGGTGCAGACGGCGGTCTCCGGGTGGCTGCGCGGCGTGCACCAGGCGCTCGACGCCACGCGCGACCCGGAGGGCGGGCGGATCAGGCAGATCACCTTCGTCGAGCGCGACGCGCGGCGCCTCCGCCACATGCGCGACGCGATGCGCGAGTGCGTGGCGGCGCAGTCGGGGCGCCTGGCGATCGAGTACGAGGGCCCGGCCGAGGAGGAGATCGTGAAGCTGGAGCGCGAGGGGGCGCGCCGGGCGATGGAGGAGTGGCTGACGCGGCAGAGCAGTGGCGGCACGCGCTTCGACCCCAGCTCGGACGCGGCCACGCGCATCACCGTCAGCCTCGACCGCGAGACGTACCGCTTCGGCGCCATGACCGCCGACGCGGCGATCCCGGAGCGCGAGATCCCGCTCGACCCCGCGCTCGTGCTGAAGGCGAACGACGAGATGGCGGCGGAGCAGGACCTGGAGCGGCAGCGCGAGCACGGCCGGTTCCTCGGCCGGCTGCTGGTCCCCGAGGAGCTCCAGCCGCAGCTCGCGAGCACCGCCCCGATCGTGCTGACGCTCGACGCCACCACGGCGCGCGTGCACTGGGAGATGGTCGCCTACAGCGCGTCCGTCGCCGGCGTGCAGGACCAGGCGAGCGAGTTCCTGGGGCTCGCCCGCGGCTTCACGCGGCAGCTGCGCACCACCTTCGCGCCGCCGCCCGAGCCGCCGCCGCCGCCGCAGCGCGTGCTGCGCGTGCTGCTCGTCGCCGACCCGGCGGCCGACGCGCACCTCCCCGGCGCCGAAGAAGAAGCGGTCGAGGTGGCCGAGCTGCTGGAGAGCTTCAACTCGATCTACGGCGCGACGAGCGAGAGCCGGATCGAGGTCGTGCGGCTGTTCGGGCCGACCGAGGCGACGCGCACGCGGGTGATGCGCGAGCTCATTCTGCGCCGCTACGACGTACTGCACTTCGCCGGGCACTGCCTGTACGACGCCGAGCACCCGGCCGCCTCGGGGTGGCTCTTCACCGGCGGCGAGCTGCTGCGCGCGCGCGAGCTCCAGCGCATCGACCGGATCCCGAAGTTCGTCTTCTCGAACGCCTGCGAGTCCGGGGTGACCCCCGACCGCACCGAGCGCCGCTCGGCCGGGATGGCGCCGAGCTTCGCCGAGGCGTTCTTCGCGCGCGGCGTCGCCAACTTCGTCTGCACCGCGTGGCCGATCGACGACACGGCCGGGCGGGTGTTCGCGGCGACGCTCTACGGCTGCCTGGTGGGGGTGAAGCCCGCGGGCGCGGACGGCGGCATGCGCTACGAGAAGGGACGCGTCTGCCAGATGTGGGAGGCGATGCAGCGCGCCCGCCGTGCGATCGCCGAGCAGAGCTACGGCGGCGGCACCTGGGGGGCGTACCAGCACTACGGCAACCCGTACTTCCAGCTCTTCGACCGCGAGTCGCTGGATCAGCGGCGGCCGACGGCTGCGGCGCGGGATGAGCGCGCGGAGTCCGGCGACGCGGCCGGCGATGGCGACGAGCGACACCGGCAGCCGCGGCCGCGGCGCGGGTCGACGCCGGCGGCGGCGTTCACCTACCCGACGCCGTCGCCGGCCGAGCCGCCGGCGCGCACCAGCGGTGCGAAGGAGGCGCCGGAACCCTGACCGGCACCTTGGGGCGTTATTCTTCGGGCCCGACTCGAACCCCCTCGTGGAGACCCCCGCATGAACAGCCCCCGCTCCTTCCTGATCCTCGCCGCGCTCGGCGCCGACCAGCCCGGCCTCGCCGCGCGGGTGGCGCGCTACGTCGCCGAGCGCGGCGGCAACGTCGAGGACAGCCGCATGGTCGCCCTCGGCGGCGTCTTCGGGCTGATGCTCCTCATCTCGGCCCCGCCTGACGAGGCGCAGCGCATCGCCCGCGACGCGGCGGCGCTGGAGCGCGAGGCGGGGATGCGGGTGACGGTGCAGCCGGCGAGCGACCCCGGCGCCAAGGGCGCGCACACGCCTGACGAGACGCTGCTCGCCGTGACCGCCAGCGCCTTCGACCGCGAGGGGCTGATCATGGAGATCTCCGACATCATGCGCTCGACCGGCGGCAACATCGTCGAGATGGAGACGACGACCTACGACGACCCGGTCCGCGGCGGCGCGATGTTCCAGATGGACATGACGGTCTCGGTCGCCGCCGAGGGCGACGTCGACGCGATCCGCGACGCGCTCGCCTCGCTCACCGAGCGCGAGCACATCCAGGCCGAGGTCAAGCGCGCCGAGTCGTCGCGCGGCTCAGCGCTCGCCCGGGACGCTTAGGGAGGATCGACCACAGAGGCAGAGAGGCACAGAGGAGGGGCACACCGGGCAGTGGGTCAGTTTGAGGTAACAGCAACGGCAGCGGCGTTGACAGGATGAACAGCGACAGGATGGACAGGATGGTGGACAGGATGAAGGGCTCCGTCAGAGCTCGCCTCCCGGGGCCCGCATCCTGTTCACCATCCTGTGCATCCTGTCAAAATGCCGTCGCCGTCGCCGTCGCCGTCGCAAGGCCGGCGCCCTCAAGCTGACCCACTGCCGCGCGCGGGGATGACGGGCGGACGGGCGCCCCGGCTC
>DATFPD010000156.1:0-4176 GCA_035265005.1 Gemmatimonadaceae bacterium | reverse complement strand
TCGGGGCCGGTCACGTACGTCTTCTCGCCGTCCTCGCTGACGCGGTACAGGATCCCGCTGTTGCCGCCCTTCGAGATCATCCACTCGAGCGAGAGCTCGAAGTTGCCGAACGTCTCCTCGGTGATGAGGTCGCCGGCCTCGGCTTCGCGCACGATCGCGCCGTTCTTCACGGCCCAGCCGGCGGGCGGCCCCTGCTCCTTGTAGCCGCGCCACCCGGCCAGCGTCTGCCCGTCGAAGAGCGGGCGCCATCCCGCGGCGCTGTCCCCCAGGGTGACTGACGAACTCGCCGCGCCGTATGCGCTCGACATGCTGGACGACCCTCCCTGATCTTCCCGCGCCGACCCGGAGCATCCGGCGACGCACGCGAGCGCGACCGCGATGATCGCGGTCCTGGAGACTGCACGAATCATGAACGCCTGGCGGGTGGGGGACGGGGACGCACAAGAGTATCCACCCAAACGGCCCGGCGCGAGACCCGATGCAGTTGCGTCCGTCCTTCTCACACCACAACTTCGCCCACCCACACCCTTCACGCCGGAGCCACCACCGTGCAGGACCGCCGCTCCTTCCTCGCCGCCCTCGCCGCCACCTCCCTCGGCGCGTGTGCCCGCATGGCCGTGGGATCCTCCCCCGCCGACGCCAACGCCACCCTCGACGCCCAGCAGCGCGCGGCGGGCGGCACCTCCGGCGGGACGCCGATCGCGCCGATCGGCCTGCAGCTCTACACCGTGCGCGACGCGATGCAGCGCGACGTCGCCGGGACGCTGGCGCACGTGGCGCGGGTCGGCTACAAGGAGGTCGAGTTCGCCGGCTACTTCGACAAGACGCCGAGCGAGATCCGCTCGATCCTCGACGCCAACGGGCTGCGCGCGCCGTCGTCGCACCTCGGCATCGACGTGCTGGAGAAGGGCGGACTCGGCGCGGCGATCGACGCCGCCAAGGTCGTCGGCCACGAGTACCTCGTGCTCGCCTGGCTCCCGCCCGACCGGCGCGGGTCGCTCGACGAGTACCGCCGCCACGCCGCGCTCATGAACCGCTCGGCGGAGCAGGCGAAGCGCGCCGGCCTGCGCTTCGCCTATCACAACCACGACTTCGAGTTCGAGCCGACCGCGGCGGGCATCCCCTATGACCTGCTGCTCGCCGAGACGGACCCGTCGCTGGTGCAGATGGAGCTGGACCTCTACTGGACCGTCCGGGCGGGGCAGGACCCGCTGACGTACTTCGCCCGGTATCCCGGACGCTTCACGATGGTGCACCTGAAGGACTCCGCGGGCGCGCCGGAGCACCAGATGACGCCGGTCGGCCGCGGCACGATCGACTTCGCGCGCATCCTCTCCCGCCGCGACCAGGCGGGGATCCGTCACTTCTTCGTCGAGCACGACGACGCGGCGGACCCGTGGGCGTCGATCGAGACCAGCTACCAGAACGTGTCCAAGATGCGCGTGTGACGACGATTGACGCGGGGGCGGTCGAGCAGAGCTTCCGGGCCGCCCTCGACCGGCTGGTCGAGCAGGTGAAGGCGGACCGCTCGATCCTCGCGGCGATCCTCTGCGGCAGCCTGTCGCACGACACGGTGTGGGCCAGGTCGGACATCGACCTGGTGCTGGTAACGGTCGACGACCGCAAGGCGGAGAAGGACGCCGGCCGCTCGCTGAACGCGGACGGGGTGAACGTCCACGCCCTGCTCGTGCCGCGCTCGCGCTTCCGCGAGACGGCCGAGGGGTCGGTCGGGAACTCGTTCGTGCAGTCGTTCCTCGCCAAGGGGCGGCTGCTCTACACGCACGACCCGACCATCGCCGCGCTCTGCGACCGGCTGCGGGAGATCGGCGAGCGCGACACGCAGATCCAGCTCCTCCGCGCGGCGACCGGCGCGCTGCCGCCCGTCTACAAGGCGCACAAGTGGCTGCTCACCCGCGGCGACCTGCACTACACGGCGCTCTGGATCCTCTACGCGGCCACACCGCTGGCGAAGATCGAGGTCATGCGGCGCGGGCTGCTCGCCGACCGGGAGGTGATCCCGCAGGCGCTGACGCTGAATCCCGCGTTCTTCCGTACGATCTACACGGAGCTGCTCGACGCCCCGAAGACGCGCCCGGGCGTCCAGGCGGCGCTGGACGCCGTCGACGGCTACCTGGCCGAGCGCGCGTCGACGCTGTTCGCGCCGCTGCTGGCGCACCTGCGCGAGGTCGGCGAGGCGCGGTCGTGCACCGAGCTCGAGGACCACTTCCGCCGCAACTTCGACGTCGAGGGCGTGACGGTGGCGTGCGAGTACCTCTCCGACCAGGGCCTCATCGGCAAGGCGTCCACGCCCGTGCGGCTGACGCGCACGAGCACCGTCCAGCTGCAGGAGCTGGCATTCTATGCGCTCGACTGAGGCCGTCGAGAGAACTGCGGGACACGGATGAAGCAGGAGCACGCGCGCTTCTCGCGGCAGCGCTACCGCGGGTTCCTCGAGGACTACAAGCACCGCCGGGTCGACGACGACTCGGCGGACGGGAGTGGCGGCGGCGGCGGCGCCCCGAAGAAGCCTGACGCGGCGGCGAAGGGGAAGCGGCGCGAGTACCTGCGGGACTACCTCCGCTGGCTGCGGCCGCACCGCTACGCGGTCTCGGCGGTGGCGCTGCTCGCGCTCGCCAGCGCCGGCGTGCAGATGGTCGAGCCGCTGTTCATGCGGTTCATCATCGACCGGGTGCTGCTGAACGCCGGGCTGGACGCCGCCGCGCGCATGTCCCGCCTCCACCTGGCGGGGGGCGTCTTCCTCACCGCCATCATCGTCAACGCGCTGATCGGCGTGCTGAAGGACTACCGCCAGCGGCTGCTGAACGTGCGCGTGATGCTGTCGCTCCGGCGGGCGATGTTCGAGCGGCTGCTCCGGCTGCCGATGCCGAAGCTCTGGGACATGAAGACCGGCGGCATCCTGTCGCGCCTGTCGGGCGACGTGGACACGACCACCGGGCTCCTCCAGATGGCGGTCGTCTCGCCGGCGATCTCCGTCGTCAGGCTGATCATCGCCGTCGCCGTGCTGACGACGCTCAACTGGCGGCTGGCGCTGACGGCGATCGCGATCATCCCCGGCGCGATGCTGCTCAGCTTCGGCTTCGCCCGGCGCGTGCGCCCGATCTACCGCTCGGTGCGCAAGGACGTCGAGCGGATCGACGGCCGCGTGGGGGAGACGTTCTCGGGGATCCGCGTCGTCCGGGCGTTCCGGCAGGAGGCGGGCGAGCTGCTTGACTACATGCTCGGCCGGCACGCGGTGCTGCGGAAGGAGCTCTTCGCCTACCGGCGGGAGCTGATCCTGTGGACCTCCTGGGGGCTGCTGGTGGCGGCGGTGAACGTGGTGATCGTCTGGTACGGCGGCTACCTGCACCTGAAGGGCTCGGCGTCGATCGGCGACATCATGGCCTTCCAGTGGTACACGTTCCTGCTGCTGAACCCGGTCTGGAGCATCGTCAACACCTTCTCCGAGCTCCAGCGGTCGCTGGCGGCGATGGAGCGCGTGTTCGAGGTGCTGGGGATGGCCGACGACAAGCCCGACCGCCCCGACGCCCGCGACGCGCCGCGCGCGGTGCGCGAGATGCGCTTCGAGCACGTCGAGTTCGAGTACAACGAGGGGAAGCCCGTCATCAGCGACTTCGACGTCGTCGTGCCCGGCGGCTCGGTGGTGGCGCTGGTGGGGCGCAGCGGCGCCGGGAAGACGACGGTCACCGACCTGGTGGCGCGCTTCCACGACCCCACGCGAGGTCGCATCCTGCTCAACGGCACCGACGTCCGCGACTTCCGCCTGACGACGTACCGCGACCTGCTCGCCATCGTCCAGCAGGAGGTCTTCCTGTTCGACGGGTCGGTGCGCGACAACATCGCCTACGGCCGCCACGATTGCAGCGACGCCGAAGTGCTCGACGCGGCGAAGCGCGCCAACGCGCACGAGTTCATCATCCGGCTCCGCGATGGGTACGACACCATGATCGGCGAGCGTGGGGTCAAGCTCTCCGGCGGCCAGCAGCAGCGGCTGGCGATCGCGCGAGCGGTGCTGAAGTCGCCGGAAATCCTGATCCTGGACGAAGCAACCAGCAACCTCGACACTGAGAGCGAACAGCTGATCCAAGCCTCGATGGCGGACCTGCTGGCCGGCCGCACGACGTTCGTGATCGCGCACCGGTTGTCGACCATCCGAAG
>DATFPD010000155.1:0-4318 GCA_035265005.1 Gemmatimonadaceae bacterium | reverse complement strand
TCTCCCTCGGCTTCCTCGCGCTGACTCTCGCCACGGGCGGTTGCAACCAGCGCCGCGCCGCCACGGCCCGCCGCCGGATGGTCAGCCAGACGGCGAGCAGACTGGCGACGACGGCGACGACTTCGAGCGGCGACGAAAAGGGCATGTATGAGATACGAGATGCGAGGAAGAAACTTATCTCGCATCTCGTATCCCGTCTTCGCCCTAACGCCCCGCCAGCATCGCCCGGCCCTGCTCGCCGGTGATCGCCTGGTTGTAGACGGCCGACCCCGGCTGCTGCTGGCGGCCGCCCTCGCGCAGGCCGCCGCTGTCCACCGGCGCGAAGCCGATCTCCTCGATCAGGCGCGACACCACGCCCTTGGCCTCGGCGTCGTCGCCGGCCACGAAGATGGCGCGGCGCTCGGCGACCGGGCGCGAGGGGTCGCCCTGCTCCGCGAGGTGCTTGAACCAGATCGTGTTGAACGCCTTCACGATCCGCGCGCCGGGGAGCCGCCTCGCCGTCTCCTCGCTCGACGTCGAGTCCCCGAGGTCCACCATGCCGCCGCCGGCGGCGTAGGGGTTCATGGCGTCGATGACGATCCTGCCCGAGACGGACGCCGGCGACGGGAGCGCCTCGGGCGAGCGGAAGGGGAGGGCGAGCAGCACGACCTCGCCGAAGCGCGCCGCCTCGTCCACCGTCGCCGCGCGCGCACGCGGACCCAGCTCGGCCGCCAGGTCGCGCAGCGACTCGGGGCCGCGGGAGTTGCTGACGGCGACCTCGTGGCCGGCGCGGGCGAACAGCCGCGCCGCGGTGCCGCCGATCATGCCGGAGCCGATGATGCCGATACGCATGGTAGGGTGGGTTCGTCGTTGGGCCGGGAAACGGCGGTTGCCAGTTGTCAGTGAGGGGCGACGCGCGCGTCGCCCGTCTCCAGTCGTCAGTAGCATCCGGCATCCGGGATGCTCTGCGCCACTGACAACTGGCCACTTGAACTGACAACTGGCAACTGCCGTGGTTGTTCCATTCGGCTGCCTGGAGCCCCCGCGTTTATCTTCCTGACATGTTGCCAGCGCGATAATGGTCGAATGCACCGGACCGGCCGACGCCATCGCATCGCGCTCGTCACCGAGTACTACTACCCGCACCTGGGCGGCGTCTGCGAGCACGTCCACTTCCTGGCGCGCGAAGCGCGGCGCCTGGGTCACCACGCGGACATCATCACGTCGCGGATCGGCGACGCCCCGGACGAGCCGCACGTCGTCCGCCTCGGGCGCAGCGTGCCGGTCTACGCCAACGGCTCGATGGCGCGCCTGACGGTGGGGTGGGGGCTGCGGCGACAGATGCGCGAGGTGCTGCGCCGCGGGCGCTACGACATCGTGCACGCGCACACGCCGCTCGCCCCCACCCTGCCGCTGCTCGCGCTGGAGGAGGCCGACCGGATGGGCGTCCCGGTGGTGGGGACGTTCCACACGAACTTCGGCCGCTCGCTCGCCTACGGCGCCACGCGGCGCTACTTCCAGCGCCGGCTGGACGTCCTGGCGGCGGCGATCGCGGTCTCACCGACGGCGGCCGCCGCCTGCGCGCGTTACTTCGACGCCGACTGGACGATCATCCCCAACGGCGTCGACGTCGAGATGTTCAGCCCGGACGCGCCGCGGCCGGCCGCGATGCCGCCCGACGGCGTGCCGACGATCCTCTTCCTCGGCCGCTTCGACCCGCGCAACGGCCTGGCGACGCTGATGGCGGCGTTCCGGCGCGTGCGGACGCCGCGCCGGCCGGCGCGGCTGGTGGTGGTGGGCGACGGGCCGCTGCGCCCCTTCTACCGGCGGCTGGCCGCGGGCGACCCCGACATCGCCTTCGCCGGCGCGGTGGTGGCCGAGCGGCCGCGGTACTACGCCAACAGCGCGGTGTACGCCTGCCCCACGACCAAGGCGTCGTTCGGGATCACGCTGCTGGAGGCGATGGCGTGCGGCACGCCGGTCGTCTGCTCCGACATCGAGGGCTTCCGCGACGTGGTGGCCGACGGCCGCGAGGCGCTGCTGGCGCCGTGCGACGACGCGGCGGGGCTGAGCGACGCCCTGGCCCGCGTGCTGGACGACGACGTGCTGCGGGCGAAGCTCGCCGCCGCCGGGCGCGAGACGGCGCTCCGCTACGCCTGGCCGGACGTCGCCGACCGCGTGCTGGCGCTCTACGCGCGGGTGCTCGGCGCCGTGGCGGCCGCCGCGTGAGGCGCGGGTGAGGCGCGGGTGAGGGGCGCGTGGGCGCCGCGCTGCTGGCGTTAGGCGCGGCCGCCGCCGCCGCGGCCGGCGCGGCGGCGCACGGCGCCTTCCACCGCAACAGCCCGCTCTTCGGGCGCGTGCTCGCGCGGCTGCCGCACGACCCGACGGCCGGCGGCCGGCCGACGGTCGCCCTCACCTTCGACGACGGGCCGAACCCGCGCGCGACCCCGGCCGTGCTCGACGCCCTCGCCCGCGCCGGCGCGCCGGCGACGTTCTTCGTGCTCGGCCGGCACGCCGACCGCTGGCCGGAGCTGGTGCGCCGCGCGGCCGACGAGGGGCACCAGCTCGGCAACCACGGCTACGCCCACCGCGCGCTCCACCGCCGGACGCCGGGCTACGTGCGGCGCGACCTCGCCCTCGGCGCCGCGGCGATCGAGCGCGCGGCCGGCGTGCGCCCGCGCCTCTTCCGCGCCCCGCACGGCTTCCGCAGCCCCTGGGTCACGCCGATCGCGCGGTCGCTCGGCCAGCGCACGGTCGGCTGGTCGCTCGGCGTCTGGGACACCGAGCGCCCGGGCCCGGCCGAGATCGCGCGCCGCGTGCTCGCCGGCGTCCGGCCGGGCGCGATCGTCCTCCTGCACGACGGCGACGGCTACGACCCCGGCGGCGACCGCACGCAGACCGCCCTCGCGCTCCCGGCGATCATCGACGGGCTGCGGGGGCGGGGGTACGAGCTGGTGGCGTTACGGTGAAGCACTGAACGGCGAGGGCCCGTCCCGCCTTACGAATCCCGGGGCGGGACGATGAGGACCGAGCACCGCGCCCCCCGCAGCAGCCGCGTCGACACGCTCCTCAGCACCAGCCGCGCGAAGAAGCCGTAGCCGTGGCTCCCGGCGACGATCAGGTCCGCCGGCGCGGTCGCGGCGAAGTCGAGCGTCGTGGACGCCGGGTCGCCCGGGAGGCGGATCGTCTCCAGCGTCACCCCGTCGGGCGCGTCGAGCTGCGCGCGGAGCCGCTCGAACGAGCGCGAGACGCGGTCCTCGTACGCCGAGCCCCACGAGCGGTCCGGCATGTCGATCGGCAGGCGCACGTTGACCAGGTAGGCGGTCGCCGGGTCGCGGAGCAGCGGGAGCGCGGTGCGGGCGGCGCGGACGCTGATCTCGCTGAAGTCCGTGGCCAGCACGGCGCGGTGCGGCAGCGCGGTGAAGTCGGGGGCGACGGCGAGCACCGGCACGTCCGCGAGCTGCACGACTCTGAGCGCGGTCTCGGTGCCGAACAGCCGGTCCGACACGCGGTGCCGGCCGAGCCCGAGGACGATCAGCCGCGCGCCGCGCTCGTGCGCCATCCAGGCGATGGTGCGCGCCGGCGGCGCCAGGCGCACCTCCACCTCCCAGGCGCAGTCGGCGCCGGCGACGCGGCGCACCTGTGCGCGCACCGCCGCCAGGCGCTGGGCCTTCCGCGCCTGCTCGTACCCCTCCGGCGAGGGGAGCACGAGGCCGTCCACCGTCGGGACCAGCACCGGCTCGACGACGCTCAGCACGTGCACGTCGGCGTTCGTGCGCGCGGCCAGGAGATACGCGGCGCGCAGCGCGGCGTCGGCGGCCGCCGAGCCGTCGGTGGCGACGAGCAGGGGGCCGAGCTCGGCCGCCCGGGTGAAGGGGGCGTGGGGCGCGTCGGCGAGCGCCGTGCGCGGAAAGAAGCCGACCTCGTTGGCTGTCATGGCGCTACCCTCCCCATCGACTGGCGGTCGCGGCCGGCCCCACGGGCGGGGCGTCGCCGCACGGTCAATGTGGCGAGCGGGGGGGCGGGCGTCAGTCGGGGAGACGCGCACCCGTCGTCAGGCGGGACCCGACAGCGCGTCGAGCACCGCCTGCGTGGTGCGCGCCAGGACGATGGTGACGAATCGGAGTCGGCGAGCTAGCGTTCCAGCCGTCGTCCACCCGTGCAGTGTCGCCCACCACCTTTGGTCTGGTTCCCCGTGGCGAACACTCGTCTCGACAACGCGCAACGCCGCTGGCTGCGCGATCTGGCAAAGCGCACAGCCGTCTCCCTGCGGGAAGAACTGGAGGGACTTGCCGGAGTACGCGTATATCCCGGAAACTCGCTGGCGGTGGAGGCGACA
>DATFPD010000154.1:0-3250 GCA_035265005.1 Gemmatimonadaceae bacterium | reverse complement strand
CATCCCCCATCCCCCGTCCCCCATCCCTCGTATCCTGATTCAAGCAGACTTCCCAGATGAACTTTCTGATTGCCCTTCTCGTCGGCCTCGCGGCCGGGACGCACGTGGCGACGTGGGGGATGTACAAGGACGCGATCCACGAGGGGTTCACGGTGCGGCGCTACGCGCGGAGCATCGTGGTGGGGGCGCTGGCGGGGCTGGCCGTGGAGCGGTTCGTCCAGTTCGACCTGACGCGGGCGTCGAGCATCGTGGTGCTGTTCGGGCTCGTGTACGCGCTGGAGCGCGGGATCGTCGAGGTGTGGAAGACGTTCCTGCGCGACGAGGACCAGTCGAAGTACTTCATCCCGATGCAGTTCGCGGTCGGCGGGCGGCCGGTGAAGAGCCGCGGGGCGCGGCTGGCGGCGGGGGCTGCGTACGTGGCCGCGGTGGTGGCGATCGTGGGCGGGCTCTGGGCGCTCGACCGCACGCGGCCGCTGCCGCACTGGGCGCTGCTGCTGGTGGCGGGGAGCGCGTGGGGGTGGGTGGCGGCGGTGGGCGGCGCGTGGAAGGACGCGCCCAAGGAGGGCTTCGAGCTCTTCAAGTTCTTCCGCAGCCCGATCATGACGCTCGGCTTCGCGCTGCTGCTCTCGCTCCTCACCGACAGCTACTTCTACATCGCGATCGGCGCGCTGGGCTACGAGCGCGCGGCGGTGGAGACGTACAAGACCTTCTTCTTCCCCAACAAGCCGCGCGGCAAGTTCGCCGGGATGCCGATCACGCACCCCGAGATGCTCACCCGCCGCCAGCGCTTCATCCCGCTCTACGCGGCGATCTGGGCCGGCGTGATCGCGGCGTACGTGATGGGGGTGCGAGAGCCGAAGATCAAACAGCTGCGAGCTGCGACCTGCGATCCTTCGCTGCGCTCAGGACAGGCTCTGCGACCTCAGTGCGCTCGGGACGTCAGGAGCCTCCCGAGCGCACTGAGGTCGCAGCACGCAGCACGCAGCACGCAGCCGTCATGATCTCCCCACCCTCCCCGCCCCTCGGCATCGCCCTGCTCGGCTGCGGGTGGGCGGCGACGATCCACGCGCGGACGCTGAAGCATTTCCGCGGCGACGCGCGGCTCTTCTTCGCCAGCCGGGACGCGGCGAAGGCGGCGGAGTACGCCCGGCGCCACGGCGGCGCGGGGAGCTTCGGGTCGTACGAGGCGGCGCTGCGGGACGACCGGGTGCGGGTGGTGGTGGTGGCGACGCCGCCGGCGCTGCACCTGGAGATGACGCTCGCCGCGCTGGCCGCGGGGAAGGACGTCGTCGTCGAGAAGCCGCCGTTCCTGCGCTCGGCCGACTTCGACGCGGTGCGCGACGCCGAGGCGGCCGCAGGGGGGCGGCGGGTGATGGTGGCCGAGAACTACTTCTACAAGCCGGTCGCCATCCGGCTGCGCGAGCTGGTGGGCTCCGGCGCGTTAGGCGCGGTGCGGTTCGTGCGCGTGAACGCCGTCAAGCGGCAGGACACCGCGGGGTGGCGCGAGGATGCGGGGCTCGCCGGCGGCGGGGCGCTGTTCGAGGCCGGGATCCACTGGGTCAACCTGATGGCCAACATCGGCCTCGGCGTCGCGTCGGCGGCCGGCTTCCGCGCCGGGGGCGGCGACCGCGACGCGATCGAGCGGAGCGTGCTGGTGGTCGTCCGCTACGACGAGGGCGCGGTGGGGACGCTGCACTACTCGTGGGACGTGCCGTCGCCGCTCAAGGGGATCCGCGTCTCGCACGTCTACGGCACCGAGGGCTCGGTGTCGTTCGAATCGAACGGGCTCTGGATGATCGTCACCGGCAAGCGCGGCCCGCGCCTCGTCTTCCCCGGCGTCCGCGACCTGCTCGGCTACCGCGGCATGTGGCGCGACTTCATCCGCGCGCTGCGCACCGGCGACGGCCCGCTCATGACGCTCGACCGCGCGCGCCGCGACGTGGAGCTGATCGAGGAGGCCTACGGGACGATGACCGGCGCGGGGCGGCAGGCCCCGGCGGCCGCGGAGCAGCGGTTCCTGGCCGCAGACTGAAGGGCGATTCGCGATTCGCGCTGCGCGATTCGCCACTGCCTCGGGGAGCCGGTGCATCCCGGGGTAGTGGCGAATCGCCCTTTCCAGGTCACGCTCCAGGTCACGGAGGCGGGACGGGGGACGGCTAGACTGCGTGCGTCGCCCAGCAGGATGCCGAGGATGATGAGAGAGGTCCGAGCCGCGATCGCCACGGCGGCGCTGCTGATCCTGGCCGGGACGCCGGTCGTATCCCCAGCGCAGGCCCGCATCGCGCCGGCGGCGGCGACGTCGCGGCGCGCGCCCGCCGCGACGTCGCCGCGCCTCGCGGCCGCGCCGGGCGCCGCCAGATGCACGCGCAGCACGACCGGCCAGCGATTCGGGGTCGCGCTGGCGATCGGCGCGGTGGGCGCCGTGGCCTCGGTCCTGGCCACGTCGGACGGGGACGCCCTGGGGGTGGTCTACGTCGCGGGGAGCGCCGGCGGCGCCATGCTCGCGGCCCACTACTGCCACGAGCCCGCCCGCCCGATCGCCGCCACGCTCGGCGCGATCGCCGGCCTGGCCCCGGTGGCGGTGGGGGCCGCCCAGGAAGCCGGCACGTACCAGGATGGACCCGGGCCGATGTTCTTCGGCGCGCTGCTATCGACGATCACCGTGCCGCTCGGCGCCGCCGTCGCGCAGGGGCTGGCGGGCGCGGGCCAGTGAGCGGAGAGACGCGGATGCGGCGGGTGCGACGGATGAGGACGTGGGCGCGGACGCGCAGCCATCCGATGGTGCTGGCGTCGCTGGGGGCGCTGGCGATCGAGGGGCTCTGGCTGCTCCCGGTGGCGCTGGGGATGGTGAAGATGGGAATGTGCGGGCCGACCAACGTCGCCGGCGAGGTCTGGATGACCTGGTGGGGGCTGTTCCACCTCCCGGCGTTCCTCGTGGCCGCCCCGTTCTGCGCGCTCGGGTCGGAGGCGGTGGCGGCGCTCGCGTTCCTGGCGGCGCACATGGCGCTGTCGACGATGGCGCTGCACGCCTGGATCATGCACCAGCCGCGGCCGCGGCGGCGGCGGGGGATGCCGTGCGCCGCCTGACGAGGGTCACGCTCGCGGGGGTGGTCGCGCTCGCCGCGGGCGCTCGCGCGGGGGCGGCCCAGGCGCCGGCGCCCGCCCTGCAGAACGGCGCCGCGGTGGAGCTGCGCTTCGCTTCGCCGACGAGCGTCGTGGTCGTGCGCCGCAACGGCGACACGCTGCGGCT
>DATFPD010000153.1:0-2654 GCA_035265005.1 Gemmatimonadaceae bacterium | reverse complement strand
CGCCTCGACGACCGCGAACACCCGCCGCCAGACCGACGCGTAGTAGACGAGCCGGTCGCCGGGGACGATCCGCGGCCGCCGCGGGAAGCCGGTGCGGCGCAGCAGCTCGGGGCGCTCGTCGAGCCAGCCCTCGGCGAGCGGCCCGCGCGCGTGGCCGACGGCTTTCAGCCAGTGCCCGCGCGCGGCCTCCATCTGCGCCGGAGCCTATCCGGCGCGCTGCTCCAGGTAGCGCCGACCACGCCCGCGGCGGTCCAGAACCTGAGCACTGCTCCTCCCCCAATCGTTGCTGAGCCGCGCAAGGTAGCGCCGACCGGGGGAGTCGCAATGGCGTTCCGGTCTAGCGTCGGACCTTGATCCTGATCGCCCGGCCGGCGCCGCTGACGTACTGGCCCTCGGCCTCCGCGACGGTCCGGAACAGGCCCGAGCGGTAGATCCGCACGCGCGTGTTGTAGACCGACTTGGAGGAGCCGGCGTCCTTCGCGCGCGTGTGCGCGATCTCCGTCCAGACGCCGTTGCGGAACTTCTGGATCCCGACGCGGCCGCCGTCGTTCTGCGGCGAGACGCTTCCGCGGAAGCGCACCGAGACGCTGTGGCGGTGGCGGGCGACCTTCTCCGTGTCGGTCCGCACCTGCAGCGCCGCGCCGACGACGACGATCGGGCTGGTCACCTCGGCCCGCTGGGCCAGCACGACGCGGAACTGCGTCGTCACCGGCACCGAGAGGACGGGGAACGAGAAGGTCCCGTCGGTGCCGGTCACCTGGGGGTTGGCGGCACCGACGAAGCCCTGCGTGTAGGGGAACGGGTTGCTCTGCAGCACCACGTCGCGGCCGGCGCTGTTGGTTCCGGTCAGCTGACCGGCGAGCACCGTCGCCCCGCCCGGCGCGACCGGGTTCGGGTTCGCCGCCAGCGTGACGCCGAGCGGCTGCCGCTTGGTGGTGAACGTGCGCCACTCGCCCACCGTGGTGCCGAGCCGGTTCTGCGCCACCAGTCGATAGTGGTACTGCGTCAGCGGCGCGAGCCCGGCGACCGCCGTGCTCACGCGCGCCGGGTCGGCTCCCGATCCCGCAGCCGCAGGCGCCGTGTCGGTGGTGAACACCCGCGTCGTGCCGTACCGGAAGAAGTACGTCGTGTCGGCCTTGTTCGGATCGACGCGGCCGTTCAGCGTCGCGCTGTTGAACGTCACGTTCGACACGCCGCCTGTCCTGACGCCCGGCTTGCTCGCCGCGCTCGCCGCGGCGGGCGCGAGCAGTGCCACCGCCGCGGCGACCAGCATGGTCCTTACCAGCACTTTCTTCCCTCCCGTCGAAGAGTTCCGCCCCTGACAACACGGGATGGGGCGGAACGCTTCGCCGTCGCGCGCCGATCAGCGCATGGCCGCGCGGTCCCAGCCGGTCTCGGGCCAGACGCGCGGCAGCCGCCGGCGCTCGCGCTGGGAGCGGCGCAGCTGGCGCGCGCGCTCCGTCAGCAGCGCGACGAGCTCGCCGGTCGGCCGAAACGGGTCGGCGATCGCGACGCGCGGGTCGTCGACGGAGATCGCCGCCCAGACCTCGCCGCCGACCTCCGCGACGAGCACGATGCCGCGCGGCGCGTGCGCCGAGTCGAGCTGCGCCAGCCGGTCCAGCGCCTCGGTGTCGGCCGAGACGGCGTAGCGGAGCGTGAGGGCGGGCGAGTCGTCGTCGACGGCCTGGACGGGCCCGAGGATTCGCTTGATGACGGTCGTGGTGCTCATGCGAGCGATTGTCCGCCCGCGCGGCGCCCCGCACATCGGGCGGAAGGTGCCGGCCGGCGCAGCTCGCGCCTTACTCCCGCGCGGCGGGCACTTACCCAGAAGAGGAAAAGGCCGCCGCGCCCGGGGGAAGAGCGCGACGGCCTTGGTACTTGCACGGCTAGCCCGCGGATGCCGGGGAGGAGAGAGAGCGGTCCTGGGGGCTGGCCTCGAGGATCCTGAGGGAAGGATCTATGGGGGTGTTGTGCGCAGCATCTTCGTCCATCGAGGGGTCCGAGTCGTTACGGGTGGACGGCCAATTCATGTGCGGCTGGCCGTACCCCCGGGGTCAGAGCACGTACGGGACGGCCTGGAGGCTGCCTAACGCGTACCAGGATCCGAACAGCATCCCGGCCAGGCCGAGGACGGGAACCGCGGCCTCCAGGCGCGCCGCGACTCCCCTGCCGGCGAGCACGCGACCGAGGACCAGCGTCGCCAGTCCCATGGCGGTCGCCGTCGCGGCAGCGAAGACGGCGAGCGCCAGCGCGGCGGTCGTGCGGTGTTCGATCGTGCCGACGATCAGGATCCCCGCGCCTGCCGAGCCGCCGACCCCGTGGACCAGCCCGATGGCGAGCGCGGCCAGCGGCGTGCGGCCGAGCGCCTCGGCGTGGGGATGCCCGTGCTCCAGCGCGTGAGCGTGGCCGTGCGCCTGCTCGTGCATGTGCGGGTGGGCGTGCACCACGTCGCCGTGCCGGTGCGGATGGACGTGGAAGTAGCCGCGGCGCCAGCGCACCAGCAGCCGCAGCGCGAGACCGACGATCAGCACGCCGGTCGCGATCTCGGCCGCCCGCTGGATCGTCTCCGGCAGCGCGTCGCCCCAGAGGACGAACGGGAGGCCGAGCGCCATCAGGGTCAGCGCGTGCCCGCCGCCCCAGCACAGCCCGAGCAC
>DATFPD010000152.1:0-1885 GCA_035265005.1 Gemmatimonadaceae bacterium | reverse complement strand
CGCGTCGAGGTCAAGCCTCCCTGAGCCCCGCACGATACCGCGACCATCCAACAGCGCAAGCGCGCCCCAGCCGCGCGCCAGCGTTCTGACCCGTGCCCCAGCGGCCATAAAAGTCGGGGCTCGCGGTCGCATCTTGCCAGGCGTCGGGCATGATGCCCGCCACGCGCGTTCCGCGGCCCGGGGTGGAGTCGACCTTAAGCGTGCCACCGCGGCGCCGCTGCGGTACTGCATCTGTGTGAGCCCATGGCCGGCCGCGTTCGGGTTGGGTCAAAGCCCGCCCCCGAGTCGCAGACCGCGAGGCGCAGCGCGCGAGCGGGTGTCCGAGAACCTGACGAAGACCTGCCCCGGTCCGGCGTACTCGCCGGCGTCGATCGCGGCCACGCACCGCCCCGTGCGGCGGCCATGGCGCTGCCCGGTTTCGCGCATTGCAACACTCGGCAACTCCAGCAGCGGGCTGCTCCTGGCAGGCGAAAGGAGCGCTCTCGCCAGCGCCCGATTGCAAGGAACTCCTAGGCTTCGGCGATGCGGCGCCTGAGCGAACTGCTTCCGGTGCGCGACGCCGGTGTCTCAGAAGATGCGTTAGCCATCGCCGAGCAGAGGCTGGAGCATCGACTGCCCCAGGATCTTCGCGATTTCCTGCGTGTCAGCGATGGTTCGCACTGGGCTGACTTTCCGCAGTGCGGTTGCCAGGTGCTATCGCTGAGTGAGCTGATGAGCATGTGGGAGCTGCCGGGAGAGCATCGCTCCGGACCTCCGCGACTCATCGACGTCGCGTCGGATGGGAGCCGCGAGCGGTTTTGCCTAGACCCAACGTCTGGCCACATCGTGATGCTCGACATCACGTGGGAGGAGGGCGAGCCGCCGATCTGCGCGGAAAGTCTCACGGAGTTGGTGTCGAAACTGGCGGACGGCTGGAACCCATTCGAGCTACATGACTGAAGCGGACCTGCCCGGATTTTGCTGGTACAGAAGGCGGCGCAGCAATGCCGCTGGCAGGGCGATAGGAGCAGTCGCCGGTTAGCCTCGCGCTCATGTCTGACCAAGCGCTGACGGACGCCGAGCTAGCCGAACTCGAATCACTCACCGAGGCGGCTTCTCCGGCTCCATGGATCGCTGAATACGGACCGGCAATCGGCGGCCCCGACTTCATCATGATCACCGACTGGGACAGCGATCAGCCCGATATGTACGTCATGCATGACAACCACCCAGCACCCGTATCGGACCTGCGCTTCATCGCAGCGGCGCGCAGCTACGTCCCTCGACTACTGGCGGAAGTTCGGCGCTGCCGCAGCGAGTCAGGCTCGGCTGCTCCTTAGAGGCACTTGCGAAAGCTGTCGCGGATCGGCTCTGACCGCTGCTCGGTGCCAGAAGCGATAGCCCCGTCCGGCTGAGGGCCGGGCCGTGTCGCGACGCCGATAGTCAGGCTCGTTCCACGAGTCCGAGGAGGGATCATGTCCGAGCTTCTGCTCGATCGTGCCGGTCGACGTCGGTCGCCGGCGACGCTGCCGGGATTCCATGCCGGCCACGCTCCGGGCAACAAGGGTCTGCGCTACCCGACCGATCCGCCCCAGATCGAAGAGATCATCGCCGTCATGCGCACCGCCGGCGACGCGGCGCACGGCCGGCGCCTACGCGGACTGATCGTGATCATGTGGCGCGCCGGGCTGCGCATCCAGGAGGCGCTCGCGCTCACCGAGGGCGACCTCGATCACCGCCGCGGCGCACCAGGACCGAGCCACGGCGGTGATCGAGATCGCCCTCGGCAAGCGCGAGTGCCTCCTGGATGCGCAGCCCGGCGCGCCACATGATCACGATCAGTGCGCGTAGGCGACGGCCGTGCGCCGCGTCGCCGGCGGTGCGCATGACGGCGATGATCTCTTCG